>JAALKW010000008.1 GCA_011087865.1 Legionellaceae bacterium
AAGCATGATCCTCGCAAACCAATAATGCAAGCATTTTCAAAGATCACGGGTATATTTGATTGAACAAGTGATTGTAATATAACAAAAGTTTTGCTAGTATTTCACGCATCTTTCGTGTGTGTCCTATCAGGGAATGACCGAGGAGCTTAGCTTGATTAAAGTACTCATTGTTGATGACCATGAGTTAGTTCGTATGGGTATACGCTTGTTATTGGACAACGCCGATCATATTGATGTGGTTGCCGAAGCACATGACGGTGATACGGCTTTAAAAGCGGTCAAAGCCCATCATCCGGATGTTATTTTGCTGGATATGAAGATGCCAGGCATGGATGGCTGGGAAGTCACCAGAAGACTCAAACAAATTAAAAATAATATCCGCATTATTGTTTTAACCGCAGTAACAACCGATCCATTGCCAACAAAATTATTGCAATTAGGCGCGATGGGTTATTTAACCAAAGATTCAGCTGCTGAGGAAATGCTCCAAGCAATTCAAAAAGTTTTTGAAGGTGAGCAATATCTCAGTGCACCAATAGCTCAAAAAATGGCGCTAAGCAGTTTAAAACCAAGCAAAGCCTCACCGCTAGATGATTTGTCCGAGCGTGAAATGCAGGTGATGCTGATGATTACTCGTGGCTTAACCGTCAACCAAATCGGAGAAAAGCTTTTTTTAAGCCCTAAAACAGTTGGGACTTATCGATATCGGATGTTTGAAAAGCTAGGCATTAAAAACGATATTGAACTCATGCACTTTGCAATTAAGCATGGTGTATTTGAGCCTCATGCAGATGAAACCAAAGACACCATCTCCTGAACTCGCTGAAACACTTGCACATTTACCGGCGGCACCGGGTGTGTATCGTATGTGCGATGCAAAGCAACGTGTTATTTACGTGGGTAAAGCAACGGATTTAAAAAAGCGCGTGCAAAGCTATTTTAATCAGTCTGATAAAGGCAGTAAAACACGTGCTTTAGTGCAGCAAATCGAAAGCATTCTGATTAGTGTCACGCGTAGCGAAACAGAAGCTTTATTGCTTGAAAGTCAGCTGATTAAAACATTGCGGCCTAAATATAATATACTCATGCGAGATGATAAGTCATACCCGTATTTATATTTAGATTTAAAACATGTTTATCCTCGTTTAAGTCTGATGCGAACGAAAAAAAATCCGCAAACCAAAGGTTATTTTGGTCCTTATCCGAGTGTACTTGCTGTCCGAGAAACCTTGAATACGATTCAGAAAGTCTTCCAATTAAGAAATTGCCAAGATACTGATTTTTCAAGCCGTTCACGTCCTTGTTTACAGTATCAAATTGGACGGTGTCGTGCACCTTGTGTTGGATTGATTTCAAAAGAAGCTTATCAAGCCTCTGTCAAAGATGCAGTGAAGTTTTTAGAAGGTAAATCACAAGTGCTTTTAAATGCGTTATTAGCGCGTATGGATGAAGCTGTTTCTAATATGGCGTTTGAAGAAGCGGCGATGCTAAGAGACCAAATTAAGCACCTAAGGCTTATTCAAGAGCAACAAGGCGTCACAGGTGGCACGGGAGATGCTGATGTAATTGTGAGTGAGGTTCAAAGTGACTTTGCTTGCGTGCAATGGGTTGCGATACGCGGTGGCGAAATTATAGATAACCAAACGTTTTTCCCGGTCATACCTCGCGCGGGTCTTGAAGAGAATACACTAGAACAAGCTGTATTTGAAGCTTTTATCTCACATCGGTATTTAGATACGCCATCACGCATTCCGGCTTCTATTTTAATCAATCAAACGATTGATCATCAAAGTCTTTTGGAGGCAGCATTACGTGAACGTCGTGGTCGTGTGTGTCGCATAGAAAAGCCGACGCGTGGTGGGCGTATGCGTTGGGTCGACTTTGCACTTGATAATTTAAAACGTGCTGTTTCATTGCATATCAGCTCTAAAGCACTGCTTAAAACGCGTTATCAAGCATTAGAAACAGCGCTAAAAATAAAATCAAAAATCATACAGATGGTGTGTTTTGATATTAGTCACACACAAGGTCAAGATGCGATTGCATCAGTAGTGGTTTTTGATAATAACGGACCTTTAAAATCAGCTTACCGACGTTTAAATATTCGAGATATTACACCAGGAGATGATTATGCGGCCATGTCACAAGCGGTGAGCCGTTATTTTAAAGGGCTACTGCGTGATAAAAAACCTTGGCCTGAATTAATTATTATTGATGGCGGTAAAGGGCAAGTGAGCGTCTCTAAAAAAGCATTGGCAGCACTGGATGCGCCTGATAAATTTCATGACTTTATGCTTTTGGGCGTTGCCAAAGGCGTCACACGGAAAGCAGGGCTTGAGCGCTTGGTGTTAGGGGATAGTATGCAGGAGATGAGTCTTGCAGAAGACTCACCAGCACTGCATTTATTGCAACACATTCGAGATGAAGCCCATCGTTTTGCCATTACCAATCATCGTAAAAAACGCCAAAAACGTGCACTCAGTTCAGCTTTAGATAATATTCCAGGGGTGGGTGAAAAACGCCGTCAAGCATTGCTGAAGCAGTTTGGCGGCATGCGTGAGTTGATGAAAGCGCCTCGTGAAGAGCTTGTGAAAGTCACGGGGATTAATCAAGCTTTAGCGGATACTATTTATTCATATTTTCATGATGGTCATGACTAGTCTTATCACTTACTGACCTTGAATGCCTTAGAGCGGCTGCATTTGTAATATAACGCAACAAAAAGATATACAGAAAATGTCTATTTTTCTATGACACCCCGTGCATTTTAAAAGCTAAACTTTTAATCATCTTGGCCGACAGCTTATCTAGGTAGACGCAATTTATGAGCGTCAGACAGATGGTTGGAGGACATATGAATAAGTTACAACGTTTATTGTTGGTTCTAGTGAGCACTTCTTTTACTGCTGTGTCAGCATCATGGGCTGCAAATCCGCTGTACTATGGGCCTAATCTATGTAAACACCCGCAATTTGATTGTATTAAAGTTAAAAGTGGACAGTCGTGGAAGCGTTTGTTTCCTGACAACCAAGATAGGGACTTAGTACAGCGCCTTAACCGAACTTATAACTCCCTTTGGGCTGGGAAAGTGATTGTCGTGCCTAAAAACCTAAAAGAACTAACGATTTTAGACATAGCCCCTTTTCCTAAAAAAATGGAGCCTCATGAGAAACAAATTATTGTTGATCAAGATAAGTTGGCTTGGGGGGCTTATGATGCCAATGGGAAGCTTTTAAATTGGGGTCCAATTGCCTCAGGAAGTGATAAATGCTCAGATAATAGTAGCAAATCGTGCCGAACGATGTCGGGTATTTTTAGAATGTTTAGTAAGGAAAATTCACGCTGTAAATCAGATGTGTATCCTGTGGGTCGCGGGGGTGCGCCCATGCCTTATTGCATGTATTTTCATAAAGGATTTGCAATGCATGGTTCAAATGATATTCCAGGGCGTCGCGCCAGTCATGGTTGTGTCCGTATGTTTACGCGTGATGCCAAATGGCTCAATGAAGAATTTGTTGAGATATCGACGGATGAGAACAATCAAAAAGGAACACCAGTGATTGTTCGTCCGGCTCAATCTGCTGGGAGCGTTTCATAATGAAAATATTTAATTATCGTAAGTCTTTACAAATTTTAGGTGCTTCTATCTTGCTTTTAAGCGCGCCAGTCTTAGGTTTTGCTGCAAAACGAGATGCTGAAATAAGAAGTCCTTTAGGGTGCAAAGATGTAGGTTATGGGTTTGATCTAAATGTCCTACAAATTTTACCTGCAAGTGTTGGTGACTCTCAGTCGCTATATTTTATTTATAATAAGAATAAAAAAGCGATTAATTTATATCAAATGCGGCAATCAGAGAGCAGTCAAAGTGTGTATCTTAACCATACGGTTCCCCCTGGGCGTTGGGCGGTGCTCTCAAGTAGCGAGAGAATGAATTATATCTGTACGATTCATAATGGAAAGTCGTCGCATGGCGAAATTATTAACTGTCAAAATGGATTGAAAGTGTGTGAATACGCACGTGTTAAATATGGAATGAATAATCGTGGAAATTACTGGCTTGCCAATGGTAACACCCGAGGGGGTGCTGTCAGGCAAGTGATTTATTACGGGATTATCCCAAGATAATAAAAATATAAAGCAAATAAGAAAAACAGGAGAATTTCATGAAATCTATCGCGCCATGGTTTTGTCTTGCAGTGTTAGCCAATGCATCTGCAGCACATGCAGGTAATGTACTAGAAGCGTATCGATCTGGTCATTATACCGAGGCAGCCAAGCAATTTTTAGATGGGTCAAAGCCAGATAAAGTGGGATATGATTATTTAGGGCAGATGTATTTATATGGGTACGGTATGCTTAAAAATAATCAACGTGCCATTCAAAATTTAAAAGCATCGGCAGATAGAGGGTATTTACCGGCACAAAAACAAATGGCACGTTATGAGTTGATTCATGAGAAAAATCCGACTGAAGCTTTAAAGTGGTTTAAAAAAGCAGCTGAAAAAGGTGATTTAAAAGCGCAGCTTTATACTGCTGCAGCCTATCATTTTGGTGTGGGCGTCAAAAGAAATGAAGACAAAGCACGGCGCTATGACATCATGGCTTCAAAACAAGGTGATAGTTTAGCGCAAGCCAGTCTTGCAGAGCATTTTTTAGAAAGCAGACATGCTTCTAATAAGCGTTTAGGGATGATTTGGGTTAAGCGAGCAGTCGAACAAAAAGAGCCAGAAGGTGAGTATTTATTAGCAGAAGTTTATCTGGAAGGAAAGCTAGCCCCTAAAGATTTGGCTGAAGCAAAAAGACTATATGACTCAGCCCTTGCTGCAGGGTATACACCCGCGATGCAAGGTCTTGCGAAGCTTGCCAAAGCAAATGCAGATGAAGCCTTGGCTAAAACATGGAACGATAAATATCAAGCTGCAAGCAATCAATTATCAGATAAACCAGAAGCACGAGCGGCGCATTGGTTAAGTCGCGGAAAAACGTTAGATTTTGCAAGTTGCGGCTATGGTTTGAGTGGTATATATAATGATTGGACGGATAATGCGGCGAGACATCAAAATCAATACAATCAACCGCCACAAATGGCTGGTGTGAGTCGAAAAGCGCTGTATCAACCCAATTTTAAAATGATTAAGCCAAATAGTATTCCATTAACAGCCTATTACGATGTATTAGTAAAAGCTTTGCCCCAGCAACATCAAAAAATAGATTTTCCAAAATATGATTTAGCTGAAAAAAAATACTCAGTATTACTTGAAGAAAAAGCAGCATTAGGCGATCCGACAGCGCAATTTGCTTTAGGACAGCTTTATCAGCACGGTATCAGTGTTAAAAAAGATCAAGAAAAAGCTGTTGATTATTATATGCAAGCCATTGCGCAGCAAGATTTAAAAGCAGAATATACGCTGGGGTTATTTTACTTAACCGGGGAAAATCTAACAGAGGAAAATAAAACGCCTGATTATCAGCAAGCGCTCGGTTGGTTTAATGACGCGGCTTTTAAAGGCAACCCTGAGTCACAGTATGTGCTGGGCTATTTATTTGAGCATGGGCAGAAAGATGCAGAGGGTAAATGGGCGATTGAACCCAATCCAAAACGCGCGATGGCCATGTACTCTCTTGCTGCATTTAATCAATTACCAGAAGGTGAGTATCGTTTAGCTGAAATGATGGTACGGGATAAAACCGGTAGCTTAAGCGTGCAAGAAAAAGAAAAACGCAATGCTTTAATGAAACGCTTGTATCAACATGCAGCGGCCAAAGGCATTAAAGAAGCTGTTTTACCCCTCGCATTTTTTGATGCAATGGATACATCAAAAGCAAAACAAGCACGTGCACTTCAGGTTGCTAAAAAAGAAGCAAAAGCAGGGAATGACAAAGCAGCGCTTTTATATGGCATGTTACTGGATAGAGGCATTGGAGGCGCGCCTGACAGTGGTGAGGCTGTCTATTGGTATCAAAAAGCAAAAGCAAATCCAGTGAGTGCTTTTATTTTAGGTACTTATCATGCAACAGGGCATGAGGTCAGTGAAGATCAAGAGAAATCAGCTGAATTATTAAAACAAGCACAAGCCGCAGGTTTTTCGTTTGCTGATTTTAACTTGGCAATTTTGTCTCATGATAAACAAATGCCTTTTTTAGATATTTTAGAAAAAGCGCATCAAAAAGGAAATAGTCGTGCCAGTTTATTACTGGCAGATAATGCATTAACGCGCGCGGAAGATGATACTGCGATGAAAGAAGCACGTAATATTTATCAAACACTGGCTGAAAGAGGCTCACGTGATGCACAGTTAAAGCTAGCTTATTTATTAGAGCAGGGTTTAGGGGGTAAGGTGAATTTTGATGAAGCAGCGCGTTGGTATACATTGGCTGCGAATCAAGGACAGCCTATTGCGCAATACTTATTAGGACGTTTAAATCAAATGGGTCATCTTAGTCAGTACCCAAATGATGAGGTCGCAAAACAATGGTATCAAAAAGCAGGGAAGCAGTATGCACCAGCAGCCATTGCATTAGGCTTTGTATATGAAACCGTTGATAATAATTATCAACAAGCACACGCGGCTTATGATATTGCGTCTCAAAAAAATAACGCCATTGGGCAGTTTGATTTGGGCTTAATTTATGAATACGGTAAAGGTTATCCGGTCAATAAAGATAAAGCAGAAAGCTTATATCTTAAATCGGCAGAGCAAGGGCATGTACGTGCCATGGTGCAACTGGCGGGTATTTATTTACATGACACGGGCAAATTTAGAAATGAAAAAATAGCAGCAAAATGGTACAAAAAAGCAGCTAAAAAAGGAAACCGTGATGCGTTATATCAATTAGGAAAAATGTAAGAAAAAGACCAAGGCATGACAAAAAACTTAGAGGATGCCGCACGTCATTATCAAGCAGCAGCTGATAAAGGTAATGCGAAAGCCATACTTGCACTGGCTAAATTATATGAAGCAGGTCAGGGTATTCCTAAAGATAGTGAAAAAGCAGCAGCGTTGTATCAAAAACTTTCAGACCGTGGTAATGGTTATGCTCAATATCATTTAGCGATGCTTTATTATCAGGGGGAATTAGGGGATAAAAATGAGGAGAAAGCTAAGCGTTGGTTGAAAGCTGCCGGTCAGAACGGGTGTGCAAAAGCACAACATACTTTGCAATGGCTCAATGCACAAAGCGGTGACAGCACAAGTTTTATTGAGCCTTTGTCAGTGGGTACTGCCAACGCCTGGCTTAAGCTATAGTTATTTAGGTTATTGTCGTTTAAGCGAGTATAACCTATCGGATGTTTGGTGTTGCATGTTCCTGTTCCGCTGATTGTGAATGTTTGAGATGGAACAGGTACGCCACCTTGGGCAAGTGTTTTTAGTAGGTAGCTCACATTTCCTCTAACTTGGATGTTTTGTCCCTGCAAAATTTAACAGGTCACTACAGTATGGTTTAGCATGCTCAGCGCTAAAGTGTTTGATGTTTTTTTTATTGAAAAGGTCATCATCATATCTTTTTTAGAGTAAGTAGCTTAAGCATCATACTTTATTATAAAAGCATACTGGGCATGACTGAGTAAATAAACGTAAATCTATATAAATTTCGAACTGTTCGTTACGCTCGGGTCTGCAATGACGCTGTTCGGTTGAATGTTTATGGTATTGTGAGTCCTGTCTCTACCACAGGATCAGGAGTTGTTTCGGTTTGATTCCCAAAAAAAAGAATTGAATGGGCTGTCTCATTTTGATTGTCGGGAGTTGTTGTTCGTGTTGGTGGCGGTGTTTGTGTCCGATGATTAGGTTGCCGATAGCCTAAGAGTGTATCTATTACTGTTTGGTTGCTTGGGTTTAAAGGCAGTATGCGCCAGCGGGTTCGGTAGGTGTGGGTGCCTTCAGTATGATTGCTTGGGGCACGAATGGCATCACGTGTTAAAGGATGGGTATGGTTTCCGCTAAGATGCGTATGTAATGCCTGACGAGAAAAAATCTGTGCTGTATTTTCAATTGGTCGCCATTCGTCATTGGCATGGAGATATTGCTTCTCAAATACAATAATATCTTCTGATTCAGGCACATCCAGTAAAATCGGGCATGAAGCATCTTCTTGTGTTCGTGTGGCATGCGCCCATGAAGCAGCCATGTGTTCGGATTCAGGCGTGGTTTCTGGTTCGGTGAGTTGCGTTATTTCATTAGGCTGTAGGCCTGGATTGATGTTTTGTAAAAAATTTTCACCTGTTTCGTCTAGCGTCATTGTTTCGCTTATGTCATGCGCAAACTGTCTTAATGAAAAAGGATTAAATAAACGTTCTGTCAGTGCTGAAAATAAACCCGTGAAGCCATCTTTGGCGCCTGCCATGAGACCTGTCCAAGGAGAATATAAAAGGCTCAATACTTCAGTGCCTAAACCAGCTGAAAAGATAAACACACTCAGCACCATAAAAGTAATACGTAATTTGATGTTATCAAACCAGCTGGTGGTGAATGATGGCTCTGGGGGTAGCATTTCAGCTAAATGAGGAACACTTTCAGATAGTCCTCTAAAAAAACTATTTACGGCATTGATCATAACCGGTGCAAGTAATATTAACGCACCGGATAAGCAGGCGAGACCTACGAGATTAAATATAATAGTTAGCAGTGTGATTAAGGGATAGCTAATGATCCCGAGCAGCCCTGCGAGTATTTTGTTCATTATGGTCCTGTCGTTAAGGCCTGTGTTTGAAAGGCGATGGATTGAATTGTTTCTTTTCCTCAAGTTTAGGGTCTGGCTTTAGTTGCTTAGGTTTTGGCTCATGACGTTGCTCTTGTAAGTGAAAACGTTTTGCAGTGGGTGCTTCAGACACGAGAGCCGCTAAACTTTCAGCATTTTTAAGTAACGAAAGCAGGGACTGAGATTGTGTGTGTGCGGCTGAAGTGTTGCTATTCGCACCTTGTTTAAATTGATGGAGTTCAGCAAGAAGTTGAGGCCCCCCTGCGCGATTCATAACCGCGAGGTCAAGTGGGTCAACATCTTCATGTAATGCGGTCAGCAGGGGCCCTTTGTTTTCTGTGGAGAGTCCTTCCCGGTAAAGTAATTTGTAACTTGACCAGAGCGCGCTATGGTTGTTTTGATTGAGTGAGCTTGGTGTGGGTTTATTTTTAAGCGCGTTAATAGCAAGCCGTATTAAAATCAGTTGCTGGGTGAGCGCACGAATATTTTGATGGGTGGGGGTCGATTTTTGGATGAGCGTATTTTTTCTTTCTTCTATGTGTGCAGCTTCATCAAGGCGGGTTTGATGAATATCATGTGTAAGATTTTTAAAGGCATGGTGGGCCTGTTGTTTTGCTTCAGGTGAGAGCGATTCAATATCTTGATTGGCAGGAATCAAATAATCTTTTCCATTTTGAGTGACTTTTTTGAAGTCACGACGAAGCATTTGTAACGCTGGGTTTTTAAATGCGGTCAGATGTGATGCTTCTGTTTCTGATAAATCATCGAATAAGCGTCCGGGTTCTTGGTGTAAACCTTCGAGAAATTGGTCATGCGCTTCGTGTGTTTTCATGGCGTCTTCTAGAACATCCCATTCAGCATGCAGTTCGGCCAGTATTTTAGTTTGCTCGGTTAATGCATGATTAAGTGCAGTCGCGCTTTCGGTATAAATAGTCGCAGATTCTTGGGCGTGCTTGAAGCTTTCTTTTTCTTCCGCTAATTGTTTGTCAATCATTGCTTGTTCGGCTATATGTATACGTTTTTCAGCAGCCACTTCTTTTTGGTAAGCCAGTCCTAAAATCAGCATGGCAAGTGTACGTTCTTGTTGCTTGATGAGAGCAGCTTGACGGTTACTTTGGCGCAGCGCTTCAAGTTCTGCTATTTTTCGCATGATTAAGCTTTTAAGGGCCTTACCACTAAAAGAATTTAAAAATGTGGTGAGCGCCATTGCATTTTTAAAGCCATAGCGTGCGGTCAGCTGATTGGCAAGCAGCGGTGACTTTTCGTTTTGATTTTTTGTGATATCCACTTCGATGTCATGGGCTGTTTTTTTAAACCATGCTTCGAGCTTTAATTTTGTATTATCAGTTTTTGTCATGAGATTTAGATATCCTTGATTGATAATATAATATCGCCAATCATACAGGATTAAGCTAATATTTGGAAGGTTTTCTTGGTATAAAAAAAATCACTATGGTTTTCTGTGGCCCTATATTGTTTTATGATTCACCACATTTAATATAGATTCAATCTAATTCATACGGAGTTTATTATGCCAATATCCTTACCTTTTAGTGAGGACTATCTTTGTTCTTATGCTGAACAGTTTAGCCTATCTGAATTAATGTGCTTTTCTGTGGTGAGTAAAAGCATTTCGGAGACATTAACAGGATTCTATCAAAGGCAGTATGAAGCGCGTTTTATAGAACCTCCTAAACCTATTGGTTTTAATTATAAAAGAGAACTGGCTAGAAGAGCACAACGCTGTGCTGCGGTTATAGCGGATGATTGGCAACTTGAGTTGACCACACCCGCAGATTTAAAAAATGATACAGTCTTTGTATTGGCAACACTTAAAAAAGATGCGTCGGCACTGCAATTCGCATCTGATGCGTTAAAAGCGAATAAAGCGTTTGTCTTGATGGCAGTCAGCTTAAATGGTGATGTACTTGAGTATGCATCAGATGTATTTAAAGCTGATAGAGAGATTGTCTTGGCTGCAGTTAAGGGTGAATTTGATCTTTTTTCTGTATGGGATTGGTATGATCCGCATTGGTTTGATGAGGTATTAGAGCGCTTTAAGGATGATAAAGAGGTTATGCTGGGTGCAGTAGGATTTGCGGGTTTCTTTATTCGAGCAGCATCAATTAGATTACAATCTGATAGAGATATCGCCTTGGCTGCGGTTAAGTTACAGTATGATGCAATTCTGCATGTGAATGACAAATTTCTATCTGATAAAGAGATTATTTTGGCAGCGGTTAACACGACTGGCCGCATGTTTAAATATGCATCGGACGAATTAAAAGCTGACACAGCGGTTATCATGGCAGCCCTTTTTGATAATGAGCTTGAGCAAGATATAGATGAAAATGGCTGTGATACATGTTTTGAGGTGTTTAAACATGCGCCAGAAGACGCCTATGAAAATGATAAAGCATTTATCATGGAGGCAGTGGCTCAGGATGCCCGAATTCTTGAATATGCATCGATTACATTGCAGGCGGATAAAGAGGTTGTGTTAGCTGCTTTTGAATCCTCGCTGTCCTGGGCGCTTGCTTATGTATCAGATGATTTGGAAATTGATGCGTCAATGATGGCAACTATTATAAATAATACAAACGAAGAGGAGCATCTTGATAAGCTCTTAGCACAATGTCATTGCAATAGAGGCGCTGTTTTGGTGGCAGTTCAGTATGATGGTTGTTTACTTGAACACGTTTCAAATGCATTACGGGCTGACCGAGAGGTGGTATTAGAGGCAATTAAAAACAATCCTGATGCGCTAGAATTTTGTTCCAGTACATTACAGGATGATCCGATATTTATGCGTGAAAAGGCAAAAGTTTTAAGTCGTGATGCCAGACTGAGTCAACATACTTTTTTGGGGCATGATGCGCCTGCTGCTGAAACGCCATCAAACATCAGTCATCATACGCACATGGTGTAATAGGCAATTTTAGGCGCTCATATTTTGTGTATGCTTCTATTTTTAGATAGAATAAGGCTTATTTTGTATGATTTTGTATTTTTATAGGCTTTAAATGACAAGTACTTGTGGTTATATCGCGCTCGTTGGGCGTCCTAATGTGGGCAAATCAACGCTTTTAAATTGTATTTTAAAAGAAAAACTGAGCATTACTTCTCGTAAGCCACAAACAACAAGGCATACGATTAGAGGCATTCACACCGAAAATCATTGCCAAATGATTTATGTTGATACGCCAGGTATTCACGAAGGCGGTAAAAAACACATGCATCGGTTGATGAATCAGTCTGCTGAAGCAACCCTTTATGATGTGGATGTGATTGTGTTTTTAGTTGAAGGCACACGGTTTACAGCAGATGATGAGCGTGTATTAAAATGCATAAAAAAAACAGACACGCCTTGTGTTTTAGTGCTTAATAAAATCGATCAAATTGAAGATAAAAATAAACTGCTGCCTTTTTTAAGTGAATTACAAAGCAAGCATGATTTTTTAAGCATGATACCGTTGTCAGCAAAAACAGGGCAGGGCGTTGATATATTGCAAGACACTTTAAAGCCGTTGATGAAAGAAGGCCCGCATTTATTTGAAGATGATCAAATGACAGATCGTTCGGCACGTTTTTTGTGTGCTGAATTGCTGCGTGAGAAAATTTTCAGATTTAGCGGTCAAGAATTACCTTATTCAACGACGGTTGATATAGAATCATATGAAGAAACAGATAAACTGGTTAAAATACAAGCGCTTATTTTGGTTGAAAGAGATAATCATAAGCGCATGATTATTGGTGAGCGGGGTAGCAAACTAAAAACCATTGCGAGTCAAGCGCGGCTTGATATGGAGCGTTTACTAGGGCAGCCTGTATTTTTACAATGCTGGTGTAAAGTAAAATCAGGATGGTCGGATGATGCAAGGATATTAAAGCAACTTGGATATGAAAACTAACGCGCTGGCAGACGAATTATCAGCATGGTTATTGCATCAAAAACCTGCAAAAAACAGCACAGTCGAAGTGTTTTTTTTTACCCGTGAACGGGGTTTAATGCGTGCGTTTTGTGCGGGTGGTAAAAGTGCCAAAAAGCGGGCAATACTTCAGCCTTTTACACCCCTGTGGTTGATGTTAAACGAACGTCATTATGGCGCGTATGTTAAACAAGTCGAAATGTCAGCACCATCGCAATTATTAATGGGTGAAAATTTACTGTCAGGATTATATCTCAACGAGTTATTATATCGCGCATTAAAACCTGAACTGAATGATATCAATTTATTTGAAGCCTATGAAGCGGCTCTAGCCAGTTTAAAAAACGCAGTGAATCGCAGCATGATTGAGGTGGCATTACGCAAATTTGAGCGTATTTTAATCGAAGTGTCGGGGTATGCTATTTCATATACACACGAAACACATTCAGGTACACCGATTCTTAATCATGCATATTATATATTTTTGCCAGGCGAAGGATTTAGTTTAGATTTAGATAAGGGACTTGTGGCACAAAGTTTTTTAGGCGAACATTTATTAGCCATAGATGCAAACAGATGGAATGATGCGGCTGTTTTAAAAACAGCAAAATTAATTATGCGACGCGCCATTGATTATTTATTAGATGGTGAAGAGATTCAAACGCGCGCGTTATATCAAGTATAGATAGGAGCAAAAGTTGATGACACAAGCTGTATTATTAGGCGTTAATATTGATCATGTTGCAACATTACGGCAAGCGCGAGGCACACGGTATCCCGATCCACTGAAAGCTGCACTCGATGCAGAAGAAGCAGGGGCGGATGGTATTACCCTGCATTTACGAGAAGACAGACGACATATCCAAGATGAAGATGTTTTGCGTTTTAAAGCAGCACTGCAAACACGAATGAATTTAGAGCTGGCTGTTACAGACAGTATGATTGCACTGGCTGAGCAAATTAAACCAGAATATGTGTGTTTTGTACCTGAAAAACGGGAAGAACTCACAACCGAAGGGGGGTTAGATGTGATAAAAAACGCAGCTGCAATTTCGGATGCTGTGTCGCGCTTAACGCGTGTGGGGAGTGAGGTGTCTCTTTTTATTGATCCAGACAGCGCACAAATTGAAGCAGCCGCTGAGACAGGTGCGCGAGTTGTTGAGCTGCATACAGGGTGCTATGCTGATGCAAACACACCCACACGGGTGGCAGAAGAACTTGCGCGTTTAGAGCAAGCCGCAAGGGATGCAAGTACGCGTGGTTTGGTGGTGAATGCAGGGCATGGCTTGCATTATCATAATGTGAAACCCATTGCGCGTATTCCTGTGATTCATGAGTTAAACATTGGTCATGCAATGGTCGCACATGCAGTATTTGTAGGCTTTAAAACAGCCGTGAAAGAAATGAAGCAACTCATCCAGGAAGGACGCCATGAGGCCTACAGCAAATAACAGCAGTAATAGCATGATTATTCGTCTCACAGGAGACTCCGGTGACGGGGTACAACTGATAGGCGAGCAGTTGACTTTAACGGCAGCGTTAACGGGCCGTGATGTTCGTACTTTACCGGATTTTCCTGCAGAAATTAGAGCGCCAGCGGGCACAGTTGCCGGGGTTTCTGGGTTTCAGCTTGCGATGTCATCCGAAGCAATTTTCACAGCAGGTGAAGAACTCGATGTATTGGTCGCATTAAATCCTGCAGCCCTTAAAAAAGCATTGCCTTATTTAAAGCATGGTGGTTTGTTGATTTTAAATCAAGACAGCATGACTGCTAAAGATTTTGAGAAAGCAGGCGGTGGATTAGATTCGCTTGAGGAGATTAATACGCACTATCAAGTGCTTTCAGTGCCTTTGGTGTCTGAAACGCTTGCAGCGGTTAAAGATTTAGATTTAAGTACATCGGATAGTAAAAAAGCAAAAAACTGTTATGTGCTTGGGCTTGTATTATGGCTATTTGAATTAGATACATCACATGCACTGGATTTTATGGATAAAAAGTTCAAAAAAAATCCAGGGGTTTTAGCTGCAAACAAACGTGCATTACTCGCGGGGTATAATTATGCCATGACGCTCGAGCTGACACGTCAGACGTTTCAGGTAGGAGCGATTGCGCGTGAACCCGGTGAATATCGTCAAATAACAGGCGTAGAAGCCGTAGGCCTTGCACTTGCAACGCTTGCAACAGGGACAGAAACACCTGTATTGGTATCAGGATATCCGATTACACCAGCATCAGGCATTTTACAGGCTGCTGCAGGGCTTGAAGAGTATGGGGTTGAGTTATTTCAGGCAGAAGATGAAATTGCAGCAATAAGCGCTTGTTTAGGCGCAGCTTTTGGTGGCAATTTGGCACTGACCTGCACCTCCGGGCCTGGGATGGATTTAAAATCAGAAATGCTAGGTCTGGCCGTCATCACCGAACTGCCTTTGGTGATAATTGACGTACAACGCGCAGGGACATCAACGGGGCTACCGACTAAAACAGGTCAAAGTGATTTACAACAAGCGCTTTATGGCCGACATGGTGAAGCGCCTTTGCCTGTGCTTGCAGCAACCACACCCTCTGATTGTTTTAATACGGTTATCGAAGCTTTTTCTATTGCTGTTAAATACATGACACCGGTTATTGTGTTGTTAGATGCATATTTAGCCAATGCAGCAGAGCCATGGCTGATTCCAAACCCAGAAGCAATCGAATTACCTGAAATTAAATTTAATCTTACAGAGAAGCCTTTTACACGCGACAAAAATTTAAGCCGTAGCTGGAATATTCCGGGATATGCTGATTTTATTCATCAACTCGGCGGGCTTGAAAAATCAGGTGACTCAGGTTCGATTAGCTATGATGCAGACAATCATGAAGCGATGGTTTTATTGCGCGCTGAAAAAATAGAAAATATCAAAAAAAATTATCCTGCTTTGGTGATAGAAGGCGAGGCGAGTGCGTCAGTACTGTTGGTGAGTTTTGGTAGCACATATGGGAGTATTCAATCGGCATTAAAGGCTTGTCAGGCTGAAGACTTAGCCATCGCACATTTGCATTTAAAGCATATATCACCTCTACCCAGTGATTTAGAAAGCTGCTTAAATCGCTATGATACCGTGTTGGTTGCGGAGCTAAATTCGGGGCAGCTGTGTGCTGTACTGCGAGAAAAATATTTAATTAATGCGCGTGTGATTAGCCAGTGTAATGGTCAACCTTTTTCACCGAGCAAATTGGTTTCAGCGATTCAAATGGAAATAAAACATGACAAAAAATACGCTCACGCGGAGTGATTTCAGTAATAAAAATGAGGTGCGCTGGTGCCCGGGCTGTGGGGTTTATGCCATTTTAGCAGCTTTTCAGCGTATATTACCTACGCTTGAGTTACCCCCTGAAAAGCATGTTTTTGTGTCAGGCATTGGTTGTGCGGGTAGGTTGCCATATTACATGAATGCCTATGGTTTTCATACTTTGCACGGTCGCGCCACAGCCGTTGCAACAGGGCTTAAGGCATTAAGAGATGATGTGTGTGTTTGGGTGATTACAGGTGATGGAGATGCTTTAAGTATTGGCACAAATCACTTGGTGCATGCCTTAAGACGTAATGTAAATATGAATATTATTTTAGTGAATAATCAGGTGTATGGCTTAACCAAAGGCCAATTTTCACCTACTTCACCTCAGGGTAAAATTACAAAAACCTCACCAAACGGTGTGCAGTCAGAAGCTTTAAATCCACTCACACTGGCGTTGGGATCGGGGGCAAGCTTTGTCGCACGCGCAGTTGATAAAGACCCAAAGCATTTAGGTGATATGCTAAAAGCGGCCTATGAACACGAAGGCTGTGCTTTTGTTGAGGTGTATCAAGATTGTCATATATTTAATCAGGGTGCTTTTGATGCGTTTTCAACGAAGACCAATCGCGAAGCAAATACAACCAATTTGGCGACATCAAAGCATAACACTGCTGATTTTATGGAGGCTATGCGATTGGCACGTTTAACTTACCCAGAACATCCCGTACCACTCGGCGTATATTATCAAGCATCGCGCGCTGTTTTTTCCTTAAAGTCTAAAGCCAATAAAAATAAGCGTGATTTATCAGAACTTTATCGTGCCAAAGCCAGCTGGCAGGTAAGTAATAAAATTAAAGCAAATAGAATCACAATTGGAGATAGATAATGATACAAAAAAACAGGAAAACGAACAAAAAGCACTGGAGTTAGCATTACAAAATTCAAAAGCACAGGATTTGATTTGTTTTCAGAATTTGGTGCCAGGACAACAAGAATCACCTTTTATCGAGCGATTTATAGATGTATGTTTAGGTGATGAAGAAGCTGATGAAAGAAAGCAGTTACTTGATGAGATTCCACCTGTTTTGTCTTTTTCGAATGAGGGCCAGAAAAAAAGTTTTTATGATGATGAAGCAAAAAATTGTCAGCAATTTTGCTGTGGTGGTGTGTCGGTAGAGAGTGAATTGGGTGATAGTGATAAGACGGTCCTGAAATCAATAGATAATTATATGTATTCAATTGGATTGGACAAAGTCTATGAAGGCAGTGCTGATAATATAAAAGAACAAATGCAAGAAGAGGTAGGTCAAGAAGCATTTGGTGGCACTAAGCAAAAGCAAATAGTTGATGGTCTTAAACAATTTGAATCAGTAGTAGAGAAACGAGGGGAAGCTCAAGCACTCTCAAAATCTCCTGAAAAAACAGAAGAAACAAGTAGAGCACCTAAACCAACTAAATAGTGAGTTAGTTAGCTAAGGCGTTACAACTATCGATAAACCAAAACGTTTATCATATTGGTGCTGTATATCCGAGTCTTGATGGCGATTGTTTTGTAAGTAATGAGCGAGCACTTGTTTGAATAGCCCGTGCTTCAGTGATTGGTTTTAAGTCAGGATACGCCACCATGTCACTTGCCTCAGATAATCTTTTCATTGAAGTGCTCACCTAATAACTGCGCAGTGTCGGAGTTAAAGGAGCATTTCTTTGAATAAGATAATTTTACTAGCATAGCTCAATCCATCTGAAGCGCAAAGTAGATCGAATATCATTGATATAGCGTTTTATTTTCTTCATTAAAATAAATGCTTGCGGCATGTAGGTGTTGACATGTTTCACTTATTGGTCAAGTCCAATAAGTGCTGTAAATTCCCATTAATTCGCCTTACCAGTTAAGTATTCATGAAGGTTATTTGAGTGTTTTTTTACTGGTTAATATGAAAGGTGGTACGGCACGCTTCGTATACTTGAATAAGTGCTTTTTCTCGTTTAAATAAAATTGCCTATACGCGGCAACAGGATTTCCAGGTATCTTGTAATGTTCAGGCATTGTTTGAGGACGCTCGGTAATACCGAACGAAGGAATGGGCGTAAGCGGTAAGCTCAATGCAACATCAGTTGAACGGTGTGGTTTCTCATGCTGAAAGCGGTACTGATATTCTTTATTGAGCGCCACCACTAAACTACGTAACCAGCGCCAATTATCTAATGATGCGCCAGCCCAGACAACGCAAGGATGCTTGGCGTGTGTAGGACGGTATGGTGTGCTCATTCCAGATAAATTTAGCACAGTACAAAGCATTTGAGTTGATTCTAAAATCATTTTTATGACATGAGAATCACAATGGTATTGTGCACATAAAATCAATTCTTCATCTAAAAAGAAAATATTCAATTGTTTGCCTTTGATCTATTTTAAATTGCGCTTAGCTTTGGAGCATATTTAATTGAGCACTAAAAAAGGGCTGATAAATCAGCCCTTTTTTAGTGCTAAAGCAAGTTGGCAAGTGTCGTGTGTTTCTCAATCTCGGCCTGAAAATGCGCCTAAGATATGAAGCAAGCTCATAAATAAATTATACAGCGACACAAAGAGTGAAACAGTTGCCGAAATATAATTGGTTTCGCCACCATGAATAATTGCACTGGTTTGAAATAAAATTAAGCCAGATGAAATTAACACAAACATCGCAGAGATTAAAAGCTGAAGGGCTGGTATTTGAAAGAAAATGCCAGCAATCATGCCAAGCAATGCGACCATGACGGCTACAAAAAGAAAGCCACCTAAATAGCTAAAGTCTTTTCGTGTATTGAGCACATAGCCTGATAAGGCTAAGAAAATAAGCCCTGTCCCACCAAGCGCTGTACCAATGAGTTGAGGTCCGTTAGAAAACGTACTGATATAGGCATTTAAGATAGGTCCAATCGCATATCCCATAAAACCTGTAAAGGCAAACACGCTTGCAATTCCCCAAGGACTATTTCTAAGCGCATGGGTTAAAAACATAAGACCATACGTACCCGCAATAAAAAAGAGTGGGTGTACAGGGGCCGCTTGACTGGCAAACGATAAGTAAGCTGTGAGCGCACTGAACATAAAGGTCATGCCCAGTAACAAATAAGTATTTCTTAATACTTTGTTGGTGGCTAAAATCGATTCGTTTTGCCGGGTGAGTGTTGCTGTGTTGCGTCTATTCATAATCATAAACTCCGATGAATGGTGAGGTTTAGCTGAGCATTTAGTCCAGTCTATAAGATATAGGCGATAAGGCTTTTTTTCAAGTGCTGATGTATTTTATACAATGCTTCTAGAGATTAAACTAGGCATTAAAAAGGTCTAATTTTCCGGAAATATCGAGTGTATGTAAATCATTGAAACCGCCGATATGCTGATCATGAAAAAAAATTTGGGGTACGGTGTACCGCGCTGCTTTCGCAATCATTTCCTCTCGTAGTTTATCGTTTGTATCAATTAAAACCTCCGTGAAAGGCATCCCTTTGCGCGCAAGTAATGCTTTGGCACGTACACAGTAGGGACAGTGTGAAGCGCTATAAATGATGATGTTTGCTCTAACGTGCATTTAACTCATCGACAACCAAGGTCCCAATAAGAATTTTCCCAGTGCGTGATTGTTCCGTTTTCACCGCATACAGGGCAGTGCCAAACAATCTCGGAGCATTCTGAATCAATGGATGAATCGATGGTACCCGGACATTTGTTTTCATACGTTCCACTCCAGCACCTCACATTGAAGCGCGGAGAAAGTCTTGGCTCAGTGGTCGCGCTAGATACAATAGTTCCCAAATTCTCAGCTAATTTTACTGCTTGTTTAGGTAAGCAAGCAGGCGTGACGCCTTGTTCATTAAATAAATGCGTTAAGTTAGTTGCAAAGGCTTGAGTCATTTTTTGTTCCATAAAAACGTGTTTCAATTGATGACTGACATCAATCTAAAAAAGCATTGTAACACAACCGTAATACATTCACTGAGCCTATAACGGTGAGTTAGGCTAAAGCGGTGCTATAAAACTTCGACACATCATGACATCATTGTTATGCTTAATATTTTAAAATACGGTCTAATCCTATGCGACGTGTAGCAATAGCACAGATGGCATCTGGTGCGAATTTAGAAGCGAATTTAGCAGCGCTTCAACGATTATTTGTTGAAGCCAGTGCACAGCAGGCGCATTTATTGGTTTTACCTGAAAATTTTGCGTTTATGGGCATGGATAGACATGATAAATTGCAGATTGCTGAAATAGCAGGCTCAGGCTTCATTCAAGATACGGTCAGTGCACTCGCTTCAGAATATCAGCTCTGGGTGATTGCCGGCACCGTGCCGATTCAGGCACCTGATGGACGGGTGTGGGCGAGCTCATTGGTTTTTAATTCGGAAGGCGTGCAAGTTGCACGTTATGACAAAATCCATTTATTTGATGTGATTATTTCTAATACAATATCTGGTGCAGAAACCCATGCTGAGTCTGAAACGATTATGCCCGGTAAAAAGCCGATATTAGTGGATACACCTGTTGGACGTATTGGGCTTAGTGTATGCTATGATGTCCGTTTTCCTGAGCTTTATCGTTACTTATTATCTCAAGGCGCTGAATTATTGACGGTGGTCTCGGCTTTTACTGCGGCAACAGGTGCTGCACATTGGCACACGCTATTAAAAGCACGGGCCATTGAAAACATGTGTTATGTGCTGGCCTCTAATCAAGTGGGCATGCATGCAAATTCACGTGAAACGTATGGGCATAGTTTAATAATTAATCCTTGGGGTGATATCATTGCTGAAATAGATTCAGGCACCGGTATTATTTGTGCTGATATTGATTTAGATGATTTACATGCAAGGCGTGCTGCCTTTCCATGTTTTGAGCACCGTATTTTATAAGGGGTTTTGGGTATGACAGATGCACTTGATATTGCGAAAGAATTATTATTAAAGCCAGCATCGCTTGATGAAGCAAGTCTTGAGCGTTTAATTCAAAATTTTTTAAATCGAAAAATAGATGATGCTGATTTATATTTTCAAAGCGTTAATTATGAGTCTTGGTATCTTGAAGATTCTGAAGTCAAAAGTGGGACCTATTCAATCGATAGAGGGGTGGGTATTCGTGCGGTGAGCGCTGAAAAAACAGGGTTTGCTTATTGTGACGATATTGATTTACCCGCGATGGAGCGTGCAGCAGATGCGGCGCGTTCTATCGCCTTAGCCGGTAGTGCCGAAGGCCATGCGCTTAAGATAAAAACAGCCCCCATCACGCATTATGCAGGGCTTAATCCGATTGAAGGTTTAAGCAAGCAAGAAAAAATTGCGCTACTTGAGTCAGTTGATAAAGCAGCACGTAAAGAAGACCCACGTGTGATACAAGTAAATGCCTCTTTGAGTGGTGTGTATGAAGTGGTTTTAGTGGCTGGTATAGAAGGGCAATATGTGGCGGATGTGCGCCCTATGGTGAGTATGAGTGTCACTGTGGTGGTTGAAGAAAATGGCAGACGTGAGGCAGCAAGAACCGGTGGGGGTGGACGTTTAGGTTATTCGTTTTTCTTGAATCAATCACGCGCTGTGCACTATGCGCTTGAAGCCGTTCGTGAGGCGGTGGTGAGTTTGAAAGCTGAAGATGCCCCAGCAGGTAATATGCCTGTTATTCTTGGTCCAGGATGGCCGGGTGTTTTATTACATGAGGCGGTCGGGCACGGGCTTGAAGGAGACTTTAATCGTAAGCAACAATCTGCTTTTTCGGGGCGTATTGGAGAGCAAGTGGCTGCTAAAGGTGTCACTGTGGTTGATGATGGCACACTGAAAGACAGACGAGGTTCGCTGTCTATTGATGATGAGGGGACACCGACACAATGCACAACATTGATAGAAGATGGTGTATTGGTTAATTATATGCAAGACAAGTTGAATGCACGATTGATGGGGATGAAGCCCACAGGTAACTGCAGACGCGAGTCTTATGCGCATGTGCCGATGCCTCGTATGACCAACACGTATATGTTAGCAGGCCAATATCATCCAGATGAAATCATTCGCTCGGTTGAAAAAGGGCTATATGCTGTAAACTTTGGAGGGGGACAAGTTGATATTACCTCGGGACAATTTGTATTCTCCGCGAGTGAAGCCTATTTAATTGAGAACGGACGTATCACACGGCCCGTTAAAGGTGCGACACTGATTGGTAATGGTCCTGATGTCATGAAAAAAGTGAGCATGATAGGGAATGATTTAGCCTTAGATCCAGGGATTGGTGTCTGTGGTAAAGACGGTCAGTCTGTGCCAGTTGGCGTGGGTCAACCAACTTTAAAAATAGATAATTTAACGGTCGGTGGCACAAAGGCTTAAGCATGCGGTCCAACGAAGATAGAATACGTACTCTCACGCAGAATGGCTTTAAATTAGCAGATGTACCTGAAGGTTTAAGGGACAGAAAAAAAACAGTGCTTGATGCGGTGAAAGGCAATGGCCTTGAGTTAAGTCTTGCATCACCCCGATTACAAGCAGAAAAGAAAATGGTCTTGGCGGCCGTTCAACAGTGTGGTCTTGCATTAAAATATGCTTCGCCTGATTTGCTGCACGATCAAGACATACTATCAGCTGCTTTACATCAAACAGGATATGCACTTGAATATGTGCCGCTTGAAACGCCAAATTATCGTCAAATGGCCCTTCTATCTATTCAAAAAGAAGGACGTGCATTTCAATACACACCACCTGGGTTACAGTTAGATAGAGAGGTCGTACTGGCAGCCGTTGCACAACCCTGTGGATTTGCATTAAAAGATATTGATGCAAGTTTCAAAGGAGATAAAGAAATTGTATTGGGTGCGTTGCGCTACAACGGCAATGCACTTCAAAGTGCTTCAAATCAGCTAAGAAGTGATAGAGAAGTGGTCTTGGTTGCTGTTCAGCAATATGCACCCGCACTGCAGCATGCCTCTTTTGATTTGCAAAGCGATAATCAGTTACGTTTATTTGCCTTAAGAAAAGATTGGCAATCGGGCTATGTTTTGTTGAGTTATTTGCAAAAATATTACGGCGATACGCTTGATAAATCCTTTATGCTTGAGGTGGTGCAGCAAGAAGGTTGTGCTTTAAAGGCATTATCGAAAGCGCTGCGAGCTGATCGTGATATTGTACTCGCTGCCGTCAATCAAAATTATTTGGCATTAAAATATGCCTCAGCTGCGTTACAAGCCGATACCGGCATGATTGCAGCAGCAGAGGCGTGTAAGGCAAGGTTGATAGAGAGTAAACAGCTCTCTTATTCACCGCTTCCCAATACACTGACAAATTCTGCTGCTGCGTATGATGGTTTTTTTCTTGTAGCCAGCGAGCAGGCAAGTGATGACTATGAGGAACCTACGGGTAAACGTGCACGCACGAGCGCACTCAGTATATCAAAATAAACAGCTTCTATTTGATATTTAGGAACACACCTTAGCAATCATTTGAATGAGGGCTTTTCATGGCCTGGTAGTGTCATTACGGCTTCTTCTAGTGCTTCAATACTGGGTTTAAGATTAATCTTGGATTGAAAAAAACTGAAACAATGTGGTGTTTCGGTTTCTCTAACAGCGAAGGTTGCGAAATCAGTCATTAAGTTCTGTATGCATGTGAAAACTTCGGAGTAATCATCATGACTTTGTAAAGCGACAAAGCGCATATCATGATGAAGTAATTTATCCACTGCTGCGTTAAACGTATTACAACGCTCGGCTAAATGAACGGGATCAATAATAATTTGTTTGATTGATTTGATCAGGGTTTTCAAAAAGGTTTGCATGGTTTGTGTGGCAGGGTCGTCTAAATCAGCTTCGGTTAAATGAGTCAACATTTCTTCATAAATGCTAATGATTTTTTCTCCTAAGGTTTCAAGTGCGCCATAAAGCGCATGTTGATCACGAATATGCGACCGAGCATGCTCAGAAATGGACTCAGGGGGTAAGTGTTCTAAGACGATATCATCAAAAACAGTATAAAAATTATGGTGCGCTCTTAAGTGGGCTGTCACTGTAGGCCAGGCTTCAATCATTGCTAAAATATCAACCTGTATGTATGGATGACCGAAAGGCTGAGGGCCTTCATGGTAAAGGCAATCGAGCATTTTTTCATGATATTGGCGGTATAAAGCAGCATCAAAAAAAGTATTGAATGATTGACGCGCTACATCAGTGATATTTAAAGATGCTGATTGTGTGATGTTTCTTAATGCACGTAACGTGGGTACTTTGGAATATTCATTTGTTGACCAGTACAGTGGCAGCGTGTCCATGCTCACGCACTTCTCTAGTGTATTATCACCAGACACACCGGCCATGGGAGCCAGCGCATAGAGTGCATCGTAGGCGGTATCATTAAGATATGCACCTGAAATAATGGTGATGGTTCTTTCATGCTCTGGTGATGCAAGTGAATCAAACGCCATCCCCAAATGCTTGATTGATTGCTCATCATCAACAGTTATAATATTGAGTTTAGAGACAAAACTGTGGGTAAATAAAGCCTCCATCGTTGCTTTGTCTGTTATTTTATTACTGGTAATACCAGATAAAAATATAACAATATTTTGATGCTGATGATTTAATGCAAGCAGTGATAATAAAGTAAAAAAATGATATTGATTATTATAATAGGCCGGTACAATAAAATGATTTTGCTCAATATCATCTGGTAAGGCTTGCATCAGCGCAGTATTATTTTTTTTGATTTTTTGCCAAAGCGTGGCACGATCAGATGATGGCGGTGGTGCTATTTTTATTCCACGATTTTTATCTAATCCAAGGGGATAAGCACCATATAGCATTTTATTATGTTTAGCTCGAAGTTCATAAAGAGGTGCCTCATGTGCGCCAATGGCTTTAATGGGCAAGTTTTTTTTCATATGAGGTAAGTATAAATCTAGTAATCCATCATCATATGAAATGCAGATGGCTTGGTCAGCTGTAGCTAACATACTAAGCAATGCCTTGTCTGTTTTAATTTTTCCTCTGTGCTCATCTAAAGAGCCAAAATAAAACCCACCGCGATTGAATGCGGGCATGGCTTTTAAAATGTTTGCATTACGTTTTTCATCAAAGTGCTCTGAGCAAACAACCGATATAAACTGTACATCTCTGTAGAGTGGGTTTACGAGTAAAGCATGCATCAAGTCTTTAAAATGAGAAAAATCTCCCATACCATCAAAGTGGACTGTATTGAATATCACATAAGTAACGGGCATAATAATCTGCTTATTTTTTGTTCAGCCATATAATCATTATAGTTTTTGACTTAAATAAATCAAACAGTTTAATCTGTGATAAACAGAGGGCATGTTTAATACCTGGGCATTAAAACGTTTTCTTGTACTTTATTTCTATGATTTATGCGTAAGGATAAGATTTAATGGCTTTGGTTTTTCTTCGTTTTAACAGTGACCTCATCCGGGATAACATTTTCTTCTTGTGCAAAAAAACCTATTGTAGTAGATGCTGCACCATCAGACATTGGTTTGTTTAAATCAGCACCTAGCTCACTTAATACCTTAACCACTTCTGTAAAACCTTTTTCTGCAGCAATACAAGTTGGTGTTGCACCATCAGACATTGGTTTGTTTAAATCAGCGCCTAACTCACTTAATACCTTAATCACTTCTGTATGACCATTTCGTGCAGCAATACAAGCAGGTGTTTCACCATCAGACATTGGTTTGTTTAAATCAGCGCCTAGTGCACTTAACTCTCTAAGCAGGTTGACATCAGATTCATCTGCAGCAATACAGGCTAACGTAATACCATTATCCAGTGCTTGATTTAAATCAGCGCCTAGCTCACTTAATACCCTAAGCACATCTAAATGATCTTTACTTACAGCAGAAAAAGCTGCCGTTGCACCACCTTTCACGGGTTGATTTACATGAGCACCCAATGCGATTAATACTTGAATTATCTCTACAAAACCATTTTGTGCAGCAGCATAGAGTGGTGTTGCACCACCAGACATTGGTTTGTTTAAATCAGCGCCTAGCTGACTGAGTACCTTAAGCACTGCTAGATGACCATTTTGTGCAGCAGTAAAAGCCGGTGTTGAACCATTATCCATTGGTTGATTTACATCAGCACCTAGCGCACTTAATACCCTAACCATCTCGACATGCCCATTGTGTGCAGCAACATAGAGTGGTGTTGCACCAAATTCTATTGCTTGGTTTACATTAGCGCCTAGCTGACTTAATGCCTTAAGCGCTGCTGCATGACCATTTTGTGCAGCAATAAAAGCTGGTGTTACAGTGTCATTTCTTGCTTGATTTAAATCAGCACCTAGCTGACTGAGTACCTTAAGCACCGCTATATGCCCATTTTGTGCAGCAATAAAAGCTGGTGTTGCAGCATTATCCATTGGTTGATTTACATCAGAACCTAGCACACTTAATAACCTAACCATCTCTGCATGACCACTTTCTGCAGCAGCATAAAGTGGTGTTGCACCATCTTCTGTTACCTGATTTAAATCAGTGCCTAGCTCGCTTAATATACTAACTAACTTTACATGGCCATTTCGTGCAGCAATAAAAGCTGGTGTTATAGTGTCATTTCTTGCTTGATTTAACTCAGCACCTAGCTGACTGAGTACCTTAAGCATAGCTATATGGTTATTTTGTGCAGCAATTAAAACTGGCGTTGCACCGTCATCTCTTGCTTGATTTACCTCAGCACCTAGCTCGTGTAATGCCCTAACCACCTCTACATGACCATTTTCTGCTGCAATAAAAATTGGTGTTGCACCGTCATCTCTTGCTTGATTTACCTCAGCACCCAGCTCGTGTAATGCCCTAACCACGTCTACATGACCATTTTGTGCAGCAATAAAAACCGGCGTTATGCTCGATTTCATGGCTTGATTTAAATCAGCGCCTAGCTCATTTAAAACCCTAAGTAGGTCCACAAGACCTCTATCTGCAGCAATACAGGCTAACGTAGCACCATTATCCATGACCTGATTTAAATCAGCGCCTAGCTCACTTAATACCCTAAGCAGGTCTATATGACCTTGATCTATAGCAGTGAAAGCTGGTGTTGCACCACCTTTCATTGGTTTGTTTAAATCAGCACCTAGCTCACTTAGTACCCTAATCATCTCTATATGACCATTGTGTGCAGCAGCATAAACAGGTGTTGTGCTATCATGCATTGCTTGATTGACATCAGCACCTTTCTTCTTGAGTGCCTTAAGCACAGCTATATGGCCATTTTGTGCAGCAGCAAAAGCGGGTGTTGCACCACCTTTCAGTGCTTGGTTTACATCAGCGCCTAGCTCACTTAATACCTTAACCACCTCTATATGACCATGGCATGCAGCAGCATAAAGTGGTGTTTCACCACCTTTTCTTGCTTGGTTTATATCAGCACCTAGCTCACTTAATAACTTAACCATCTCTACATGATCATTGTGTGCAGCAGCATAAAGCGGTGTTGTTCCATCAGGCTTTGCTTTGTTTAAATTAGCGCCTTTCTTTTTGAGGACCTTAAGTAGTTCTGGAAGCCCCTTTTGTGCTGCAATAAAAGCGGGTGTTTCGCCCGCCCATGTTGCTTGATTAATGTCAACATTTATCATAGACAGTAATCTGTCTACCTCATTAAAATCTTCTGTTTGAATATAAAATCCTAAAGGAGAGCGCTGTGCCATTAGTACTTTCTCTTTCAGTTGGAGTAACATTGAGTTTAAATATAATGCTTTAGTCGTTTTTTTGGGTTGGGTAAGGGATAGCTTAGCGATTGAGATGATCGATTGAATATTGATTGATTGGATGATTTCTTTTTCTGCTAAGCACTCACAAAGCAAACGAACTCTGCGCTCATCATCTTTAATAAACGCAATTAAATTTTTACAGCCTTTTTTAGTTTTTTTAGCTTTTCTACCGTCGTCGAGTTTGAGGATTAAAAGCTTTTCTAGGTCATGATATTTCAAGGCCTCTCTTAAATTTTCTTTACTCAATGTTTTATGTAGCATATGGGCATATTCGGTGATGCTCTTTGGGGCGCTATCAGTCGTACTTTTAGGTGAGCTTTTACTTTTAGTTCTGTTTTTATTTTTAGGTGAGCGCTCTTCAGCATGACTCATGCAAACATTAGTAGGTACGGGCTCCTCTACACCGCCGTGCTCAGAACAAGCCGGAATTTCGTCAGGTACGAATCCGTCACCATCACTATGGCCAGAAACCTCAGGAACTGCACATGCGACAGTTTCTACGATCGGCCGTACATCAAGAGGTGCATGAAGATTTTTTACAAAATCATCAAAGCTATCTTGCTCTGATGAAATATGCGCCTCGAAAATAGATTTTGCTAGG
The DNA here is from genome assembly GCA_011087865.1 of Legionellaceae bacterium. Classification (GTDB taxonomy): domain Bacteria; phylum Pseudomonadota; class Gammaproteobacteria; order Legionellales; family Legionellaceae; genus JAALKW01. The sequence continues at coordinate 28,246 of JAALKW010000008.1, forward strand.
GTTGTATTGTTAGATTTAAGTAACTTATTAACCAGTGTTAGCCAATCGTCCTTGGTACTTTCCTCACTGAGACCAGGTAAAGCAGGCAGTCCTGATTCACAGACATGTGAAAGTGCCTTCAGTAAATTTTTCGTATAATGCGCAAAGTCTTCAAGAATAATTAGTGTTTCCTGCGCTCTTGTGTACGATGTGTAGACACGATTAAACGCAGGGCCAAATCGACTGTCTCCAACACCTGCTTTTGCGCGATGTGTCGCTGCTGCAATTTGATGATCAGCCTCTGATAACAGCTTATTTGCGGTTTTAAAAACCTCGCCATCAAACAATCGATAAGCAACGACAGTCTTAAATTCAAGGCCTTTAATCTCTTCCGGAGTCAATACGAGGTCTGTCTTAAAATATGCGCGTGCTTCTGCATGATGCTTTTCATCTGCAATGACTACAAAATCAGCGACTTTTTCAGCAGCTAACCAGTCGCTATTAGTCAAGCTTTCCTTATTTAAAAGATAAACGGCACCCGATTCTTTTGACTCAGAAACCGCCTCTATTCGATGACTCTCTTGCTTATCGGCAAGACCGCCCGTCACATGACTTTTCAACGCAATCACTAGGTTTGCTGCTAAAACAACATTCACCGGACAGCGATAAGTCTTCTCTAGTAGCGTATGAGATGCCTGAAAGCGTGATAACAAATAAGGGCGGGCTGAAAGTTCATCATATAAACTTTGATGGCTATCCATACAATAGGCAATGGTGCCATCGCGTGCGAATGCATGTAAATTATTTAGGGCAGCAAATGAAAAATCTTGTGCTTCATCTGTTACAACAAAATCATAACGGTTTTCTTCTTTGGGTGTTATTGAACAAAATTCAGCATTCACTTCTGTTGCAGTAAACTGGCAGAGATATGTTTCATACGCTTTATACAGTGCTTCTCGCTCTGTTTTAGGTATTAAAGACTGACGCTTGCCCAAGGTCAAATACTCATCTTTTGTAAAACCTGAGCAAATTCGAAATTCTTGATGCATGACGTCTGCACTCAATGCGATGTAAGGTTGCTCGTCTTGTCCTGCAAGTTTTGAACGCGTTATTTGGCCTGCTGTATATTTAGCATGCCATTGATTAAAACCTGCTCTATCTTTAGCAATAATTTCGCCAGTCGTGTTTTGTGCTAAAAGGGCTTCGTAGGTTAAAATATCGATTGTACGGTTTTCATCTTGCAGAATGGGCAAATCAGCCCAGGCTTTTTGAATTTCATCAACTAATGCCGGATTTTCTGTTACATATAAAACACGAGGCTTACGTACTTCTGCCAATAGTAAAAGGGCAATGCAACTCTTTCCTGAACCACTAACCCCACTAATGACCGCAGGAAGTGTAAGATGTAAGGCTTTTTTTTGTGTTGTACTGAGCTCAATCATATCGCCTTTGTAATAGTCTAGCGCAATACCTTTTAAGGCTTCATCTTTAGGCTCACCTTTTATCATCGGTAGATTGGACATTTCTTCGTGACTTGGCATTGTAAAAGTAAGTGCTTCTTCTGCGGCTGCTGCCCCCGCAGCTAAACCCACATGGATATTTGTTTGGCGCTCTAAATAATGACGTAAAACTCCCGGGCGTAAAAAATGGCTATTCGCATAACCATGCGTTGGTAAGTATTCTAAAATCAATAAGTGGTTTTCACCCAAAACATGTTTTGTCGTAAATAGCAGTCGGCCTGCATTCTGATTCCCAGTTCGCAGGGAATAGATATTATGTCCAGCTAGTTTTTTAACGTTTTTTTGTGTGTAATCACCGGTCAGTAGTTTATTGATTGCTACTTTGTGCTCATCCAGTAAACCAGCATTACCTAAAGCGCTGCGTGAATAATAAAAAGAATGAGGCATAATTCACCCAAATAGGGATTTTAAAGGTCTAATTATTGTACATTATATGAACATAAAAAACAAGAAGTAATACGCGCCGTGTCTTAACTTCATTAAAAACTAGCCTTTCGGTCTTAAGTATTTATATAAGGTGTCTTGGTTAGGGTGTATTGATCATTCGGCTACAGCCCGCGTCCCGCCTACATGCCGCGGCATGTAGGCGGGACGCGGGAATTGTCAACACACCCTAATATCAAAATCAAGCGTGATATGTTTTTTATTGGCATGGGTAACACGCCTAGATAAGCTACTTACATGCCCACATAATTAGGGCCGCCACCGCCTTCGGGTGCGGTCCAAATTATATTTTGTTTTGGGTCTTTAATATCGCAAGTTTTACAATGAATGCAGTTTGCTGCATTTATTTTAAGTTCAGGTTTAGTTTCTTGATGAATAATTTCATACACAGCAGCAGGGCAGTAGCGTGTTTCAGGAGATGAATAGGTTTGATAATTCACATCTATTGCAAAGTTGGGGTTTTTCAATTTTAAATGTGCAGGCTGGTTTTCTTCATGAAAGGTATTGGTTAAATATACCGATGAGAGCCTATCAAATGTCAGTTTACCATCCGGTTTAGGGTAATTGATTTTAGGTGCTTTATGGCTGTTGATGAGCGTGCCATAATCGGCATGATGTTTCAGTGTCCAAGGTGTTTTTCCGCGTGTAAAATAAGTTTCAAAGGCTGCATTGGCGAGTCCTAGAAATAAGCCATATTTAAATCCTGGGCGAATATTACGTGCTTGATAAAGTGATTTTATGACCCAGGAATTTTTTATTTTTTCAGGATAAGCAGTCAGCTCAATCGGTGTGCTTATGTCGTTCAATGCTAAAGCATCAACACAAGCTTTTGCTGCATAGATGCCTGATTGGATGGCTGTATGAATGCCTTTAATTTGAGGTACGTTTAAAAATCCTGCCGCATCGCCCATTAAAGCACCACCCGGGAAGGTCAGTTTAGGGATTGATTGAAAGCCACCTTCGTTCAGTGCGCGTGCGCCATAAGATAATCGCTCGCCATTTTCTAACACAGGTTTAATCGCCGGATGCGTTTTAAAACGCTGCATTTCTTCAAAAGGACTCATCCATGGATTGGGATAATCAAGTCCAACCACAAAACCAAGTGCGACTTGTTGATTATTTAGATGGTAAATAAAAGAGCCGCCATAGGTTTTATTATCGAGTGGCCAGCCGACAGTATGTACGACTTTACCAGGGGTATGCTGTTCGGGTGTGACACGCCAAATTTCTTTAATACCCAGGCCATAGGTTTGGGGTTGTGTGTTATCTCGCAAATTAAACTTTTTCATCAGTTGCTGGCTGAGCTCGCCACGACAGCCTTCTGAAAACAAGGTTTGTTTGGCATATAAATGCATGCCTGGTTGATAATTAGGGGTTTTTTCGCCAGATTGATTAATGCCCATTTCACCGGTTGAAACGCCTATTACTTCGCCTGTTGAGCCCAATAATAACTGGGTTGCCGCGAAGCCTGGATAAATTTCGCATCCCAAGCCTTCAGCCTGTGTGGCTAAAAATCGACCGAGCTCTCCAAGGCTAATCACAAAGTGATTGTGATTGCGCATTTGTGGTGGTGTGGGTAAGCGATAAGCACGTTTTTTAGATAAGTAATAAAATGAGTCGTGTGTCACGGGGGTATGGAGTGGTGCATCTTGCCAAGTGTCGGGTAATAAGGTTTTAAGGCTTTTCGGGTTAAGTACAGCGCCTGACAGTAAGTGTGATCCCACTTGAGCGCCTTTTTCAAGGATACAAACCGTAATAGTAGGATTGAGCTGCTTTAAATGAATTGCTGCAGCAAGCCCCGCAGGGCCTGCTCCAACAATAATAACATCATAATGCATGGCATCCTGTTCTGCATTGTGTTCCATAATAAATTTTTTCTAGTGATTATTTTGTTAAGAATAATAACATAGATTTATTTATGGTGTGACTGTGGCCGGCGTAACCGCTTCAATCGCAGCATCTAAATCGCACACTTTATTGCTGGCATCGTTTTGATTAAAAAACAAAAAATCACCTGTGAACGCTTTGTTGAGCACAAAAGCTGTACCAAGGCTTAAGATGCCAATCAGTAAATTACCCAAAATTTCTTTCCAGCCAGGATGAGTTTCTAATGCTTGTGTGGCTGCTGTAATATGAGGACGACAATTGTTTTTAAAGTCAGCTATATTAATCGAAGGGTTATTGAGATAAGTATTTATTTCTTCATGCAGACGATTTAAAAGCGTATCGGCTGCATCAGCCTCATCGTTAAAATCTGCTTCTCTTAATTGAGCTGCTTTTTGCTCAATTAAATGCGTGTGATAATACACAGGACGTATTTCAGCCAGTCTTTCGGCGTGAGTTTCGGCGTGAGCCGTTGTTAATGCTGCATTAGCATCTACCACTGCTTGGAGTGTTCTGACTTGCTCCTCTACTCTGATGACCTCCGCATGTAATTCGTCTCTTGTCTCCTCTGAAGTAGCAAGTATCTGTTCTAATTCTGCGATGCGTGTGCTGTCTGCTGCTTGTTGTGATCTGAGCCGATCTAATTCTACTACTGATGATTCAGGTGTAGTAGGCTCTGTAGTTACATGAGAGGCTTCAGCTGTTAGGTCTGATCTCGAGCTCTTAGGACTTAAGCTAATCTCTGGGGCTGGACTCACGCTAGAAGAGTTATTTACAGAAGACTCAGTGCTAACAGGAGGAGTCACAACGCTAGAAGAGGTATTTGCAGAAGACTCAGTGCTAACAGGAGGAGTCACAACGCTAGAAGAGGTATTTGCAGA
>JAALKW010000009.1 GCA_011087865.1 Legionellaceae bacterium
AACGACAATTTTCAGAGGCTCTAAAACTCGCATTTTGAATTATGTTGGGTATATAATTGCATCATATGTGGCATAACATAAGGATATAATCATGCGACGGCAATGGTACTTAATGCTCGGTAGTGTCTTACTTGTTTTTTTCTTATTATTTGTGATGTGGCATGATACGCGTTGGTTTTTATTGATTTTACTGCCGTTGGTCGGGTTGTGGATTTATGATATCACACAAAAAAAACATGCCATTTTGCGTAATTTTCCAGTCATGGGACATATGCGGTATATTTTAGAATTTTTTAGACCTGAAATTCAGCAGTATTTTGTGGCGGATGACGAAGAAGAAAAACCATTTAATCGCGAAATTCGCTCGCTCATTTATCAACGCGCTAAGAACACTCGAGATACGGTTCCGTTTGGGACTGAACGAGATATTCTTGAAGTGGGTTATACCTGGGTAGAGCACTCACTTTCGCCTAAAGAAGCATCAAAATCAGGTGCTCGTATTGTTATAGGTGGTGAGCGTTGCAAACAACCTTATGAAGCCTCCCGCTTAAATATTTCAGCCATGAGCTTTGGCGCGTTGTCTGAAAATGCCATCATGGCACTCAATCAAGGGGCTAAATTAGGGGGCTTTGCACATAATACAGGCGAAGGCGGCTTAAGTACGCATCACCTGCAAGGCGGTGATTTAATTTTTCAAATTGGAACAGCCTACTTTGGTTGTCGTGATGAGAACGGTTTGTTTGATGAGGCTGAATTTCAAGTAGAGGCCTTGCGTGACGAAGTGAAAATGATAGAAATTAAGCTGTCTCAAGGTGCCAAACCATCTCATGGCGGCATTTTGCCGGCGGCTAAAGTAACCCCTGAAATTGCACGCGTGCGTAAAGTCTCTATGGGGCATGATGTTATCTCGCCGCCGGCACATTCGGCATTTGATTCACCGAAAGGATTGATTCAGTTTATTGAAAAACTAAGAACTCTTTCAGGAGGAAAGCCAGTTGGGTTTAAGCTGTGTATTGGTCGGAAAAAAGAATTTTTAGGTATTTGCAAAGCGATGCTTGAATTAGATAGTTACCCTGATTTTATTACGGTCGATGGGGCAGAAGGAGGCACGGGGGCAGCACCTCTTGAATATACAAATCGCATGGGAGAGCCACTCGAGTCAGCGCTTATTTTTGTGCATAATTGTTTGGTAGGTACGGGATTACGTGAAAAAATGCGTATTATTTGTAGCGGAAAAATGACGACAGGATTTGATATTATTTCGCATATAGCCATGGGGGCTGACGTATGCCATGCCGCGAGAAGTATGATGATGGCTATGGGCTGTGTACAGTCTAAACAGTGTCATGCGAATACGTGTCCAACAGGCGTTGCAACACAAGATAAGCGCTTGCAGCGTGGATTGGTTGTTGAGCAAAAAAAATATCGTGTAATGAACTTTCATAAAAATACAATGTATAGCTTTTTAGAAATGCTGGGTGGGATGGGGCTTGAGTCACCCGATGAGCTAACACCCGCGCATGTGATTAGGCGTGTAGACTATGACATTGTGAAGCCGCTGTCTGAAGCTTACTTATATCTTGAGCCAGGACAATTACTGGGTAAAAAAATTCCAGAAAGCTATAAGCCACACTGGGATTCTGCGGCAGCTGATAAATTTTGAATGTGAAGTGATTCAAGAATTTCACTGACACCATCCTTGAGATCGGATTTGTCTTCAGCATCATTTATAATTTGAATGTCAGCTTTGGATAATCCACCGGACACAGACTGATTGATGGCGATATCTGTTGAGCCAAAAAAACCTTTGGCAACGGATTGATTTTCTCTTCGCAGGCTTTCTGCAGGCGTTAGTCCTCGGTTTTCTGCATCACGCATAAAGCGTCGTTTTCTTAAGGTAAGATATGATGAGGTGGTTACCGCAATTGTTGTGACTTCAGGTTTAGCTTTAAGTTGCGCGATGCATTCGAGAATTTTTTTTAAGAAAAGCCCATCGATAATCACAAAATCAGCTGTGGGAAGTTTGGTTTGTGTGGGGTAGGTATTGGTGGCAAACTCAAATTGACCTACCGTAATGGTTTCTCCCCGACTTAAAGCGGATAAATCGTGAAGTAGGCGATCATAATCAAATCTTATCGGATCATCAAAATTAGTTGTTTCTCTGAAATGCATCGTTGCGGCTGTTGCCCTATCCAGTGATGGTTCATAAGTATCTGGGGCCGTATAATCGTCAGGAATGGGGTGAAAATAATTATCCATATGCATTAATGTACACGATGCACCCGTGCTTTGAATGGCTTTTGCGAGTAATGTACTTAATGTGCTTTTTCCTGATCCAGAGGCACCGCTAATACAAATAAGTTTTTTCATGAGAAGGCTTTTGGTAACACAACAAGCACTACATACTACGCTTGAATTAAACTGCTTGTAAAGGGCATACTGAAGCAAATTCGATAACGGCATGGCAGCTATGACAGAATCAAAGCTTTATCCTATTCCTCCTGCTTTTTTAAAAACAGCGCGGATAACAGAGGCATCATATGATGCAATGTATCGTGAGTCTTGCGCTCATCCAGAGGCATTTTGGGACAAACAAGCCACGCAATATATTACTTGGCAAGCCCCTTGGAAAAAAACGCTTGAAGGAGATTTTAATACGCAGGATATATCATGGTTTGTCGATGGCAAGTTGAATGCTTGTTATAACTGTGTGGACAGGCATCTTGAGACACGAGGCAATCAAACTGCGTTAATTTGGGAAGGCAATGATAGTGATGAGCAGCGGCGTCTCACTTATGTTGAGTTGCATGAGCAAGTCTGTCGGCTGGCCAACGTACTGAAACGCTTTGGGATTCAAGCTGGTGATAAAGTGGGTATTTATTTACCCATGGTACCCGAAGCGTTTATTGCAATGCTTGCTTGTGCGCGAATAGGGGCTGTCCATACGGTGGTGTTTGCCGGTTTTTCCGCGGAGGCACTGGCCAGTCGACTCAATGATGCCGACTGCAAATTACTGATGACAGCTGATGGAACTTATCGCGGTAAAAAAAATATAAAATTAAAACAAACAGCAGATGAAGCCTTGCTTCATGCACCGAAGATAAAACATGTTGTCGTGGTGAAACGTACGGGTGCTAACATTGTGATGCATATGCCACGTGATGTCTGGTATCAGGATGTATTAAATAAAGCCGCTGTAGATTGTCCGCCGGTTTGGATGGATGCAAACGCACCACTGTTTATTTTATATACGTCTGGGTCTACTGGAAAACCGAAAGGTATTTTGCATACAACCGGTGGGTATTTAGTCTATGCCGCCATGACGTATGCACTTGTATTTGATGCACAAGAAAATGATATCTATTGGTGTACAGCTGATGTGGGTTGGATTACAGGGCACTCATATGGGGTTTATGGGCCTCTTTTAAATGGGAGTTGTGTTTTATTGTATGAAGGCATACCCAACTACCCAACGCCTGCGCGATGCTGGGAAATGATAGATAGGCATCAAGTTAGTGTGTTTTATACAGCGCCTACGGCCCTAAGAAGCTTAAGACGTGAGGGGGATGCTTTTTTAAAAACAAGCAAGCGTACCAGTTTGCGTTTACTCGGTTCAGTCGGTGAGCCGATTAATCCAGAGGTTTGGACGTGGTATCACAAAGCAATAGGTCACGGTCGTTGTCCGATTGTGAATACATGGTGGCAAACTGAAACAGGGGGGATTCTAATCTCGCCATTGCCTGGTGCAATGCCGCTTGAAGCGGGGGCTGCAGGCAAGCCTTTTTTGGGTATTATGCCTGATATTGTAGAGGGCAAGCTTGTGATTAAAAAACCATGGCCTGGCATGATGAAGACAGTATATGGCGATAAAGCGCGGTTTGTGAATACGTATTTAACCGAAGTCCCGGGTGCCTATTTAACCGGGGATTTAGCCATGATAAGCCAGCAGGGTCATTTTTGGATTCAAGGCCGTTCAGATGATGTGATTCAAGTATCAGGACATAGACTGGGGACCGAAGAGCTAGAGAGTGCTCTGGTGTCTTCACCCGAAGTATCTGAGGCGGCAGTGGTAGGGGTGCCTGATGCCGTGAAAGGCGAGGCGATTTATGCGTTTGTGACATTGAAATCGCAGGTTGCTCGCAGTGAGGCATTAAAGCAATTGTTAATTACACATGTGCGTCATGTGATAGGTCCTATTGCAACGATTGACAGTATTCAGTGGAGTGATAAGCTACCTAAAACACGTTCAGGAAAAATCATGCGGCGCTTGTTGAAAAAAATTGCTAGAGGTGAAACCCGTGATTTTGGAGATGTGTCAACGCTTGCAGAGCCTACGGTTCTCCAAGACTTGTTAAAAGAGGCTTTATGAATCAAAAAGCAAACCAAAAAGTAAATCAAACTGTATTTATTAATCGTATTTTAAATTTAAAAAAAATCAAAGTGATTGGTTTGGATATGGATCATACCTTGATTCGATATAACATCGAGCATTTTGAAGCCTTGGTATTTGAGCTTGTGATTGAAGCTTTGGTTCAAACGAAGCAATATCCAGCAGCCATTCGTGCCTTTAAATTTAATATGAAAGATGCCATTCGTGGTTTAGTGGTGGATAGTGAGCACGGTAATATTTTAAAACTCAATCGATATGCCGCCATTCGGCAAAGCTATCATGGTACCAAGCCGATTGATTTCAAGGCGCAGCAGCAATTCTATGGCAGTACTTATATTGATTTAAATGATTCCAAATATTGTGTGATAGATACTTCTTTTTCGATTGCTTTTTGCGTGTTATATCGGCAGCTGGTTGATTTAAAAGATGAACATGATGATGTATTGCCGAGTTACCGCGTGATTGCTGATGATGTGTTGGAAGTGGTTGACTTGGTGCATGCCGATGGCAGTTTAAAACAAAAAATTTCGAAGAATCTCGATCATTTTGTGATAAAAGATGAAGAGCTTGTGGATGCAATGACGCGTTTTGTTCAATATGGAAAAAAAATACTAATTATTACAAACTCTGAATATGTTTACACAAAAATATTATTAGATTATGCGATTAATCCTTTTTTACCAGAGGGTAAGACATGGGAAGATTTTTTTGAGTATGTGATTGCACAATCGGCTAAACCACGATTTTTTTATGATAATTTAAAATTTTTAAAAATTGATGTTAAAACAGGTGCGATGAGTAATTTAGATGGCCCACTGGTGCCTGGTGTTTATCAAGGCGGTAATGCCATGCAACTCACGGATGCGCTCAGCGTGAGTGGAGATGAAATTCTTTATATTGGTGACCATATTTATGGCGATATTTTACGGCTTAAAAAAGCGTGTAACTGGCGAACCGCTTTGGTGGCTGAAGAACTAGGGGATGAAATACGCGCACAAAAAAAAGCAAGGATAGTAGAACAGAAAATTTTCAAAAACATGCAAAAGAAGAGAGCGTTAGAAAAAAAATATATTCATACTTTAACGCGAAAGGTGGATGATAATACGGATAAATATGATAAAACAATACGTGCATTACAAGCTAAAATCACAGTGCTTGATACGCTGTTAGCTGATTTATTGATACAAGAACGTTGTTTTTATAACGTGACCTGGGGGCAAGTGTTTCGAGCTGGTGCTGAAGAAAGTTATTTTGCGCAGCAAGTGGACAGGTATGCCTGTATTTATATGGAAAAACTAATTGATTTATTTGCGTGTTCCCCGCTTACTTATTTTCGTGCGGACAGGCGTTTATTGCCGCACGATGCGTCGAACCATCCAGTAACCTAGGCTAAGCAAAATAAGTATGCTTAAACCCACTGCGTAGGCATCAAAATTGGGGCCAACGAGCGCCAGTGCGTCGGAGCTATGCATCAACGAAAAAGGTATAGCAACAAATACATCCATCAGTGCTGAACCAGCAACCAAGCCACAGGCAATGAGTGTACCAATTTGTCGCCGTTTGTTGGTTGCTTCTGGTGTAAGATTTAAAGCTTTTAAGCGCCATTCAATTAGATAGGCAAGCATACCGCCCAAAAAGAGTGGGAACGATGAGGATAGTGGTAAGTACATGCCAATGGCAACGCCTAAAATTGAAAGGTGAAAAAAGCGCGTGAGTTTTAATGCATGGTTTAGCATGAGTAACAGGATAATGACACCAGCACCTGAGAGCATCATATTCCAGGGGAGCGTGTTACGAAACATGGCTTCTGTAATGGCTGCAAGCAGAGCTGCGGTTGGTGCGGGTAAACTGTGGCTTGGGTCCATATTAGGGCGAGGCATAACGCCTGAAATACCATAGACATCAAATAATAATTGCATCACAGGTGGAATGATGAGTGCAGAGACAAGCACCCCTAAAAGTAACATGATTTGTTGTTTCCAGGGGGTTGCGCCCACCAACTGACCGACTTTTAAGTCTTGGACATTATCGTTTGAAATGGCTGCAATGCCTGTCACCATAGCACCAATAATAATTGTAATGGCTTCAGCCGCTTTTAATTGTTCGGCATTGAGCGGGGCATTTGAAAAAAACTGGATGGCTGTTAGTAAAAGCCAGGCCGCAAATAAAATGCCTGCAATCACAACGGAGCTACCAGGACTTGCGGTCACACCGACCATGCCAGAAAAATAGGCTGTGATGACAGAAAAAAGAAAACCAATAATTAATACATATAAAACAGTGATGAACACAAGCGTGGGTGCATATGTACCGTTTAGGCCAATCATATGGAGTGGAAAAATCATTTGAAAGAAAAGAAATAAACTGGCTGCAATGAGTAAGGTGCCTATTATAATATAGGGCATCGGAATGTCTTGTTCTGTGCGTGTGTTTACTTCGACTTGGTGCTGTTTAGTAAATTGACTGAGAGAGGTCACGATATTTTTAAATAACGGCTTGATAAGCTTGATAAAAGTCCAAACGCCAGCAAATAGCATGCCTCCAATGCCTAAATAGCGCATGTGGTTTTCCCAAAGAAAATTCAGTGCATCATTGGCATTTTGATGTGTCATTATTTCTGGGTGTAGCCAGCTAACACCTGGGAGTATGAGCCCCCATGCAAGTACAGCACCTAAAAAAATGCTAATGGCCATATCACGGCCAATCAAAAAACCAGCACCCACCATAGTGGCTGAAAAGCCAATGCCAAAGCCAACCAGCGTTTTTTTTATAATCACCCAGTGGCTCCAACTCGTTGCTAGGACTTTGAAGCCGAGTTGTGCAAGTTCAATGCCGGCGCCGATGAGTCCACCATAAACAATGGGTCGAATAGAAGCTTTTTCATAAGATGACTTAAGGACTTCAGCAATAGCACGTCCTTCCGGAAAGCGTAAACTATTATCGTGTACCAACATACGACGAAGTGGAATGGAAAACAAAACGCCTAAAACACCACCACTGGCGGCAATAAAAAAGTTGGTCCAGTAATCAAAGTGATGCCAGTAACCAATAATAATTAAAGCAGGAATGGTATACACAATCCCGCATGCAATTGCTTCTCCTGCCGATGCTGCAGTTTGTACAGCATTGTTCTCGAGAATGCTTGGGTTTTTAAAAAAACGTAAAATTCCCATCGACAAAATTGCAGCAGGGATAGAGGCAGAGGTTAAAATACCTAGTTTTAATGCTAAATAAGCATTAGACATTGCAAGCAGTAGTGTTAGTAAAATGCCAAGCAAAATACTACGTGTGGTGAGCTCAGCGGGGGTGTTTGTTTCCATGGCAAGCGATTCCAAGGGTTAATAATTTTAGTGATACGTTAAATATTGGTTCTGTATTGTATTAAAATAACAGCCGTTATTCTACGTGATGTCAGAGCTGATAGATATCTTAATTTTCAGGCGTTTAAGGTGTAAGAAAACACTAATTTGCATTCTATTAAGAAGAATTAATGGTAAAAAAGAGCATATTGACAATAGCGATCTTGAATAATATCCTTACAATATAGGAGTTCAAGTCTGATATTGTAAGGATTAACTATGTACCCACGCCAACTACAGCCCGAGCTTATTAGATTAGCAACACAATATCCAGTGGTTACAATCACAGGGCCAAGACAATCAGGTAAAACAACGCTTTGCCAAGCGGCATTCCCTGATTATCAATATATTAATTTAGAAGAGTTAAATGCTCGAGAATTTGCTAACCAAGATCCGAAAGGCTTTCTTGCCCAATATAATGATCAAGTGATTTTAGATGAAATTCAACGAGCACCTAATTTACCTTCTTATATTCAACCCATGGTAGATAGAACAAATCAAAATGGACAATTTATTTTAACTGGCTCACATCAATTTGAATTAACGAATACAATCAACCAATCTTTAGCGGGTAGAACTGCGTTGGTTACTCTACTCCCTTTGTCTTTTCATGAGCTTTATACAAACGCATCTTCTATACAATTATCACATATTATCTATTCTGGATTTTATCCAAGAATTTTCAATAATAAACTAAACCCCACGGAAGCGCTGGCATTTTATTTAGCGACCTATGTAGAAAGAGATATCCGATCATTAGTTAATATTAAAGATTTGTCTATCTTCGAAAAGTTTCTAAAAATATGTGCAAGCCAAGTTGGACAATTACTCAATTACACAACCATTGCAAATGACTGCGGTATCGATCAAAAAACAGTTAAAGCATGGCTTTCTGTTTTAGAAGCAAGTTATATTCTTTTTCAAATACAACCACATTTTCAGCATTTTCGTAAACGACTGACAAAATCCAGCAAACTTTATTTTCATGATGTTGGATTGCTATGTTATCTACTTGGTATTTCTCATCCAGAACAAGTGATGAATCATCCGATGCGTGGCTTACTATTTGAAAATTTTATTATCAGCGAATGCTTAAAAGATCGTTATAATCGAGTAAAAGATAAAAATATTTATTTTTTTAGAGATCATGTGGGTCATGAAGTGGATGCTATTTTCGATTACGGTACTGAACTATATAGTATGGAAATAAAATCTTCTGAGACTTTTAATTATAGTTTTATAAAAGGCCTTGAGTATTATGAGCAAATTGCAAAGGAAAAAAACACACGAAAATTTTTAATTTATGCCGGCGATGAAAGTTATAAAACAAAAGACGTAGCCATTTATTCTTATAAGAAAATAAATGACTTATTCAATGAGATAAACGGTGAATAACTCGGGACAAACCCTAATTATTTTTATCTAAAGCAGGTACTTCACAGGGCGGTTTAAGCCATTCTACGTGATGCGATGTATCATAAATATCCCATTCCTGACTCACATAACGTGTTTTGTTAATATCTAATAATAACCAAGCTAAAAAACTGGCGACAGTCTCGGGTGTAATGAGTTGATTATTATCATATAGATCCTGGAAAAATTGTTGTTTATCAGGATGCTGATGTTCGGCGGATCGGATATCGGCTTGCATATTCGTTTTAACAATGCCCGGCATGACACTGGCTGTGGCCATGTCAGGGCATTCAAGTTGCCAAGCACGCGTGAGCATCGCAAGCCCTGCTTTAGACACACAATAAGGTGCCCAGCCTTGCACTGGAAAGTGGGCGGCTCCTGAGCCAATATGCAATACGCGGGCGTTTGTGAGTTTGGGATAAAGGGCTTGGGTTAGAAAAAAAGGTGCATTTAGATTAATGTCTATAATCGCATGCCATGCTTCAGGGCTTAAAGTTTGCATGGGGGCAATCGGATTGATTAGACCTGCATTGTGTATGAGTGCTTTGATTTCAGTTTGTTTTTCAAGATGATTGAAAATGCTTTCACGGCCAGCTTGAGCTGCAACATCAGCAACATAGGTTTGAATCTGCGTATTTTGCTTTGCAATACTATCTAATGTGTTTTTATCGCGGCCAATAATTAAAACAGGATAGTCTTGACGTGCGAGATGAAGTGCAAGAGCAGCACCAATGCCACGACTTCCGCCTGTAATCACAAACATGGTTTTCTCCGAGAAAATAAAGATAACTGGTTTCTTATCATAACACCCTTTATACTGCGTACTTTCTTTTTTAGATTTAGGCGTTCAGATGGAATTGGTCGTTGATAATACCCCGTTTAAAGCATTGTTTGAGCCGTTAGACTTAGGTTTCACGCAACTTAAAAATCGAATATTGATGGGCTCGATGCACACAGGCCTTGAAGAAGACAAAGATAATTTAGATAGACTCGCAGCGTTTTATAAAGAACGCGCACAAGGTGGGGTGGGTTTAATCGTAACAGGTGGTATTTCACCCGGTCGGGTGGGGCGCCTAGCACCGGCATCAGCTAAACTCACTTCATCTAAAGAGCGTATGCGACATGAAGTCGTGACGCATGCTGTGCATGAGTTTGGTGGAAAAATTGCATTACAAATATTACATGCCGGTCGGTATGGCTACCATCCATTTATTGTTGCGCCATCACGCATTAAGGCACCTATTTCGCCATTTACACCTTGGAAATTAACGCATCGTGGTATTTTAAAAACCATTAAGCAGTTTGCATATTGCGCAAAGCTTGCGCGTGCCGCAGGGTATGATGGTGTTGAAATAATGGGCAGCGAAGGGTATTTGCTGAATCAATTTATTGTTGCGCATACCAATCATCGAACGGATCAGTTTGGGGGTGAATATGCAAACCGTATGCGCTTTCCCGTTGAGGTGGTTCGGGCGGTTCGCGAAGCGGTTGGTGATGATTTTATTATTATCTTCAGGCTTTCGATGATTGATTTAATTGCCAAAGGCAGCAGTTGGGATGAAGTGGTGTTGTTAGGCAAGGCCATTGAAGATGCTGGCGCGACGCTGATTAATACCGGTATTGGATGGCATGAAGCGCGTGTACCGACGATTGCAACAATGGTGCCACCTGCAAATTTTACAGAGGTAACCCAGCGTTTTAAACCAGAAGTAAATATCCCTGTGATTACTTCTAACCGTATTAATAGCCCAGAACTTGCGAATGCTGTGATTGAGTCAGGTGCTGCAGATATGGTCTCAATGGCCAGGCCTTTCTTAGCCGATGCTAATTTTGCACAAAAAGCGGCGTTAGGTGAGTCACAGGCAATCAATACATGTATTGCGTGTAATCAGGCGTGTTTAGATCAAATATTTGAGCATAAAACGGTTTCTTGTTTGGTTAATCCACGAGCGTGTCATGAAACTAAATTAGTGTATGAAACCACGAGCCAGCCAAAGACAATTGCTGTTGTGGGAGCAGGGCCCGCAGGGCTTGCTTTTGCTGTGGTGGCTGCTGAGCGAGGTCATCGGGTGACGCTTTTTGAGCGCACTGATAAACTAGGGGGGCAGTTTAACTTTGCAAAGCAAATTCCAGGTAAAGAAGAATTCCAACATACGTTAGATTATTTTGCGCATCAGATAGAAAAATTTAATATAGAAACCTGTTTGAACACAGAAGCAACGCCTGAATTATTGAAAGCATTTGATGAAGTGGTTCTAGCCACGGGTGTTTTCCCAAGAATACCACGCATCGATGGTATCAATCATAAATCTGTTATGACTTATGTTGATTTGCTGAGTGGTCGCGAGAAGGCCGGTCAACGTGTTGCTATTATTGGAGCCGGAGGCATTGGGTTTGATGTTGCTGAATATCTAAGTGGTGGCTCGGGTGAATCAAAAGAGGCATTCTGTAGTGAATGGGGTATTGATTTGAGTATGTCACATCGTGGCGGTGTGATACCGGCAGAAAAACCAGAGTCTTCACGTGAAATTTTTTTATTACAACGTAAAAAAGAAAAAATGGGACGAAGACTCGGTAAAACCACAGGATGGATTCATCGAGCCAGTTTAAAGCATCGAGCAGTTCATATGATACCGGGTGTGGTTTACGAGCGCATTGACGATAAAGGGCTGCATGTTTTGATTGATAATGAAACAAAAGTACTCGATGTCGATTCGATTATTGTGTGCGCGGGACAAGAAGAAGCCAGTGCTTTATATGAGCCATTAAAAAATGCTGGTTGCTCGGTACACCTCATAGGTGGGGCGTTTAAAGCGTTAGAGCTTGATGCAAAACACGCAATCAATCAAGCGTCTCGATTAGCAGCTGTGCTTTGATTCGGCTTTTTCGCATAAAATGAGTGCATTCCGCTAGAAATTTTGCTATCATGTCGGCCTTGTCTTTTTTATTGTTATTTATTTTTCCAGGTAGACTATGACCGACTCAATACAGGCGCATGCAACAGAAGTGACAGCCGAAGTAATATCATTTGCTGAATTAAATTTATCAGAGCCATTGCTTAAAGCCATCAGTGATTTAAGTTATAAAGAGCCATCACCGATACAACAAAAAACGATTCCCTGTTTATTAGATGGCCGCGATGTGATTGGTAAATCTAATACAGGCTCAGGAAAAACCGCAGCCTTTGTTTTGCCAGCATTACAGCAGCTGGATTTAAACCAAGCTTCTCCTCAAACCTTAATTATTACACCGACACGTGAGCTTGCGTTACAAATAGAAATGCATGTTAAAAAATTAAGTGCGCATTTACGAGGTGCACGGGTTGTGGCTTTATGTGGCGGGCAAGATTACCATCCCCAGCTTAAAAAACTTAAAGAGGGTGCGCAAATTGTTGTGGGTACACCAGGGCGTATGCTTGATCATATTGAGCGAGGCTCACTGAAGCTTAATCAATTGAAGACTTTCGTGTTGGATGAAGCAGATGAAATGCTTCGAATGGGTTTTATTGATGATGTTGAACGTATTCTTTCTCATTTACCCGAAACACGTCAAATCGCACTATTCTCAGCGACCATGCCACCACCGATTCGAAAAATTGCAAATCGTTATTTAAATAACCCTATTTCGATTGAGATTGCTGCAAAAACAGCAACGGTTGAGAGCATTGAGCAGCGCTTTTTGTTTGCTTCGCCTGTACAAAAGCCACATGCATTATTACGTGTTCTAGCGGTAGAGCAGCATGAAGGCGTTATTGTGTTTACTCGCACAAAAAATGGTGCCGAAGAAGTTGCGACGTTCTTACAAGAGCAAGGGCATCGTGTGATGGCCATCCATGGTGATATTTCACAAGCACTTCGTGAACGCGCTATTGCAAGATTCAAGCAAGGAGCGGTTAATATTTTAGTTGCAACGGATGTTGCAGCACGAGGTTTAGATGTTGATCGTGTGACGCATGTGATTAATTATGATATGGCGCATGATTGTGAAACATATGTGCATCGTATTGGACGAACAGGGCGCGCAGGTCGCAGCGGAACAGCTATTTTATTTGTTGCACCGAGAGAAGCGCGTATGGTTAGTGTTGTTGAACGCCATACCAAGCAAACCATTCAGAAAATTGCTATTCCAACCGATGAAATGATTCAAGCGGTGAGAGAAACGCGTTTTATGGAAGGCATTGACATGCGCCTTGAAAATAAGCATCTTGGTGATTATCAAAAAATGATTCAAACCTATTTGAAAGACAAAGATGTGTCTGCAGAAGATGTGGCAGCCGCATTAGCTCTTCAATTGAATCGAGATAAAGCTTGGAAAGTTGAGTCGGTATTACCCCCTTCAAAAGCTGAGCGTCCAAGACAAGATCGAGGGGCACGCCACGATTCAGGTGCGCCACGTGGACGAGCAACACAAAATGCACCGCGCCATGCTTCACGTGAGCATCGTCGTGCTTCACATGCAGAAGAGCTATTTAGACTTGATGTAGGACGCATTCATGGTGTTAAACCTGCAAATATTGTAGGTGCAATAGCAAATGAAGGCGGATTACAAAGCCGTTTGATTACAGGACTTAAAATTCATGAAGACCATTCAACAGTGCGCTTGCCGAAAGAATTATCGAAAGAGTCTTTTTTAGGTTTGAAACGCGCATGGGTCTGTGGGCGGCCATTGAAGTTGACGTCGATGGGTGCTGTTTAGTATCTTAAGTATGCTTGGATTTCAAGCATGCTTATATTGAAAGAAGAAGGGGCTTTATGAAGGCGAAGTGTATAGGCTTATGTTTCGGTTTATTAATGAGTGTTGTTAGTGGTATTGCTATTGCATCAACATCGATTAATAAGATTGTTGTGTTTGGCGATAGCTTGTCAGATACCGGTAATTTATATGAATACATGCATCATCAATTACCAATGTCTCCTCCTTATTATGATGGTCGTTTTTCGAATGGACCGGTTTGGATTGAGCATTTGATAAAGCATTATTTTCCAACTGATTCAAAATCACATCTAATCGATTATGCGTTTGGTGGTGCAGTCGTTGGGAGTGAAGATGAAAATGATGATGATATCAGCGATGGTGCTTTGTTAAATTTAGATGCTGAGGTAGGGAGCTATTTGCTCGCGCATGATGATAAAGCAGATGCATCGAGTTTGTTTGTTATTTGGATGGGCTCTAATAATTATTTATCACTGCCGGAAGATTTAGATGGCGAAGTGGCGTTTACCTTAACAGGGATTCGACGTAGCCTTGAATTGCTTGTGAGTAAAGGCGCTAAACATATTATGGTCGTCGGAGTGCCTGACTTAGGAAAAACTCCAATGGCAGAGGAGTTTGAATATACAAAAGAATTAGGTTATTTATCAAGCCAACATAATTTAAAGCTTGACGAAGAAGTGGCTCAGCTAAAAAGTCGTTATCCTGATGTAGAATGGGTGTTATACCATGTTGATATTTTGCTGACTAATGCTTTAGAGCGCCCCGCATTTTATGGCTTTAATAATGTGACAGGAACCTGTTATGACACACAGGATTATATGCCTTCATCACAATCTGTTTTGAATATGGTGTCTCGTGTGAAGTCTAATCGTGAAGCTGAAAAGTCTGGTGACGTTTGTGATACTTATTTGTTTTTTGATCCAGTGCATCCATCGGGTCGTGCACATGAGTATATTTCTGAATGGGGCATTAAAGCACTAGATGAAGCAGGGTTTAAATTCGGTTAGTTTAGATAGAGCCTGACGTGTTTTTTTGCTGGTCTTAATTAAAAGAATTTAAAAAAATAGCTGATAATTTTTTATTAAATTACCAGCTATTTTTTTCACAAATGGCTTCATATGCTTTTCGAATGGCATGTGTTTTTTCGTTTGCTTTTTTAATGTTCGCTTCTGAGTGGCCTTTGGCAATATATTTGTCAGGATGGTATAGGCTAATTTGTTTTCGATAAGCGCGTTTTACTTCTTGTTTTGTTGCAGTTTCTGGTATTTTTAATATGGCATAAGCATTTTTAATGGGAGGTGTTTTATAGGCCTCGGTGTCATGCTGATATTGCCGATGCTGTTGGTATTGCTGATGCTGTTGATGAAAATGGTTGTGGAATGTATCACGTGCATGTGCTTGTTCATGTAATGGCGCTAAGTTAAGAGTTGTTAGTAAATGATTTAAAATAGCAATTTTTTTAGGGGTTAAGCCCGTCACCTGAGCCATGCGATATTGGAGCTGAATAAACTCTCGGAGTAATTTGTGATTGTTGCTGGCTAAATTTTTTAATAGGTTTAGCGGTTCGTTGATTTTAAAATTTGCGGCTTTGCCTTCGGTAAAAAAATATTTGGCAGATTCTCTCTCTGCGCGATTAAAATGTAGCTCATGCATAATTTTTTTTGCATATAGAATTTCTTCTTCTGAAACACGACCATCTGCTTTACAAATATGCCCCATAATTAAAAAAGTAGCTCTTTGGAAGCTTTGTCTAATGGACTTACGTTTTTCAGTTTGGTAGGCGTCATGTAGTCTTGAAAAGTGCTGGTTTAAACCACGGTCAAAAAGATTTCCAATAAAAACACCGAGTAGTGCGCCAGGTGGTCCGGCTATTAGAAAGCCAAGCCCTGCACCTAGACATTTACCCCACCAAGAATAATGTTTTAAAAGAGGTCTTACCGCCATTTTTACATCCATCATATAAACTAGATATAGTATATCATAAGCTTTTCTATTGTGTGGTTTTACGCGATTGGCTTTTGTATAATGCGGCATATAATTTTTGAGGCATGATGAGAAGATGCGATATATTTATACGGTTTTGTTTTATTTATGCTTGCCTTTTATTGCTTTGCGCTTATTCTTTAAAGGACGAAAAAACCCTGCTTATCGGGAGCGCCTTAAAGAACGTTTTATTGGAAAAACTTCGGATGCTTCATCTGTGGATGTATGGGTGCACGCGGTTTCGTTTGGAGAAGTTGTTGCTGCAAAAATGCTAATAGAAAAAATATTACTGACGAAGCAACGTGTGCTTGTTACCACCATGACCCCAACAGGCTCAGCGCAGGTGAAACGCTTGTTTGGGGAACGCGTGATGCATCAATATGTGCCGTATGATTTTCCTTGGGCATTAAGGCGTTTTTTTAAAGTGTATCAGCCGCGTGTTGGTGTGATCATGGAAACAGAGCTTTGGCCTAATTTAATGCTGGAGGCAAAGGCGCAAAGCACTGTATTATTTATTGCAAATGCACGTATTTCTGATGGCGCTTTTCGTGCGTATCAACACGTTAGCTGGTTTTTCAAGCCGCTTTGGGGATGTGTTACAGGGATTCTTGCGCAAAGCAAACAAGATGCCGAGCGATTTTGTGCGTTGGGTATTTCTAAAAATAAAGTATCTGTTTTGGGAAATATGAAAAGTGATTTGCAAGTATCACCTGATGTCTCAAAGTCTGTGTATTTTTTAAAAGAAGCATTGGGTGAAACGCGGCCTGTCGTCATTGCTGCAAGTACGCATGAGGGAGAAGAGGCGCAAATTTTAGGGGTGCTCAAAGCCTTACAAGCCTCTGTGCCTGATGTGATATTGCTGATTGCGCCACGGCATCCAGAGCGTTTTGAAGGGGTCTATCAGTACGCGAAAAAACATGGCTTTAAAACGGCTCGTCGTAGTCAAATAGATAGCATTGGGCTAGACACAGAGGTGCTTGTTTTAGACTCAATGGGTGAGTTGCTTGGATTTTATGGTTTAAGTGATTATGCTTTTGTTGGAGGAAGTTTTGTGTCAATTGGTGGGCATAATGTGCTTGAGCCTATGGCGCTTGGCGTGCCTGTTTTTTGTGGAATGTTTATGCAAAACTCAAAAGATTTATGTGAAACGCTGATGCAGGCGCGGGCGATGCAGCAAATTGGTGATGCAAGTGAACTGGTTAAAGCGATTGGTTTGTTTTATGAAAATCCGAGTGCGCGAGATGCACAAGTGGCGCGTGCAACAGCAGCATTAGAAGCCAGTCAAGGAGCTGTTGCACGGCATATTAAAGCAATGGCGCCATATTGGGGTTAGTTTTTAATTGCCTTGGTTTTGTTTTTCTTTGATTTCAGACAGTGTTTTGCAGTCAATACACAATGTTGCTGTGGGCCGTGCTTCAAGGCGTCGTATGCCTATTTCAATGCCACATGCCTCACAGTAGCCAAAATCATCTTCAGCAATACGTTCTAGTGCATCTTCAATTTTTTTTATGAGTTTACGTTCGCGATCACGTGCACGTAGTTCAATACTGAACTCTTCTTCTTGACTGGCTCTGTCTGCAGGATCAGGAAAATTAGCAGCCTCATCTTTCATGTGCGTAACCGTGCGGTCTACTTCTTCCATGAGTGATTTTCGCCAAGCTAAAAGAATCGTTTCAACATGCGCGCGTTGTTTTTCATTCATGTATTCTTCGCCCTTTTTCTCAAGATAAGGGGCAATGTTTAAATTTCCAATGGTATCGTTATTCACTATGCGTTTACTCTTATTATTATAGGGTTGAGTTAGGGTATTACATGAAGAGAGTAGATATAGCAAAAAAAGCAAGAATCTTCAACTATATTTGTGTCTAAAGATAATTATTGCTCGGGTAGACGGTGTTTATTTTGAAGCATGGCTTGTAACTTTTTTCGCTCGGGGTCAGTTAAGCTTTGATGTCTCGCTTTTTCAATCAGCGCCTCAACTTCGCGTGCTTTGGTTTTTTTTGTTAAAAAATTTACGGTTTCAATAAATTCGGCATTTAAGGCGTTTTGGGGGACTTGATGCTGCCAAGCGGCTAATTTATTCATGGCTTCAAATAAAGGTGTTTCTCGAAATAATTCAATCAGGGTGGCTGTATTGACATGAGGATGATTTTTAAGCTGTTGTAATAGTTTTTTAAGCGCCTGTTGATTAGGCTCAATGAGATCATCAGGATCTGGAAGGGCTGTATGTGTTTCGAGGTATAGCTCTGGATGCTGTAGCAATAAAGCGGTTGCCAGTCGAATAGGCGTTCGTTTTAAAGCAGAAGGAGGGGATATGATAGCGGGCGTATGTGTTGTTGTTTTTTTTGCACCCAAAGTTTTTTCGATACGATCGGCATCAAGGTGCGTGATGCGTGCAAGTTCATCTAACAAAAGTTGCTTATAAGGCCCTTCAGGAATTTTTTGGCAGTAAGGCGTGATGGCCTCTAAGAGCTGACCGCGACCAGCAAGGCTTGTTATGTCGAGTTCTAAGGTGAGTATTTTAAGTAGGTATTCATGCAAAGGCATGGCTTTTTTTACGTACTGATTAATAAAGACTTCAGGGCCTTTTGTTCTTACAAGGCTATCGGGATCTTCCCCTTCAGGTAAAAAGATAAATTGAGCATTCAGTTTGCCATCGAGTGAAGGCAGTGTATTCTCAAGGGCACGTAAAGCGGCTTTTTTTCCTGCAGCATCGCCATCAAAACAAAAAATAAGGGAGCGCGTATGCTTGCTTAAAAGTTGTATATGATAGGTGCTTGTTGCGGTACCAAGGGTTGCAACAGCGTTTGTAAAACCTTGTTCGGCAAGAGCGATAACATCCATATAGCCTTCAACAATGAGGATATTCTCAGGGCCTTTAGGATGTGCTTCAAGGACTTGATGTAGGCCATATAGCTCACGATTTTTTTGAAAAATAACGGTTTCGGGGGAGTTTAAATATTTGGGCTTTTGATCGGCATCAATGGCTCGCCCTCCAAAGCCAATTAAACGACCATGACGGTCATGGATAGGAAAAGTAATGCGATGACGATAGCGGTCATATGTGCTTTTATCATCTTTTTGAACAAGCATGCCTGTGGTAATTAAGCCATCTCGGTGTGTTTTAAATTGTTGCTCGAGGGTGTGCCAGCCTGTGGGTGCATAACCGATTTGGTAGCGTTTAATGACATCAGCGCTTAAGCCACGATTTTTTAAGTACAAAGCAGCCGTATGGCCAGGGACGTGTAATTTTTTTTGATAAAAGACAGCAACTTGGTCCAGCAAGTCATATAAAGGCAGGCTTTTAATATGAGAGCGGGTAGATTGTTTATCTCGTGGCACTTCAAGGCCTGCGCGTGCAGCCAGTGTTTCAATGGCTTCCGGAAAGTCTTGGTTTAAATAGCTCATGACAAAGCTAATAATATTACCGCTGACACCACATCCAAAGCAGTGATAAAACTGTTTTTTAGGAATGACGTTAAATGAGGGTTTTTTTTCTTCATGAAATGGGCAGCAAGCTGTATGGCTTGTACCTTGTTTTTTCAAGGGAACATAGCTGTCAATAAAATTGACTATATCTGTCTTTGCCAGTAATTCATCAATAAATGGTTGTGGAATTAGGCCAGCCATGGTGGCGGTCTCACTGAAGCTTAGCTTTAATTTGTGAACTAATAGAGGCCATGTCGGCACGGCCCTGAAGGCGTGGTTTTAAGTAAGCCATAATTTTTCCCATTTCTCGCATCGAGCTTGCCCCTGTTTCGTAAAAAGCTTCGGTAATCAGTGCGTCTACTTCAGATTCTGACAGTGGCTCTGGAAGGTAGCGTTGAATCAGTGTGAGCTCAAAGATTTCTTGCTCAGCGAGATCATCGCGTTTGGCTTTTTGGTACTGGCTAATTGATTCTTGACGTTGTTTTGCAAGTTTATCGAGAATAGCGAGAACACGTACATCATCTAATACAATTCGTTCATCAACTTCAATTTGTTTCATGGCCGCCGTAACAAGACGTAGTGCGTTCACCGTGCGCTTTTCACGCGCACGCATGGCATCTTTGAGTTCGTTCTCAATACGGGCTTTAAGGCTCATAATTATCGTCGACGTTTGTTGATTTTTTTAGAAATCGTTTCGCGTGAAATTTTCTTTAGATGACGTTTAACTGCAGCAGCTTGTTTACGTTTACGTTCAGCTGTAGGTTTTTCATAGAATTCACGACGACGTAATTCGGTTAAAATTCCAGCTTTTTCGCAAGAGCGTTTAAAACGGCGAAGTGCATATTCAGGGTTTTCGCCTTCTTTGACGCGAACTGTAGGCATTCAATAGTCCTCTTTTTTAATCTTAATATATAAGCTTTGATAGCATTTAAAAAACAACAAGGCCGTATTTTAGTGATAGTTGGGTGCTGAGTCAAGGTTTAATGCGGGTGATTTCAGGGGGTGTTAAAAAATGAAAAGATGGAGCGCTACACCCAATGCACGTCAAGGTGCGAGTTTTACACCAGGCTTAGTTAGCTCCGCGTAGGCAGGGGGAAATATTGTCAACACACCCTAATCATTACAAAGTACTTAATATAGAGGAGAAAGCGGGCTGATTTTGTAATGAAGCCTCAAAGACTGGGTGATTTTTCAAGGTGATTTTTTGAAAAACCAGATATGAATTTGAAACGCTTTCTGATAAACTACCCTCGTCTTTTAGAGCCTTGTGTCTAAACAAAGGAATAATGCTAGATGCATGCACATTGAGTAAACAAGGAGCAGGTCTTGAATACAAATAGTTTGGGGTTAAAGGTGAATCAAGAAAGGCGTCTAAATACTGCAGCACAACCTTGGTTGGTTTGTCTTGCTGCTTCATTGTTTTTTTTCTATCAGTTTGTGCAAGGTAATATGTTTGCCTCT
Source organism: Legionellaceae bacterium (assembly GCA_011087865.1). Lineage (GTDB taxonomy): Bacteria > Pseudomonadota > Gammaproteobacteria > Legionellales > Legionellaceae > JAALKW01. The sequence goes on from JAALKW010000009.1 coordinate 20,749, forward strand.
ATTGCTGATCATGTTATGCGAGATTTTGGGATAGAAGCCAATCAACTCATGTACTTATCCAGTGCATATTATCTTGCTAATGTTGTGTTTTTATTGGTTGCCGGCATATTACTGGATAGGTTCTCAATTAAAAAAACGCTTGTTGTGGCCATGTTTTTTTGTATGCTGAGCACGTTTATTTTAGCTTATACCACCCATTTTGGTGTTGCTTTAGTGTGTCGATTTGTATCGGGTGTCACCAGTGCTTTTTGTTTTTTAGGGCCCGTTCGTTTAGCCACGCGTTGGTTTCCACCTAAAAAAATGGCCATGATAACGGGTGTTATTGTTACGATGGCCATGACCGGTGGGTTGGTTGCGCAGTATCCACTCACGCAATTGGTGTTGCATTTAGGGTGGCGGGGCGCGGTACTTGATGTCGCATGGTTAGGTTTATTTATGCTTTTGATTATGATGTGGTTGATTGAAGACAATCCGCCGGGTCATCAAGATCCTGAGTATCAAATTCTTCCAATGAAAACGGTTTGGAAAGGCTGCATGCATTTCCAACCACTTTTATCAGGGCTTTATACGAGCTTAATGAACTTGCCGATTGCAGTCTTAGGTGCTGCCATGGGTAAATTGTATCGCATGCATCGTTTAAACGTATCACAACCCGAAGCCTCTATGGTCAATGGCATGTTATTTTTAGGGTCGATGCTCGGGGGGCCTTTAGTCGGGCTTTTTTCAGATCGATTAGGACGTCGTTTATTGCCCATGAAGCTTGGTGCGTTGGTGTCGCTCTTAATCGTCTTTTTTATTTTATATGCGCATGTATCGCTACACATGCTGGGCTTTTTATTTTTCTTGTTAGGCTTTATCACGATGGCACAGGTGCTTAGTTATGCTTTGGTCGCTGAAAGTACCGCGCCCGTCATGATTGCGACTTTAATGAGTGTGGTGTCTATTCTGACACAAGGTGGTTATACCGTGTATCAGAACCTTTTTAGTGCTATTTTGGTTCGCAGCGGTGGCATGGCATTAATCGATGGCACGCCTATTTATCCGATAGCATCGTATCAAACGGCGGCCTTAATTTTACCGGCTGCTTTTCTTATTTCGTTTGTATTGGTCTTTTTCTTAAAAGAGACATTTGCTAAACCACAACCAATAGAGAGCTGATATGCCACGTGCTTGTGTTTTATTAATGGATTCTTTGGGAATTGGTGCCAGTCATGATGCTGGTGAGTATGGCGATGAGGGCGCGAATACGTTTGGACATATTCTGAGTGCTTCTAAAAAGCCATTGGAATTACCTCACTTAGCGAGACTGGGTCTTTATCATGCTGCGGCACTGAGCGCCGCTGATGGTGTATTTAATACTGATATTTTTAATATTTCAGCTTTGCCTAAACCTGAAAGTCAGTATGGTTATGCTGTAGAGCAAAGTTTAGGTAAAGATACACCCAGTGGGCATTGGGAATTAGCGGGTGTGCCGGTGCGTTTTAAATGGGGTTATTTTCCACAAACAAAGCCTTGTTTTCCAGCTGAACTCATAGAAAAATTTATTGAGCGCGCAAAAATACCCGGTGTTTTAGGTGATATGCATGCTTCTGGCACAGATATATTAAAAATCTTAGGGGAAGCACATCAACAAACCGGTCAGCCGATTGTGTATACGTCAGGCGATAGTGTGTTTCAGATAGCAGCGCACGAAGAAACATTTGGGCTCGAGCGATTATATGCGCTGTGTGACATTGCCCGTGAGTTGGTGGATGAATATCAAATTGGGCGCGTGATTGCTAGGCCTTTTATTGGGGAACCAGGGGCTTTTAAGCGTACAGGTAATCGGCGTGATTATTCCATTCCTCCGCCTGAAAAAACATTGTTAGATTATTTAAAAGAAGCTGGTCGAGAAGTGATTGCGATTGGTAAAACAGACGATATTTTTGCGCACTCAGGTCCAACACAAGTGATTAAAGCCGATGGTAATATGGCTTTGTTTGATGCAACGCTTGAAGCCATGAAAACAGCACCATCGGGTAGTTTGGTTTTTACTAATTTTGTTGATTTTGATTCTGCTTTTGGGCACAGGCGTGATGTAGCCGGTTATGCGCAAGCACTCGAAGCCTTTGATGCACGTCTCCCCGAATTAGAAGCAATTTTAAAAGCAGACGATTGTGTTTTAATATCGGCTGATCATGGTTGTGACCCTACTTTTCCTGGGAGTGATCATACCCGTGAACATGTGCCGGTTCTTGCTTTTGGTCCAAGCATTCAACATCAGTCGATTGGACGGCGTGAAAGTTTTTCAGATATAGGAAAAACTTTAGCAGAGCACTTGGCTGTGGCAGCAGACATAGAAGGCACACCTTTTGCTTTATACAGCTGATTTTATAGCCTATTGTAAACGGCTTTCTTTAACACTGACTTCACTGCGTAAATCGGTCTTATGTGTCTTGTGGGAAGCGAACAAGCCATTAAAAGCTTATGATGTATTAGAGATTTTATTGCTCGAACAACCTAATATTACGGCAGCGGCTGTCTATCGAGCATTGGGTTTTTTTGTGGAGGCAGGCGTCGCACACAAAATTGATTCAATTCAAGCTTATGCATTATGTAATAAGCCTGATGTAGCTGCATGCTCAGAAATTTTAATGGTTTGTTCAATGTGTCGTGATACACGTGCAGTACAAAATATAAATGTTCGAGATGCTTTGGCTCAATTGGCGCGTCTGGATGCTTTCGAACTCAGCCATACACCGATTGAACTGCGAGGGGTTTGTTCTATTTGCGCACAGAAACAAAGCAAATAAATCATCCCGTTCTATTGATTTCTTAAAAAACATCCCCATGTATATAGCTATGAGATATTAGACACTTAATGTTTAGGAGTTAGCTTGGAACAGTTTCGAGGAACAACCATACTGTCAGTCAGAGACGGCAAGCAAGTTGTCATCGGTGGCGATGGTCAGGTTACACAGGGTAGCACGGTTATGAAAGGTAATGCCCGTAAGGTACGGCGCTTGTACCAAGATAAAGTTATTGCTGGCTTTGCAGGTGGTACGGCTGATGCTTTTACGTTATTTGAGCGTTTTGAAAGCAAGCTTGAAATGCATCAAGGGCATTTGGTACGTGCCGCTGTTGAATTGGCTAAAGATTGGCGAACCGATAAAATGCTGCGACGTCTTGAAGCGTTATTGGTTGTTGCAGATGCTAAAGCATCACTGATTATTACGGGGAATGGCGATGTGATTGAGCCTGAAAGAGGCATTATGGCTATTGGTTCAGGTGGCCCATTTGCAGAGGCTGCAGCACGCGCTATGGTGGAAAATACCAAATTATCACCGCTTAAAATTGTTGAAAAAGGTTTAACAATTGCAGCTGATATGTGTGTTTATACCAATCAGAATTTGACTATTGAAAAATTGGATGTGAATCATGGCTAGTACCGCACAAGAAATGATTAAAATGCCCGAAATCGCAGTGACTTCTCGTAGTGAGATGACACCGAGAGAAATTGTTGAAGAATTAAATCGACATATTATTGGACAGGATGATGCGAAGCGTGCAGTTGCAATTGCACTGCGTAATCGTTGGCGCCGGATGAAAATTGCAGATAAAAGCTTACGTGCTGAAATTATGCCTAAAAATATCTTAATGATTGGGCCAACAGGTGTGGGTAAAACCGAAATCGCAAGGCGTTTGGCGCGTCTTGCCGATGCACCTTTTATTAAAGTAGAAGCCACTAAATTTACAGAAGTTGGTTATGTAGGGCGTGATGTTGAGTCTATTATTCGTGATTTGGCTGATGTTGGTTTTAAATTGGCTCGTGAACATGCGCTGGCAAAAGTAGAACAACAAGCAGAAGATGCAGCAGAAGAACGAGTGTTAGATGCTTTATTACCACCCACAGAAGGTGAAGAGCGACGTGATTCATCAGCACGACAAAAGTTTCGTAAGCAATTACGAGAAGGTCATTTAGATAACCAAGTGATTGAAATTAATATTGCTTCATCACCCGTTGGCATCGAGATTATGGCGCCTCCCGGTATGGAAGAAATGACCAATCAATTACAATCTATGTTTCAACAAGTCGGTTCAGAAAAAACAAAACGCCGTGAATTACCGATTCATGAAGCAATGAAAGTGCTTCATGAAGAAGAAGCGGCTAAATTAATCAATGACGAAGAGCTTAAATTGAAAGCGATTGAATCTGTTGAACAAAATGGTTTTGTGTTTATTGATGAAATCGACAAAGTTGCAAAACGCGCGGAACAAGGCGGAGGTGATGTGTCTCGTGAAGGCGTACAGCGTGATTTATTGCCTTTGGTTGAGGGTTCATCTGTTTCAACAAAATATGGCATGATTAAAACGGATCATATTTTATTTATTGCTTCAGGTGCATTCCATGTTTCAAAGCCTTCTGATTTAATCGCAGAATTGCAAGGGCGTTTGCCAATCCGTGTTGAACTGACAGCATTAAGTGTTGAAGATTTCATTAAAATTTTAACAGAGCCTTATGCTTCGCTTACAGAGCAATATTCAGCATTAATGGCGACTGAAGGCGTTAAATTAAGCTTTGATAAAACTGGTATCAAGCGCATTGCAGAGGTTGCTTGGCAAGTTAACGAACGCACTGAAAATATTGGTGCTCGACGTTTATATACTGTGATGGAGCGTTTGCTTGAAACAATTTCGTTTGAGGCAACAGATAAATCAGGTGAGTCTGTTAAAGTCACACGAGATTATGTACAAAAGCACTTAGGTGCATTGGTCGAAGACGAAGACTTGGCACGTTATATTTTGTAATCACACCTCACATCATGCTGCACTAAAGGAGTTATTTAAAAGCAGCATGATGCTCTAAAATTGATCTAATTGTGCTTTTATGGTAACATAGTTCAACTTTATTTGTTTTGAGTTGTTTTTATGCGTTTACCACAAGTTGTTTATTTAGCCTGTTCTCTTATTTACTCATCTATTTCTTTTGGAATGAATATTCCAAGAGAGCAATTTCCAATTGAAAATTATACACAGCAGACCCATCAATATATTTCACCTGAGCAAGCCAACTATCAGCAAAATTTATTAACGCCAAAAGCACAAGCATCTCGGCTAAAGCAGTTTTACCAGCATTATTATGCGAGCGATGCAAATGGTTTATCTCCATGGAGTGCTGCTTTGGTGAATGCTGTTTTACCGAAAATAAAAAAAGAAGAGCAGGGAATATTGAATAATTTTAATCAACCAGGTCATTATGCTGAAAATTTTAAAGCACATGAAAAAAGCTGGTGGCCAAAGCTTCAAAAAAATGCAAATTTAGATGGGTTAGACCATGCTGTTTTTCATACGAATAACAGGGCAATTATTATTAATAATACAGCGGCGCGTGCGCTGCCTGAAGCAGCGCCTGATTTTTTAGATGCACGGATTCCTGGCGAAGGATTTCCTTTTGATACCTTACAAGTAGCAAGCCTTTGGGTGGGTACGCCGGTTTATGTATTAAACACATCAAAAGATAAAGCGTGGTTGTTGGTTTTAACTCCTGATGCGTATTTTGCATGGGTAAAAAGTACAGATACAGCTTATGCTTCTCCAAGTTTTATTCAGCAATGGCAACAGGCTGCAAAAAATAAACTAGCGGCCATTACAAAAACAAAAGTCAGTGTGCTAGATACAGAAAAAAACTTTGAATTTAGTGCTTATATAGGTGCTGTTTTTCCATTAATCACACGTAATACACAGCAAACATCGATTTTAATTCCGATTAAAAACGCAAAAAATCAAGCTGAAATTAAACAAGCAGTAATAAGCTCAGCATCGATTGCACCCATGCCTTTACGTGCTACGCCTGAGCGCATGGCTTCTATGATACAAGAGCTACAACACCGCGCGTATGGATGGGGTGGTGCATTTTTTTTAAATGATTGCTCACAAGAAATGAAAAGTTTATTTACGCCATTTGGCATTTGGTTACCTAGAAACTCTGGGATGCAACAGCAACTGAATCCAAGCATGGATTTATCTCGATATACAGTCGATGAACGTTTGGCTTTGCTTAAAACCAAAGGACATGGATTAATGACTTTGATTTATAAAAAAGGTCATATCATGCTCTATGTTGGTAATAAAACAATAAACAACCAATTAGAAGCGATCACTTATCAAAATATTTGGGGCCTTTCTCCTGAGAATAAAGCAATGCGTTATGTGGTTGGTGAGAGTGTTTTCTTGCCCATGTTAAAGCAATTTCCAGAGAACACAGCCATTAATTCACAAGCGAATGCACCTGTTTTTAAAATGGTTTATTTGGATAGGCTATCTAAAACGGAGCCATCACCCCAAGCATTTGCTGATAGTTTTAGCTGATCATCGTAACTCCCCACGTCATCCCTCGCTGCTCGGGATGACGTGGGGAGTTACATTGTTTGTTGATGCTATCTTTGCTATATTTTTACATTAAGTTATAGATAATAGCATCTCTCATATGAATAAATTAGAAGAACAATCACATGAATTACCTGTTCAAGTGATTGTTTATGAGCCTCCTAAATTAATTTTATTATTGAGTGATTCTGAAATTGACAGTGGTATGCATGGTCTTGTAGAGGGCTCTGGATTTGGGCCTGTTAGCGGAGAGGGTAGTTAGTTTGAGGCCTTCTCGACAAGAGGGATACGATGAAAAGTATATTTGAACGAAAGGCGATGACTTTTTTTTTTTTATTTTATTCGAGTTTAGTGCTTTCAGTGGTTCCACAAACACTTTTTAAACAAATCAGTTTGGATGAAGCGACAGATAAAAAACAATTCAAATTAGAAAAAATGGTCATATTCAATAAAACAGATGGGGATGCTACGGAGTTAGCAAAAGCAACCTTCTCTTATGTTAGCGGTCCTGGATGTCTAGCTGCTGATTTGATGAATAGTTATACGACGATTGATTCAAGCCCTGGATTTTCTTTAAGTAATAATAAACCCTTTGGTTTGAACGCATCTTCGACGTATCAGCTCGGTGAGACGTTATTGAATCTTAATATGGACCTGGTTGGCTCTATTGCTGTTGTTTTAAGAAGTTCAAATAATGATGTACCTCAAGGTGATTTTTCGGGCGATAGCTGCGGAACGAATCCTAGTTTTTGCTGTATTGATGTCACTTGCTCAGCATCAAAATGTTTAAGTTCGGGGAATTCAGTAGCACGTCATCATTTTACATTAAAAAAAACAGAAGCGATTGGTGATCCTGCAAACGGCGGTAAAATTGCATGTTCAAAGGCAGTAGGGGGCATGTTTAATTTAATTGTACCGGCTATAGATCAAAGTGATGGTATAGAGTGGGGAGGGCTTAATACAGAAGTTGGTATGTTTGCCCAAACCATTTTATTTGGTTCTTTTGGAACAAACGCCATTGTTAATGTACTAGGCTCCGGAAGCTACGCAGCACAGCTATGTAATGATTATGTGGCGGTAACCGGTGCTGATGTGCCAACCACCTAGTTTTTGCCTGCGAAATATCAGCTGGCTTGTCTTTATGATAATAAAAACACCTTGGGTGAGTTTATTACGCAGGAAGGCTATTGGAGTGCTTCGGAAAGCATGTCGACGCCCGCCACGAATGCATGGTATCAAAATTTTTCTACGGGCGACTTTATTGAAGGCAGTAAAGATACTCCTTTGGGCGTTCGTTGTGTGCGCTCTTATTAGCTGGTTTCAAAAATAAGCATATGATTTTTAAGGTTGACCGTAATGGTTTCGCCCGGTTTAAATAAGCCTTTGAGTAAGTTTTCAGCCAGTGGGTTTTCAAGTTGCTGCTGTATTGTGCGTTTCAGTGGCCTTGCTCCATAAACGGGATCAAAACCTGCCTTAGCAAGATGTGTTAATGCATCAGGTTCTATTGCAAGCTGAATATCTTGTGCATGTAGCCGTGCTTTTAGATGCTCAATTTGAATAGAGGCAATATCTGCAATTTGTGATTCGCTAAGCGCATGAAAGACCACACTTTCATCAATACGATTGATAAATTCGGGTCGAAATTCTTGACTGACGAGTTCCATGACAGCGGTTTTGGTTTTATCATAATCAGCATCGCCGCTCATTTCTTGAATAAGATGAGAGCCTAAATTTGATGTCATGACAATGACTGTATTTCTAAAATCAACGGTGCGACCCTGGCCATCAGTCAGTCTGCCGTCATCTAATACTTGAAGCAAAATATTAAAGACATCGGTATGTGCTTTTTCAATTTCATCGAGCAAAATGACAGAATAAGGCCTACGTCGCACAGCTTCTGTAATATAACCGCCTTCTTCATAGCCGACATATCCTGGAGGAGCACCAATGAGGCGCGCAACCGAATGTTTTTCCATAAACTCAGACATATCAATGCGTACCATGGCCTCAGGGGTATCAAACATAAACGTTGCCAGTGCCTTACAAAGCTCTGTTTTACCGACACCCGTGGGCCCAAGAAATAAAAATGAACCGATGGGTCGGTTAGGATCGGATAAACCAGCGCGAGAGCGACGTATTGCGTTAGACACAGCTTGAACGGCTTCGTTTTGACCAATAACCTGATTGTGTAAGACGGTTTCCATTTGAAGTAATTTCTCTTTTTCGCCCTCAAGCATTTTAGCAACAGGAATACCGGTCCATTTAGAAACAACTTCAGCAATTTCTTCATCTGTTACTTTATTACGAACTAATTTTGTTTCTGGTTGTTCTGTATTTGCGGCATCAGTTAAGGCTTTTTCAAGTTCAGGAATACGTCCATATTGTAGCTCAGACATACGCGCTAAATTACCAGCACGATTCGCTGACTCCATTTCTAGTTTGGCTTGCTCTAAATTTTCTTTAATTTGTGTTGTGCCTTGTAGGCTTGCTTTCTCAGCTTTCCAGATATCTTCAAGATCAGCATATTCTTTTTCAAGTTCAGTAATATTTTTTTCTAAGTCTTTGAGACGTTTTTTAGAAGCATCGTCAGATTCTTTTTTTAGTGCTTCGCGTTCGATTTTAAGTTGAATTAAGCGCCTATCGAGCTTATCCATGGTTTCAGGTTTTGAGTCGATTTCCATACGAATTTGGCTGCCTGCTTCATCGATTAAATCAATCGCTTTGTCTGGCAATTGTCTGTCCGTGATATAGCGATGCGAAAGGGTTGCTGCAGCAACGATAGCAGGATCTGTAATTTCAACGCCATGATGGACTTCGTAGCGTTCTTTAAGGCCACGTAAAATAGCAATGGTATCTTCTACGCTCGGCTCATTGACTAAAACTTTTTGAAAGCGCCGTTCAAGCGCTGCATCTTTTTCGATATTTTGGCGATACTCATCCAGTGTTGTGGCACCAATACAGTGTAATTCGCCGCGTGCAAGGGCGGGTTTTAGCATGTTGCCTGCATCCATTGAGCCCTCTGCTTTACCGGCACCCACCATGGTGTGAATTTCATCGATAAATAAAATGACCTGGCCTTCTTGTTTTTCTAGGTCTTTTAAGACGCCTTTTAGACGTTCTTCGAACTCACCTCGAAACTTAGCTCCGGCAATTAGAGCCCCCATATCAAGTGATAATAAACGCTTATTTTTTAAGCCTTCAGGTACTTCGCTATTGATAATACGTTGTGCTAAGCCTTCAACAATGGCTGTTTTACCCACACCTGGTTCGCCAATGAGAACAGGATTATTTTTTGTACGACGTTGCAGGACTTGAATGGTTCGACGAATTTCATCATCACGTCCAATCACAGGATCAAGCTTGCCTTGCTCGGCACGTTCGGTTAAATCTAGCGTATATTTTTCAAGGGCTTGGCGCTGTTCTTCAGCGTTTGGATCGTCAATGGCCTCTCCACCACGTATGGCTTCAATGGCTTGTTCAATGGCTTTTTTATTTGCACCCGCGTCAACCAATAACTGACCGAGGCCTGTGTTACTTTTTTCCATGGCTGCCAGTAAAAATAATTCGCTGGAGATATAATTATCTTTGCGTTTTTGAGCGATCTGATCGGTAATATTCAGTAATTGAGAGAGGGTATTAGAAACGTGAATATCACCTGGTACACCAGATACTTTAGGCAATTTATCGAGCGATGCATCCACCAATGTACGTAGTTTAGAGATATTTACACCGGCTTTGGTTAAAAGTGGCCTGCAGCTTCCACCTTGTTGATCGAGGAAGGCTTTCATTAGATGCTCGGGTTCAATAAAATTATTTTCACGTCCCAATGCAATGGACTGTGCATCTGCAATGGCTGTTTGAAATTTAGAAGTGAGTTTATCCATTCGCATCATGAGCCCCTTGATTATAATTTTTTTTAAATATATTAATATTAGCTTCTCTCAAGTAAAATGCAGGCATATTTTAAAAAATCAAGGGTACACCCATGAGTCATTCACAAGAAGTCGTCAATCAGTTGATTTTGGATCACTTGGTAGAGCGTAAGCGAAAGCGTATTTGGCACTGGATTTTGCGAGGGTTATTTTTGCTGATTGTGCTTTGGATGTTTTATGGTACCGTTACGTCACGTCGCGCTGATACTGCAGCACGGGTTGGTCCACATGTGGGGCTGATTGATATTAAAGGTGAAATCACAGATAAAAAATCAGCCAGTGCAGACAATTTTTTAGAGAGTCTTGCTAGTGCGTATGACAATAAAGGCTTAAAAGCAGTGGTGTTTCGCATTGACAGCCCAGGAGGGAGTCCTGTTCAGGCAGATTATATGTATGACGCGGTACGTTATTATAAAACCAAATATCCAGATATAAACACCTATGCAGTTTGTGTTGATTTATGCGCGTCTGCGGCGTATTACGTTGCGGCCGCTGCCGATGAAATTTATGCGGCACCTTCAAGTATGGTGGGTTCTATCGGTGTGATTTATAACGGATTTGGTTTGGTTGATACCTTAAGTAAGCTCGGGGTAACCCGTAGAATGCAAACAGCGGGTAAAAACAAAGGCTTTTTAGACCCCTTTTCATCTGAAAAGCCAGAAGATGTTGCGTATTTACAAAAAATGCTAGATTTAGTGCATCAGCAATTTATTGATAAAGTGAAAGCGGGGCGTGGCACGCGGTTAAAAATAAATAACGAAACTTTTTCAGGTTTGTTTTGGACGGGTGTTCAGGCGAAAGATCAAGGGTTAATCGATGGGTTTGGTAGCAGCGAGTCACTTGCGCGTGACGTCATAAAACTAGATACTTTTGTTGATTATACGCGTAAAGAAAATGTGATGGAGTTGATTTCAAAAAACTTAGGCGCTGAAGTGGCAAACCAGCTTCCAGGGGCCTTAGGATTAAAACTTGGGTTTCAGTGAGTTGTAAATAAGCTATTAAAAATTATAAAGCTCCCAAGTCTCTGTTGAGACTTGGGAGCTTTATAATTAGTTATTACATACATCCCTGTGCGCTTCTGTTATTGTGGTTTATAGTGCATATTGCCCAATTATTTGTTTTTTAATACAGAATGAATTGCATCAAAGACTTTAGGGGTACCTGCAATAACACTGCCTTGTTTCACGAAATTTTGCCCACCTTTAGGGTCGCTGACAAAGCCACCTGCTTCTTGAATCAGTAAACAACCTGCTGCAACGTCCCAGGGACGTAAGTTAAATTCAAAAAAGCCATCTAGGCGTCCACAAGCGACATAAGCCAGCTCAAGCGCTGCTGCGCCAATACGACGAATGGTTGTGCATTGCTCAAGGAGCGGTTTAATATTTAAATCATAAGCTTCAGCTCGCGTTGGGTTTTGAACGGAGGGACCACTGCCGAGCATTGCGGTTTGAAGCTCTGTTTTCTTAGAAACACGAATACGCCGGTCATTTAAGCGAGCCCCTCGGCCACGACTGGCTGAAAAGCATTCATGGCGGGTTGGATCATAAATAACAGCATGCTCAAGTTTATTATTCCATAGCATGGCAATAGACACGCAATAGGCAGGAAATCCGTGTAAGTAGTTGCTGGTGCCATCTAGTGGATCAATAATCCAAACACATTCGGCATCGGGGTTTTGTACACCACTTTCTTCAGCAATAATGCCGTGGTCAGGATATGCTTTTCGAATCGTATGAATAATTGATTGCTCAGCTTTTATATCTACTTCTGAAAAGTAATCATTTTTTGCTTTTTGTTTTATCTTGATGCGATTTAGTTGTTTTGCATGGCGAGTGATGTTATTACCTGCTTGGGGGGGGGGGGGGGGGGGGGGGGGGGGGGGGGGGGGGGGGGGG
>JAALKW010000070.1 GCA_011087865.1 Legionellaceae bacterium
AGCAATGGGAAGTGTTTTGAAAAGTGAGTCTACTTGTTAATGGGTGGCGCTATATGTTCTGAACTGAGTGCAAATGAAAGAGTTAACTATGCGAGACAAGCAATATTACAGCACAAGAAAGGCATAATAAAAGACAAGAAAAGCATTCTAAAACACAATAAAAGCATTGCAAAACTAAGACAATACATCCAAGCGACGAAAAAATTGAAGTAAGCACGAGGGGGCTTTATAGCCCCCCCCTCGCAATTAATATGACCTGCTAGGGTGTCTCCCTAGATAAAATTTAATAAAGGTTTTAATTCAGGAATTAAATCAGAAGCTAAAAGACCTGGGCCACCTTGTTTTTTAAGTGCTCTGTCCCCTGCTGTTGCATGCAATAAAACACCTTGCTGACTTGCATCAAAAAGGCTCAAACCTTGCGTGACAAACCCCGAAATAATACCACTAAGTAAATCACCCATACCCCCTGAGGCCATGGCAGGATTGCCTGCATTGCACTGATAAATAGATTGACTTGATGTATACACTAAGCTTTCAGCGCCTTTCAATACAATAACACCACCGAGTTTTTTTTGTAATTTCTTGATGGATTCTTCGCGATTGGATTGAATGTTTTGCGTGCTTGACTGCAGTAAACGTGCGGCTTCCCCTGGGTGCGGTGTAAAAATACAATGAGATTGTGGTGTCCAGCTTTTTTCTGCAAGCCAATTGAGTCCATCCGCATCCACTAAACAAGGGGTTTGATGGGTATTAATATGTTGAATAGTTGTGTCAAATAAAAATTCAGACCAACTACTTTCCCCAAGGCCTGGGCCCAAAACAATCATGCTCGCTTTACACAGTAAATGTGTGAATAATTCAAGTTGTGATATGTCTAGGCCATAACATAATAATTCAGGTTTAGTACCCGTTACAGAGGATAAATGCTCAGGCCTCGTGATCACAGTAACAAGCCCTGCTCCGAGCTTAAGGGCACCTGTTGCTGCCAATTTAACCGCACCCGGCATGCCATAATCGCCACCAATGACAAGCACATGCCCAAATAAGCCTTTGTGAGCTGTTTTAGGACGTGGTGTCAGACCAGTGATTAACCCCTGATTTTTTGATGATTTTTTGAATAAATTTTTCATGTGCCGCAAGCTCTGCCTCCGTGGCTGAATAAATAGGTGACTCACTAGACAAGCGTTTGATGGGTTTCTCTTGTTGCTGCTGATTTTTGTTAGGATCAGCGTCATTTTCTGCAAATAGACTCGTTTGTCCGCCAGTCATCGCAAGGTACACTAATGCCAGTAGCTCCGAATCAAGTAAAGCGCCATGAAGTTTACGATGGCTATTGACGACATCATAGCGTTTACACAGCGCATCTAAATTATTGCGTTGTCCTGGGTGCTTTTCTTTCGCAAAGACCAGTGTATCAAAGACACGGCAATGCTTTTCTAATGCTGTTTTATACTTTACACGTTTTAACTCTGCATTTAAAAAACCCATATCAAAAGGTGCGTTATGAATAATAAGCTCTGCATCACGGACAAAAACAAGAAAATCGTCTAAAATATCTGCAAATTTAGGTTTATCTAATAAAAATTCATTCTTGATGCCATGAACTTTCATTGCGCCAGGATCAATGGCACGGTCTGGATTTAAATAGACATGAAACTGTTCACCCGTCAGGCGCCTGTCAATTAATTCAAGACAGCCAATTTCAATAATTCGATGCCCTGCGTTATGGCCTATCCCTGTGGTTTCTGTATCAAGAACAATTTGTCGTAACATATGAAGTTAGGCCTTTTCAGCGTTGTTTATTTTATTTTGATCACGAAGAAATGTATCAATCGCAGTGGTAGCCAATTCGTCGGCACGTTCGTTTTCGGGATGGCCTGAGTGACCTTTAACCCAATGCCATTGAATCGTATGTTTTGTGGCAAGCGCATCTAATGCCTTCCATAAATCAGCATTTTTCACGGGCTCTTTTTTTGAGTTTTTCCACCCTTTTTTCTTCCATTGCGCAAGCCAGGTCATCATGCCTTGGCGAAGATAATTAGAGTCAGTATATAAATCAACAGTGCATGCTTTACTGAGCGCTTTTAAGCCTTCGATAGCAGCCTGTAATTCCATACGATTATTGGTGGTATGTGCTTCACCACCAGAAAGCGTTTTTTCTTTGTTTTTATAACGCAATAAGGCACCCCAACCACCAGGCCCTGGATTGCCTCTACAGGCACCATCTGTATAAATTTCAACAGTCATATAGATTAGATCTAATAATTATTAATGTGAGATTTTATCATATCATATTTGAATATTGGATTAGGGAATAGATGAATAAATATCAATAAATTTTAAGCGCTCGAGTTGAGGTAATAATTTTACAATGCCGATATGCTCGTTGCTATTGCCGTGCACTAAAATAATTCCGCCGGGTGTAATGGCCTCATCTTTAGCAATCCAGGCATCCGCACCCAATGGAATGAGGCCATGCTGCTGAATGTTTTGAAGTAATGCTTTGCTTGAAACCAACCCTGGAAAACGGAAAAACACAGAAGGCGTTTGATCATGCTCTAATAAATATTGCTCCGTCAGCATGATTTCAGTCTCCATATTAACTAAGTCACTTCTTAAGAAATTTTCTTCATCCGGCAAGTCATGATAATAGATATGCGTGAAACTATGATTTGCCCAGGTGATTTTTAGCTTTTTATTTTTATGCATGCTAATTAACCAACTAAATGCTTTGGGGTGATCAATCATCCAAAGCCCAGACATTGCAATTGTAATGGGAGTAGGTGCTTTCTTTTCAGAAGATAATTGCACTAATTTCTCAAAAAACTCTTTCTCAAAAGGCAAAGATGAAGGACATAAATCAATCGTTAAAATATTGCCATCGCTTGCATGTGCTGCATGGGTTAAGCCCTGATTTTCTATTTTTTCTGCTTGTTTATTGTCTGAGCCATATTGATGTAACAGCTGATAATAAGAAGTATTTTTAAGTTGCTTATAGGTTAAGCCGCCTTCAGGTCTCGGTTTTGTTGTATCGCGTGCTGTAAATTCATCTACGGGTGCAACCCAGGTGGCTAGGTTGCTTGGGTTAACCAATAAAAAAGAAGGCGTGTTATTGCGTTTAAATACACGAATAGCCACAACATATTCTCCATTTTTTGAATGCAAGGGAAAAAATATGCGTTGATAATCCGAAATATGGGCTTTGTCTTGATGACAAGCGGTACAGCTTAAAAATAATAATAATAAAATTATATTTAAAAAATAACGTCTCATCTTGCTCGCCTTATTATAGTTTTAATTTAAACCCAAGGTGATTGAGTTTCACTGTACAATAAACAAGTATAATACTCATACTAATAGCCCTCAGAACCGCGTAGGTGATACCCATCAGCCCAATGCTTCTATACCCATCCCCTAAGCCTATATTAATTAGAAAAGAAAAATAAATAGCCGACAATAAATAAGCCAGCAGGACATTATGACCTGCCATGGTGAGGGGGTTAGCAATCCATTTAATCGGCTTTACATCGCAAATGATATAAAAAAACAACCATAAGCTTGCAGTCACAGCACATGCCCATAATGCCCAGGATGGTGTGGCTTGATTTTTACTGATGCCGTACAAATCATTCAATAAAATCGCTGCGATTATCAAAACCAGAATAAAGCCAAGCGTGAATTGAATGCGCGTGCGTACTGCCTTGGTATCGGGTGTCATTAAAATCGTAGCGAGTAACATGCCGGCTACTGCAATCGCAGGCTGCGAGCCCAAAGTAGCCCCTATATTAATATAATGATTAATCGTTTGTATCCACCAAACGGCTTTAAATACTTCGCTTTGACTGGCAGAAAAAAGAGCCAATAAACAGATGATGCAACCTAATAATGCCATACGATTATTTTGAAAAACGAGATAAATAATAGACGCAATCAAATAGGCCCAGCCAATAATACCAAGAATCCCCCACCAGCTGGTATAAATATGTGGTGGTGAAAGTGTCAAGATATGCTGCCCCTGTTGACCAACATATAAATAAGCCAGTATCCCGAGCCCAGCAAAACCGATTATATGTAATGCATGCGTCATGATTAAACAAGCTTTCTGCTTGCTTGATGTCATGTTCGGGGGAGAAATCTCACAAAAAGCAAAGATTGCAGAAACGCCCATCAGTGTTTCCCACACTGCCGAAGACCAGCCCATTTTTATGCTAGAAGGCCACCCATTTACAAGCATCACCCCAAGTAAAAGCAGTGATAAAGTGCGCGTGATAATATGTATACTGATTTGGATTCGTGTCTTTTGTTTGCGTTGACTCGCACGCATTGAAAAAGGAATAGACATACCTACAATAAATATAAATGCCGGCAATACAAGATCAACAAAAGTCATGCCGCTGCCCTTTGCACGATCACTAAAATGTACCATCCAGTCTGGTACAATATGGCCTTTGATGATGGCGAGATCGTTCACAAAAATCATCGCTAACATGATAAACCCTCGCAAGGCATCGATAGACGCAATCCGAGAAGAAACAGAAGTGTTTTTGACTAAGATATGGCTCGGTGTATCCTGCATGATCATATCCTTGAAAACTGTTATACTGCTAGCCTAGCATGTTTAACAGGGTATTTTGTGTCAAGAAAAAAATATGAACATCCTTCTTCTTTACCCATTTTTTTTGCAACCGAAATGTGGGAGCGATATGGGTTTTATGTCGTTCAGACCTTATTAGCACTTTATTTAGCCTTACATTTTAAATGGCCTGACAAACAAATTTATACCTTAATTGGTTCTTTTACCGCGTTAACCTATATATCCCCTGTCTTAGGGGGATGGATAGCTGATCATTTGATTGGACAGAAACGGGCAACATTTTTAGGCGCTTTTTTTCTATTTATTAGTTATATTTTTTTGAGCGTTCAAGTGACAGGCCAAGCGCTTCCTCTTGCCTTGGCAGGTATTGCCGTAGGTACAGGACTTTTAAAATCCAATATTTCTTCTTTGCTCGGTAATCAATATCCTGATAATTCTGCCAGTCGTGAAAGTGGCTTTACTATTTTTTATATGGGGATTACGACAGGGATTATTTTAGGAACAACCCTGCCAAGTTATCTAAATTTACACTGGGGTTGGTCTGTTTCTTTTTTAAGTGCTGCAATAGGGATTATTATTGGTGTGCTTACATTTGCTTTTGGCATTTATCGCTATCGTATCGCTGATTATTACCCCTATAAATTTAGCATGAGTAAAACATGCCAAGCTTTATTCATGGTGTTTATTTTATGGGGTGGTGCCTGGTTTATTATGACATCACCTAAACTCGCAAATACAATTTTTGTGACGGTTGTAATTTTATCCCTAGGTTATATTTTATCTTGCATTTATAAAGAACCTAAATATCAAGCAAAACAAACCGCCGTTATTTTATTGTTATGTCTGGTTTCAGCTATGTTTTGGGCTTTTTATTTTCAGATGTTTTTATCTCTGACGTTATTTATTGCCCGAGTCGTCAAACCCACACTGTTTGGCATCCCCTGCCCCCCACCTTATTATGTCGCAATACAAAGCTTAGGCATGATTATTATTGGTATTTTTTTAGCGCAAGATAAAGTGGATAGACCACATCACCAAAAAGCCATACGAGCCGGAAATAAGTTTTTGTTATCAATGGTTATAATGACCTTGGCTTATGCTTTAATTATGTTTGTTTCACGTCTGAGCTTACAATCAGAGGCATTGCTTTCACCTTTATGGATTATACCTACATATTTGCTCATATCGCTGGCTGAATTATTACTCTCCCCTGTTGGACTTTGTGCTGTTACCTTACTGTCGAGTCGAAAACGCGTCAGCACCATGATGGGTATCTTTTTTGTTTCGCTTGGAACGGGTGGGTTTTTATCTGGAAAGCTCGCAACGCTGACCGCAATTCCATCTGGTGATTTATCGACACTTCAAATTAAACTTCACTATGCTGAAGGTTTTACAACCATATTTTGGATTTTACTTATATTAACAATCAGTTGCATTGGTATAAACTTTTTGATTCGGCGCTTAATGCACAGCATTTCCTAATATTCAAGCTATACTAAAAGTATATAATCTTTTAAAAGGAAATGTATTTTTGACTTATAGCCTAAATAATGACTTGCGTTTGTTTGAGTCACTATTCAAATCAAGTATACAACCAATGATTGTAATTGATGCGAAAGGCATTGTTCAGCAATACAATGCTTCCGCTGAAAAATTATTTCAATATAAACACCATGAGATTATTGGGCATACGATTGGAAAAATAATGCCCTTAGATAAGGCAAAAAAACATGCCAACTACCTTAGAAACTACCAAAAAACGCATGAATCAAATGTCATCGGGAAAATGCGTCAGGTTACCGCAAAAAAGAAAGATGGTACAGAATGTGTTCTCTTTTTATCTGTCAGTGAATTCTCGCTTAATAAAAAAATACTTTTCTTAGGCATCATGAGTGATGTTAGTCTTGAAAAAAATCGAGTTATGGTTGTTTCTGGTGTATGACAAATTAAAAGAGGTGGCGTACCCTGTT
>JAALKW010000071.1 GCA_011087865.1 Legionellaceae bacterium
ATGGGATATATCAGCAGGAGACGTGGCTTTGCGTGTTGTGCATCACATCTTCAGTCATGCGAAAGGATTAAGCTCATTAAAGGTTCATGGCTTCCAACTAGTAGACGGACTTATTTTACCGCCGGATATCACCGATTTAGAAGTGAAAATGGAAGACAGTCAACCGCTCGGTGTTGAGGCATTTCAAACCAGTTTAAGTCAGGTGAAGCAGTTAAAGCGCTTGCGGATAGAGGGGAACTTTAATTTCAGTGACTTTCGAATTGAAAGATTAAAAGCTTCACCGACGCATCCATTTACTGCCTTAGAATCGCTTGATGTGCTGCATTCTAATATGACCACTGAGGTTTTATCGTATTTCTTGAATCAAACCACACAATTAAAAAAACTCGTTGTTGTTGGATGCGGGTTTCTTAATGATGAGTATTATGACACCGATACAAGTACAACTGGCTTTACGCTGAACCCAGGTGTTCTTTCGGCATTAGAGATATTAATACTTGAAAATGGGCAGACAGATATAGGAATGCTCAGTACAGAGGGATTCAACATACTCTTGCGTGAAGCCGTTAATTTAAAAATGTTTAGATTGATTGAAGATTGCTGCGACGCAGAGATGCCCAGTTTTGCTTTATTACCGCAGACGCTGGTTTGGGTTGATGTGTCTGTTAGACCGCTTGAGTTTAATAATCTAAGAGACATGCTCAATGCCATTAGAACATTAAAATTTTTAAATATTCGAAATGCAGATAATTTAGAGTATGTTAATCATTTTCGGGGTGGCGATATATTTGATGTAAAAACGCTTAATTTCGCAAACGCAATGATTGATTTGAACGGATTATCAATGATTATCAATCAAACACAAGATTTAAAAGCATTGGACCTTAATTCGGGCTCATCGCTTGGCACCGGCGTATTAAATCTTGAGGCAGGTAAGTTGTCAGGATTGATTTCGCTTGATGTATCGAGCGGTATAAAACGTCATTCGGGCTGGACAGAGTTTCTGGAATATCAGAACAATCTGCTGTCCTTTCCTAACCTGAAGCAAATGTTAAGTCAAACAAGGCGCTTGGCGCATTTAAATTTGAGCGGTCTGATTTGTCTTTTTGATGAAGAACCGATGTTGAGTCATGCTTTATTCCCCTCAACGTTAGAAACGCTTGACCTATCGCATTGTACGATAGCAGTAGAGACCTTGTTAGGTATTTTAAATAAAAATCCAAGGCTCCATACCTTGAGTTTGTCTGAAGCAAAAATTTTAGGGGATGAGGCACTGTTTTCAGATAGCAGTCAGACCTTTGTGGTATCTCAGCTTGTTTTATCACGCGCTGTCATGAACCCCAAAGTGCTCAAATCTTTCTTAAAAGCCTGCCCGACACTAATGGATTTAAGTTTAAATAAAAAGCAAAAAGAGCAGTTACTTTCGGATGATTTTTTAGGTGAGGCGCCTTATTTAGAACCATTTTTACAAGTGACCGAAGAAGATGAGGTAGAGGATGCCGCCGAAACTCGGGTGAGTGATCAAGAAGAAGAAGTGTTTTCTAATCCGGTTCATAGTGCAAAAAGTCATAAAAATTTCATGCCGACACCTGATACGTTTGTTTTTGAATATCAGAGAAAGCAGACAAAAAACCAAACGGCGATTATTGGTCAGTTGTCTCAATATTTAACTTTGACTGGGAAAGAAAAAAACAGTGCGTTAATTAGAGAGATTCAGAATGGCATTTGTTCGCATCTTTCGTCCTTGTTCTCAGAGATGACGGAAAGACAGTTTGTCTTATGGCGGGAGCACTTATTAAATTGGGATGGTCAACAAAACAGTTTGGATATGTTTGTTCGAATAGCAGCGGGTCGAATATTAGCGTTAATTCAAGCAGGTGATGTTGATCAAAAAACTGAGGCACACACTTATATCGGTGATGCCATGGCAGATTTTATTGCTGATGCGGATGGTGAATATCGTTTAGTTAATCCTTGGCATGAGATTGTGATTCGTTATCTAGCCCCTGAGTCGAATGATGATGCTGATGAGAGTTCAGAAGAAAGTGATGATTCAGTCAAGCACACATGGGTGGTTTTTGACTCAAATTTTGTTAATGGAGAGCAACAAGTAGAAGAAAGTGCATTGTGTGCTGTCATTTATCAGAGCCTTGGAAAGCTTGTGTCAGTTCGACAGGCTGATTATGCGTGTACTTTTGATGCTTCGATTTTAAACGCAGCAGAATTTATCAAAACGGGTGGTTTGCTGTTACTGGATAGGAGAGCGTTTCTTAATGATGCGGCGGTAGTACAGGATATGCTGAGTGGTCAACATGATTTAGAGGTGTTAGACGGCTTGTTTTTACGTTCAAACACTGGCAAACCAGCCTGGTTTTATGGCTTAAAAAATACGGTTTATAAACCTTTATTCGATCAATTGATCACAAGTTTGATTGAACAGTCGCCCCATGATTTTTTGGTAAAAATGGAAAAAAGCATGGAAGCCATGAGTGATAGAAAGCAAGCAGAAGGCTTTGATTTATTAGCTCAGTATGAACCAACCCGGGTGAAATATATTGATTATGATAGGCGTGTAGAGGCTTATAAACAGGCTTTGTCTGTATCAGTCACTCCCTCAGAAGATAAGACGCCAACAGAATGGATAAGCCGCTGTTTAAGAAATCCATATCATAAGAACTTACTTGAATTTAAATCAGATCAAGAAATAATAGAAGCGATATGTGAAATTCAAAAGCAAGCACAAGCAGAAGAACAACCGGTTTTCTTTGTCCATCACCCGAGAGATTTAGTGTGTTCAGCCCCTTATATTCAAGAGGCATCAGGAAAAGGGGTGATGATGCGTGGGCCAGGGGGGGCTTTAGATGCATTTTTAAAAGCCGAATATCCAACAGGCGTACAGCCCTTAATCATTGTTAATTATGCTAATTTTGATGTTCAAGATGTGGTTCGATTTAATACTTTATTAGATGCAGAGCGAGTGGCAGATGGCACACCTGTGCCTGACCATTTCAAGATTATCGGACTTGTTAATACAAAAAGCGAACATTATTATGCAGGCGAAGACTTTTATTCGCGCCTGAATACGAAAGAACCGTCGCGTTTTGCTGTGAGCGACTGGCAAGATGCACCGGTGCATGAAATGCAGCTCGATCAAGTCCCCTATGTCATTGATTTATTTCACTCAGATAACTGGAAAGCACGATTAATGGGCAGCTGGACCTTAGAGGGTAAGGACTTGTTGTTTAAACCTGGCCTGATTCAGGCCGCACTGGCATCAGGGCAGCAAATTTCGATTCAAAATCCACCGGTTTCATCTAAGGCTGCCCGTGAGTTTGAACTGTTTTGGCGTCAAAATAGAATCTCTGGTGAGCTGCTAGGGCATAAACTGCCAAACATTCAGGTTGTCGACCAAGCTTATGATTGGGACGCTTTATTTGGCATGCATACCGTCTCGCATGTGCCAGCAGAAGTCTTTTTAAATACAGATGATATGCCGTTCCTTTTGAATCCATCGACGGCTCAGCAATTATTAAGCCAATCAGTGTGTGATAAAACACATAAAGTGTTTTTATTTAAACTAGGTGTTTTACAAACGCATAAAAATCAATTTGATCATCCTTTAAAAATTCAAGTGACACGTTCATTGAGTGATAACGATTGGGCCGAGTTAATGACAGAGGCGGCAAAGCTTGACGTTAAGCTTGATATCAGTATTTTACCGGGTGTGAAATTACCGGAAGGTGTTTTATTAGATTTAAAAGAGGCATCAACATTGGCCGAGGGGCCTTCAGAGCCATCGATTATTCATACCAACGATGTGGATGCAAGCGTTTTATTATTAAAAGAAAGGAATCCTGATACATTTATAGAGCTTGATATTTCTGAATATGCACCCTATCAATTATTGCAGCATACCGAAGCCACATTTGATCAAGATACTTTAAGTTTTACCGTGGATGTTCTGGATAAAATTATTTTAAGGGCGCTTGAAGCAGGTAAAAAAGTTATTTTAAAAGGTCAGTTTAGTTCAAAACTTGCAGATGCGTTGTTGCCACATTTAAGTAATAAGGCACATCATTTAATGTTAGTGACTGATGATGTCACGCATTTTGAAAGTGTTGGTTATCAAACAGAACAAATAGAAGTAAAGCAGAAGAAGTATTTACTGAATCAAATCACGGCGGACCTTCCCTTTTCAGATACAGATATTGCTCGGCATCCCTATGCAACCTTACGTGCTGTGCTGTGCCATGATGCTGCGGTACCTGATTTTTGTGCGCCATGGCAAGGGATTCAATCATTAGAGACACACTTTGATTTAGGTCAGTTTAATCCAGAAAAAGCTGCTGCCGATACAGCTGCTTTTACAGCGCATCGTTTAGCCGAGGTTCAAGCCGCATTTAAGAAATCACCGATTGCGTGTTTGTCTGGTATGACAGGCGTTGGAAAAAGTACGTTTGTGAGTGATGTTTTAAAGCCAACGAGTCCTGTTTTCATTGGAGAATCAGCGTTAAGCAGCTGGGCAAATGAACGCGATGGGGGTGTTTTATTTATTGATGAAGCCAATATGGCAAATCGTGATTGGTGTGAATTTGAAGGTTTACGGCAAGACCCGCCACATATTTTAGTGGATGATGAATGGGTTCGGCTCTCACCGAACCATACTGTTTTATTTGGATTTAACCCCGGAAACTATGGGGGAGAACGTGAAACATCTCGTTTGTTTGCACGTCATGGTAATACGGTTATTTTTGAGCCGTTACCCCTCAATGTTATTTATCAGCTAGTTCTTTTGCCTTTATTTGAGCGTACGGGATTACAAGCAGAAGCGGCCGTTTTATCTGAAGATATATTGGCAGCGTATGCTTTCTTATGTAGCGTTTCAAAAGAACGGACCCTGATGACTGTTCGTGAGCTAAAAAGTATTGTGATGCTTTCGGTGGCACATCATGAACAAACACCAGCAGAGAATCCTAAGGCTTTGGTTCGTCATTATATTCGAAAAGTTGCAGCCGATTTGCTGCCAAGAAGGCACCACACTCGCTTTGAGGAGCAATTTCCAGAGATTGCGCTGGGTCAGACAAGGCCTGTTTTGAAAGCGGCTCAAAGCACAGCATTCGTTCAAAATGATACAACAAGTGCGCTAGGAGAACATTTGGATTCTTTCTTGCATTTGAGGGCTTATCGTCAAGTGCATCAGGCTGACTTAAGTGTGACGCATTTAACTGGAGATATTTCAGGCTGTATCTTTGAAGGTGAGGCAGGGCTTGGTAAAAGTCATTTTGTCCTGGATAGGTTAAGCGCTTTTGGCTTAGAGCCTGCTGATCTAGCAACGGAAGCGCCTCAAGCGCATGTTTTTTATCACATTCCTATTAGCATGCAGCTCGATCAAAAAAAGGCTTTAATTCTAAAAGCGTTTCATGAAGGCAATGTGGTTTTAATGGATGAAATTAACAGTTCACTGATGATGGAGCGTTTGTTAAATGCTCTTTTGATGGGAAAAACAGCAGACGATCAAACAGCAGGAAAACCTGGATTTTTTGTGATTGGGACGCAAAATTCGATTGCGCTGGGTGGGCGAAATATGCAGAGTGATGCCTTGTTACGACGTGTTTCGAAAAAAGATTATCCACTGTATACCGAGTCTGAAATGATAGATTTACTCGAGTCCAAAGGTGTGGAGCCGTTGGAAGCTAAAATGATGATTCAAGCGTATTTATTGAGGCGTGAAGAGGCTCTAAATACACGAGAACCGAATCTGCCAAGCTTTAGGAATGTACTAAATTTATTAGAGATGCAACAAGCACAAATAGCAGCAGAACCGAGGCCATGTCAGCAAAAGCGACATTATGATTTCTTTCCTGGGGGGGATGAAATGCCAGAGAAAGTGATCAAAATGACGGGTTCGAGCAGCTTGAGTCGACAAAGCAGTTTTTGGGAGGAGTGTGAGTCGATGGGGCATTTGGACAGTAGCTCTTCTTCCTCCTCTTCTTCCTCTTCCATCTGATATTAATAGACCAGGTGATTATTTTAGGGGGTAAAGATGTCTTCTATCATGTATCGCCTAGATTTTTTCATCAGATATTTAGCCCTTTGAAATCAAAGGGTTAAACAATCCAAAGCTTGTATTTCTCTCTCATAATTTATTTTAAGACCAGGCTGATCTTAAAATAAGCGCTAGTTCTGTACAAATCATAGTGTTTAATATATAATCAATATATGCATGTAGAGCGGTTATTTCTCTCTTAATATACCGCCACTTTGATTGGGAGTGATGATATGCCTAGAGGTGAGCGAGCAGTAGGAACGGCAGAAGCCCAAGCGGTTGTAAAACGGCTGGTGCAAGACGTTCAACAAGAGTTTATACGTCTGCGTCGCGAAAGAGACAGCACCAGAGATGCTCAGATAGCAATAAGAGATGGAGAACGCAATTCAGAAGCTCAAAAAAAAGCAGCACGAAAAATAATTAAAGATCTTCCTACGAATGATTTACTTGTACGTCAACTGACATC
The DNA here is from genome assembly GCA_011087865.1 of Legionellaceae bacterium. Taxonomy (GTDB): domain Bacteria; phylum Pseudomonadota; class Gammaproteobacteria; order Legionellales; family Legionellaceae; genus JAALKW01. The sequence continues at coordinate 6,513 of JAALKW010000071.1, forward strand.
GACTCTTGAACAAAGAATCTCAGAAGTATTTGA
>JAALKW010000072.1 GCA_011087865.1 Legionellaceae bacterium
TTATTTCATAAAGGGACGGCGATTACTGGTTTACCGACAGGGCTGACTGATTTAGATGAGCTGACCTCAGGGCTTCAAGAGGCTGATTTAGTGATTGTTGCAGGACGGCCATCGATGGGTAAAACCAGTTTGGTGATGAATATTGCAGAGCATGCAGCCCTTGAAGTGCAAAAGCCGGTGTTGGTTTTTTCAATGGAGATGCCAGCCGACTCGCTTGCCATGAGAATGATGTCGTCTCTTGGTCGTATTGACCAAAACCGTATTCGAACCGGAAAGCTCAATGATGACGATTGGTCTCGTGTGACATCCACCGTACATATGCTTTCGGAAGCGAATTTATATATCGATGATTCTTCTTCATTGAGTCCTGCTGAGTTACGAGCGCGTGCCAGGCGCTTGGCCAAAGAGCAAGGGCAGCTTGGGCTGATAGTGATTGATTATTTGCAATTAATGAAAGTGCCTGGGTTTCGGGCTGATAATCGTGCCGCTGAAATCTCTGAAATTTCGCGTAGCTTAAAAGCCTTAGCCAAAGAGCTTAAAGTGCCTGTGATTGCACTGTCACAGCTTAACCGTAGTCTTGAGCAGCGGCAAGACAAAAGGCCTGTGATGTCTGATTTACGAGAGTCTGGTGCGATTGAGCAGGATGCCGACTTAATTTGTTTTATTTACCGGGATGAAGTGTATAACGAGGAAAGCCCTGATAAAGGCAGTGCTGAGATTATTATTGCAAAACAAAGAAATGGGCCGATTGGAAAAGTGCGTGTGGCATTTTTAGGGCAATATACGCGATTTGAGGATTTGGCTTTTCAAGGTTATCAAGCACAAGGGGGAGTCAATCATGGCTCGACCGACGCGTATTGAAATTGATGTTTCAGCCTTAAAGCATAACTTAAAGCAAGTGCGTGCGTGTCTCGATGAGCAAGCGATTATTGCAATGGTCAAGGCCGATGCATATGCGTGTGGTGTAAAATTTGTGGTGCCTGCGCTAGATGCTTGTGATGTGCATGCTTTTGGTGTTGCGAGTCTTCGCGAAGCAAAAGCAGTGCGGGCCTATACAAAAAAGCCCTGTATCTTGTTTCAGGGGGTCTTTAGTGCTGATGAGTTATTTGATGTTGTTAAGTTTAAGTTTGAAATGGTTGTGCATGAACAAAGGCAGCTTGAATGGCTTTTAAACACGGCTTTGGATGTGCCGATTCGGGTTTGGGTTAAAATCGATACGGGTATGCACCGATTGGGTTTTCGTGTTGATGAGGCACAGGATGTGCTGCTGAAGCTAGAAGCCTGTCCGTGGGTTCAGGATGATATTGCAGTGCTGACACATCTTGCTTCGGCTGATACGCCGGGCAGTATACAAAATCAGTTGCAATATCAAAGCTTTCAAAATTTAAATTTACCTCAAAATCATTACATGAAAAGCATGGCAAATTCTGCCGCTATTTTATCAAATTCAAACACTCACGCCGGTCAGTTCTTTGATGCTGTGCGTCCGGGCATTATGCTATATGGTGTTTCGCCTTTTTTTGATCAAGAAGGGCATGCATTGGGTTTAAAGCCTGTAATGCAGTTTGTATCCCAAATAACAGCAATACATCAAATTTTACCCGGTGAATCGGTTGGTTATGGTGCAACATGGGAAGCCAAGCGACCGACAAAAATAGCGGTGGTTGCTGTGGGGTATGGGGATGGATATCCGCGGCATATTGCACCGAACACACCGGTTTATATTGAGGGCAAAATGGTGCCGATTGTGGGCCGTGTTTCGATGGATATGCTCATGATAGATATGACGGATTTTAATGATATTAACATAGGGGCGCGTGTTGAACTGTGGGGGAAAAATTTGCCGGTTGAACGGATTGCACGTGCGGCAGGGACGATTGGGTATGAGCTACTGACGCAAATATCACCGCGTGCGCGTGAGGAAGCGGTTATTATTTAAATAGGCTTTTAATTTAGATATTAAATAAATATTAAAAGTAGTTTTTAATGCAGACTAAAAAATATTTGGGTGTGGTTTGTTTGCTTGCGCTGACAGGATGTGGGCCTATCAATAAAGAAAGTACGGGGATGCTTGCAGGCGGTGTTGCAGGCGGGCTTTTAGGGAGTCAAATAGGGGGAGGCTCAGGGCAAGTGGCAGCCGCTGCAACAGGGGCATTTATTGGGGCTGTTTTGGGTGGAAAAATAGGGCAGTACATGGATAAACAAGATGAGCTTGAAGTGCAGCGTGCATTAGAAAACACACCGACAGGAAAAACAGCGCGTTGGAAAAATCCAGATTCAGGCAATCAATATCGGGTGACCCCAACACGAACGTATTATCGTGAAGAGCAGCCCTGCCGTGAATATACCACGTATGCCAATATCGGTGGTAAACAAGAACAAATTTATGGTAAAGCTTGTCGTCAGGCAGATGGTGCTTGGCGTGTAATGAATTAGTGATTATGAGTTGACGTCTCTCGTCTATCTCTGGCAAGATGCTTTTTTTTTGCTTTAACGAGGGACGAGTGATATGCCAAAAAAGATTTTGGTGCCGGTTAAGCGGGTGATAGATCCTTATGTAAAAATACGCGTTAAACCGACAAAAGACGGTGTTGAAACAGCGCACGTCAAACACGCCATGAATCCCTTTGATGAAATTGCAATGGAAGAAGCATTGCGTTTGCTTGAAAAAGGTTTTGCGGATGAAGTGATTGCTGTCACGATAGGCTCAAGTGTGTGTCAAGACACCTTAAGACATGCGTTAGCGCTTGGGGCACATCGCAGTATTTGGGTTGAAGTGCCAGAGGAGAATACGGCATATCCTGCTTTACATATTGCAAAAATTTTACATGCGATTGCCATCAAAGAACAACCTGACTTAATTCTCATGGGCAAACAAGCGATTGATAGCGATAATAATCAAACGCCTCAAATGCTTGCAGCATTGCTCGGTTGGCCACAGGCAACGTTTGCATCGGAGATTGCAGTTGAGGCTGATGCGAGTCAGCTCACGGTCACTCGTGAAGTGGATGCAGGTTTTGAATCTCTTAAAATTAACTTGCCTGCTGTTGTGAGCACGGATTTACGCTTAAACGAACCACGGTATGCGAGTTTGCCTAATATTATGAAGGCCAAGCAAAAACCGCTGAATCAAATATTATTAGCCGATTTAAATTTAGATTTAAAACCGCATACCGAAGTATTATCGGTTCAGTCGCCACCTGTACGGCAAGCTGGCATTACCGTTGCATCGGTCGATGAATTGGTTGAAAAATTACGTCATGAAGCCAAAGTGCTTTAAAAAGGAGTGTCAGCATGCGTGTTTTAGTCTTAGCCGAACATAATAATCAATCCATGTCTCAAGCCACAGCCCATGTGCTGACTGCAGCACGTGCGTTAGGTGATGAAGTGGTGGTGCTGGTTGCAGGGTTTAATTGTAGCACTGTGGCAGATGAAGTGGCTCAATTAGCGGGTGTGGCTCAAGTGTGCCTAGTAGATGCAAAAAACTATGAGCATGCCTTGGCTGAAAACTTAAGTGCTTTAATTGACTCACTGTTAGACTCACAAATAGATAATATCAGTGCTTTATTGGCGCCAGCGACAACGTTTGGTAAAAATGTATTGCCCCGTGTCGCAGCAATGCGTGATGTGGCACAAATATCTGATGTGACAAAAATTGTGGGTGCAGATACATTTGAGCATCCTATTTATGCGGGTAATGCGATTGAAACCGTTCGTGTACTAGATAAACTAAAAGTTTTAAGTATTAGAACCACTGCATTTGATGCAGTAACAGATGTACAAGCACCGGCTCAAATTGACGCAGTGACGATTGAATGTGATGCAGAGAACACGCAGTTTGTTAGTGCATCAAAACCTGAGTCAACACGACCTGAATTAACCAGCGCAAGTTGTGTGGTGTCTGGTGGTCGAGGGCTTCAAAGTGCCGAGCAATTTCAATTAATCGAAGCGTTAGCTGATGCACTGGGTGCGGCTGTAGGTGCATCACGCGCAGCGGTTGATGCAGGATTTATTTCAAACGATCATCAAGTGGGCCAGACAGGAAAAATTGTTGCGCCTGCTTTGTATATTGCAGTGGGTATTTCTGGTGCTGTACAGCATCTTGCAGGGATTAAAGATGCCAAAGTGATTGTTGCGATTAATAAAGATGAAGAGGCGCCTATTTTTCAAGTTGCGGATTATGCGCTTGTGGGGGATTTATTTGTTGTTGTACCTGAACTAATAAAAAAAATTAAGGGGTAAGAAAGCATGTTAGTTGGTGTTCCAAAAGAAATTAAAGCGCAAGAGGCGCGTGTTGGTTTGGTACCTGGTAGCGTCCGTGAAATTATACGTGCGGGCAGCGAGGTGATTGTTGAGAAAAGTGCGGGGCTTGGTATTGGTATTACAGATGCAGCCTATGAAGCTGCAGGTGCTGAGATGGTGGATACAGCAGATGAAGTGTTTGCACGTGCTGATTTAATTATTAAAGTAAAAGAGCCACAACCGAGCGAGTGCAGATGTTTACGTGAAGGCCAAATTTTATTTACTTATTTACATTTGGCACCCGATCCTATGCAAACGCGTTTACTGAAAGAATCAGGTGTGAGTGCCATTGCTTATGAAACCGTGACAGAAGTAGGGGGTGGCTTGCCGCTATTAACCCCCATGTCACAAGTGGCTGGACGTATGTCGATTCAGGCAGGAGCGCATTGCTTAGAGATGGTTGAGGGTGGTTCAGGGATTTTATTAGGCGGTGTGCCAGGTGTTGCCCCTGCAAACGTGGTGGTGATTGGTGGCGGGGTTGTGGGTACCAATGCTGCACGGATGGCCATGGGCATGGAAGCGCGTGTGACGGTTTTAGATCGCTCGCTCTCTCGTCTTCGCGTGCTTGATTTTCAGTTTGGTTCAAAATTAAATACGATTTATTCAACGGGTGAGGCACTTGAGCAGTATGTTGCCGATGCTGATTTAGTGATTGGTGCGGTGTTGGTGCCAGGGGCTGCAGCACCTCGTTTGTTGACGCGTGATATGTTAAAAACCATGCGACCGGGTTCGGTTGTTGCTGATATTGCGATTGACCAAGGCGGATGTTTTGAAACCAGCCGTGCCACCACACACGAAGAGCCGACTTATGTTGAAGAAGGCGTTGTGCATTATTGTGTTGCAAATATGCCGGGTGCTGTACCAAGAACCTCGACATTTGCATTAAATAATGCGACCTTACCGTTTATTCTTAATTTGGTGACCAAAGGCTTAAAAATGGCTTTACTGAGTGATCCACATTTAATGGCTGGTCTTAATGTGCACCAAGGTAAAATCACACACGAAGCCGTTGCTCGTGATTTGGATTATGCGTATGTTCCAGCAAAAGATGTCCTCTCTGATTTGGCCTAAGTTTTTTATTGGCTGTTTAATTTTGGTTGTGAGCAGCTATGCACACGCCCACGATTTTTTGCCCATACGACATGTGATTGCTAATACGACCAAAGATATGGTTTTTTATGATTTTCACTTTGAGGGTGACTCGGCCTGTGATAGTAGCGACTCGGTTTCAATCGGCCACTTTAAGCAAATGGATTGCAAAAGTGGCGGTTTATTTAAACCAGGGCTTTACACGCTTCATTTTGATCAAGTTTATTTTTATGGTAAAAGAAAAGTGCGCTGTTCTGGATCTAAAACTTATCGGGTTGGAAAATACAAAAAACTAATGATTTGGAAGTTATCTAAACGATGCCAACTGGATGTGATTGAGACATAATGTTTATGAAAAAATTATCAAGCTTATCAAGCAATGAAAAAGCAAAGCTCATGTGGCGTTGTAGACGCGGGATGTTGGAATTAGATTTAATTTTATCGCGCTTTGTTAATGCACATTGGGATGCCTTAACGCCTGAAGAGCAAGTGGTTTTCGAGCGTTTGCTGCATGAACCCGATCCAAATTTATATGCTTGGTTTATGGGATATGAAACGACAGAAGATGAAGCTTTCAAACACTTGGTCACCCTTATCCAATGCCACGGTAAGCCTTAAGCCTTCAAAAGATTATCAAAAACTGCTGTGCTTGATGTACGGTGTGCTTGTGCTGGCGTTGTTGACCTCTAATTTTTATTGGTTACTGTGTTTTATTTTAAGCGTCAGTCTGAGTGCTTATTTTATTTATTTAAGTGCTTTAGGAACACCAGGTGCTGCTTGTATTCAAATACAATATATTAAACAGCAATGGAGAGTTTATAAAACACCCATGCAGTTTAAAATGCATTCATCGGCACGCATAAAATTTGATTTTGGATGGCTCATGTGGCTTATATTCGAGGGAGAAAGCACCGAGCATGTTTTATTATTTCGAGATCAAATGAGCTTAGATGATCATCGACTCATTCGTGTGTTGTTGCGTGTTGCTACTTGAGCTAAATTCTGGATAAGAAAACCTAATTTTGGGACAGCAATGCGCAGGGAAGCCTAGTTATAAAAAAGTATGTGTGGTATTATTTTGCTCACATATAGCGCCACCCGTTAATGCTCGGACATAGTGATTCTGGTATGATGTCTGT
>JAALKW010000073.1 GCA_011087865.1 Legionellaceae bacterium
GCAAGCACGGTTTGATGAGGGGAGGCAGGTGAAAACCTGTTTCCTACTCTACCCATTGATTCCCTTGCTGCAGCAAGTGGTCAAGCAGAGATTCTTCGGGAACTCAAAGCGCTAGGCGCTGATTTAAATCAACCCAAGGAAGATGGCGCAACGCCAGTTTCTATTGCTGCGACCAAGGGACATACAGCAGTGCTTCAGGTATTAGAAGCGCTTGGTGTTGATGTATCAAAGCAAGAAAAAACTGAGGAAGCTGCTCCATCAAGTGTTACATCCGGTGGAGTAGGGTTATTCTCGACAAAAGATGATCGTAATGCAGTTGAAACGCCTCGTATGCTTGATATGAGAAAAGGACCTTAATTGTTATGTCTTTCCGAGTTATTTGAAGGGTATAAAGGGTTTTAAAATAGCTTGCCTTTATTCTGTAGATAAACTGCAGAATAAAGGCATTTTTTCATGTACTGCGTTGGAAGTTTTTAAGCAGTAGCCGCTTTACTTTTCTTATGCTTCTTCTTTTTTTTATTTGCATTTGCATGGGGTTCGGCATTTGCCTTCGGGGTGCTGCTCACCGCATTGGATGCGGCAAGAGCTTCTTCAGGCATCGTGATATTGAGCTCTAATACAGCGCTGTTATCGTTTTGTCTGTCAAGGTTTACCATGACTTGATTGGGGTCAATGGGCACGTATTTAGAAATAACCGCAATAATTTCTTCTTGTAGTTTCGGTAAATAGTCAGGGGTTGAACGCTGTGCGCGCTCGTGGGAAATAATAATTTGTAAACGCTCTTTAGCAACAGAGGCTGATGGATTGCGTTTTCGAAGATAATCAAAAATGCTCATGCTATTGCTCCTTCTGAGTTTTTACTGAAGATTCGGCGAAAAATATTTTTCCGTTCGGCATTCACAAATCGCATGGGGCGCTCTTCCCCTAAAAAGCGAGCAATGGCATCTTGATAAGCGTGTCCTGCATCACTGTTTTCATCGAGCACGACAGGGGTGCCGGTATTAGAAGCTTTTAAGACCGCTTTAGACTCTGGAATAATACCAATGAGTGGAATGGCCAAAATATCTTTAACGTCATCCACAGAGAGCATGTCACCATTTGAAACACGTTCTGGATCGTATCGGGTCAGCAGTAAATGTTCTTTCACTGGTGTTCTGCCATCGATGGCGCGTTTGGTTTTGCTGGCTAAAATACCTAAAATTCGGTCAGAATCTCTGACAGAAGAGACTTCAGGGTTTGTGACAATGATGGCATGATCAGCAAAGTGCATAGCCATGAGCGCACCGGCTTCAATGCCTGCTGGTGAGTCACAAATAATATATTCAAACGTTTTTGAGAGTTCTTCAAAGGCACGTTCAACACCTTCTAGTGTTAAAGCATCTTTGTCTCGGGTTTGAGAGGCGGGTAAGACATACAAATTAGGTAAACGCTTGTCTTTGACTAATGCTTGTTTTAACGTCGCATCACCGTTAATAACGTTTACAAAGTCATACACAACGCGTCTTTCGCATCCCATAATTAAATCAAGGTTTCGAAGGCCAATATCAAAATCAACGACAACAGTTTTATGGCCTCGCATTGCCAGTGCGGATGAAATCGCAGCAGAAGATGTGGTTTTGCCCACACCGCCTTTTCCAGAAGTTACGACAATAATGTTAGCCAAGGTGTTTTCCTCTTGTTATTATTGATTAAATAAAAAGTTAAATAAAACATTTTTTTAAAGCTTGCTTTTAGTTTACACGTGAAGCGAAAGAACAGCAATTACTCGAAATGTAAAAAAGGTTTTATTTTTAAATCTTTTAAATCAATAGGTTGATTATTTTGAAGCCAGGTTATGTTAGGGTTGTGTTTATTTTGAGAGGGCTTGAATGCGCCAATGCATTTTAAATCATATTGAAAATGCCGTGTGAATTGCTGAGCAAGTGTTAGATAGGCTTCAGGAGAAACACTAATCATTAAGCCATAATCTTCACCGCCTGAGAGTTGTGTTGTGATGGCGTCCAGTGCGAGTGTCTCGCAAGCAGATTGAAAAGCAGCGCTGGGCTTCAATGCATCTAGGTTAACAGCGCAAGCAAGGTCTGAGGCTTCACATAAACGCATTAAATCAAGCAGTAACCCATCAGAGGTATCCATCATGCTGGTGACGGATTGTTGCTTGCCAAGCCATATGCCTTCTTTGATACGTGCTGTGGGACTTAAAAAAGCTTTTTTATAATTGAATAAATTAGGAGAGTTTTTTTCTAATGCTGTTAATCCTAAATGTGCATGACCTATTTGGCCTGCAATACACAGTAAATCGCCTGGTTGAGTGTGTGTTCGGTATTTTATGTGTGTATTAAGTGCTGTACCAATGGCTGTAATACTGAGCATAAGTTGTTGGCTAGAGCGTGTGGTGTCACCACCAATGAGCATAACAGACTCGGCTTTACAGGCCTTTGCAAAGGCCTCTAAAAAGGCTTCGGTTTGTGCTTGAAAATGTGGTGGAATCGAGAGTCCGAGTAAGACAAATTGTGGGGTTGCTCCCATTGCTGCTAAATCGCTTAAATTCACATGGAGGGCTTTATGTGCAAGGCTCTCGATGTCTTGATACCGTAATCTAAAATGCGTCTCTTCAATCAGTAAATCTTTAGTTATCAAATAGCTTTCGGTTGGATTGATTGGCATGCTTGCAGCATCATCGCCAATTTGCTCTGGGAAATGGGTATGAAGAGTTTTTATAATATTTGACTCGCTGAGCATATGTTATCTTATGTTTGATTTAAATTTATTTTGGTTTTTATTTTCGCATGTATGCGGTTGTACAGTAAAGTTGCTTTGTTAGCTTTACTCAGAAAAGCAGGCCTGCTATCTTTTCGAATCTAAAAATTAAAGCTAAAAATTAAAGCCAAAAAATTAAAAGGATATTTAAGGATGTTTGATGCTGTCATTGTCGGGGCGGGTCCTTCAGGCAGTAGTTGTGAATATAATTTAAAGCGTTTTAATCCTGGTTTGAAAGTATTATTAGTCGATAAAGCAACGTTTCCTCGTTACAAGCCCTGCGGCGGTGGTATATCACCGGATGTGTTTAATTATTTTGACTTTGATCTCAGCGAAGTGATTGATTATAAATGTAAAAAATCGGTTATGGTGATTAATAAACAACGCACAGAAACGGATGTCAGTGATGTCTTGATGGTACGTAGAGAAATATTTGATGATTTTTTATTAAAAAAAGCGATTGAAAAAGGGGTTGTTGTTTATACGGATTGCGAGGTTCAATCTATCGATACTTTTTCAACACAATCAGCCGTACAGGTTAAAACATCACGTGATGATGTTTTATCTAAAGTGGTTGTTATTGCAGAAGGGGCACGTGGAAAACTGGCTAAAAACTTAGGCATTGCTGCAAAAAGTAGTATTGTTGCGGGGATGGAGTATGAGCATTATACCTCTGCTTTAGATGACACGCTTGAAATTAATTTTGACCAAACCCGTAGTTTTTATGCCTGGAATTTCCCAAAATCAGATGGGTTATCATTGGGGGGTGGGGCATTGATTAAAGGCAAGCAAAAAAAAGGAAAAGGTTTGCCCGTACAGTTAAAAAAATATGTGAAAGCATTTGAAGTTGACGCCTTAGAGAAAAAACATTTACACGGTCATCCCATTGCATTATATCGTGGTCGTTCGAAGCTTGTACATGATCGTATTATTTTAATCGGTGAAATTGCAGGATGTGTTGATCCACTGACAGCAGAAGGCATTAGACCCGCTATTAAAAGTGGCTATTTAGCCGCTGAAGTACTGAGCCAAGCTTTTAAGAGCAATCAAATTAAAAAAATTAAAACATATAATCAAATCTTTCATAAAAAAATTGGGAAAGATTTTCAGTATGCGAGATTACTCGCATATTTTTTAGGGAAAAAAAGGGAGGCTGTTTTGTCTTTACTTAACTCCAAACGTGCGGTGAATGCCTTTATGTCGGTGTTTAGTGGTGATTCGAAATACAGTGATTATATCTCTAAAAAGCGAATTCTAAAGTTAATTAAGAAAATATAATCACATGACGAGATTAGGGTGTGTTAACCATTGCCAACCACCCTAATCAGGTAAGCTTAAGTGACTGTTTACTTTATGGCCTAATAGGAGGCCTCAAGGTAAGGTCTGGAAATGCTTCTTTTACCCCTTGTATAGCGGGACAAGCTTTTGATGGGTCTAGGGTTAGTTCTCTTTGGGCACTAAAAAGAAGGATTGGTGAACCTCGCCTAGTCAAACCTGTATATGAAAGAGGGTCTGCTGATGTTTGATCAATAAAACTTGCTTGCCCTGTTGCCGAAGTGGGTAGGATTTTATCCTTATCTTCATCCTTGGTTGCTTTATATGGCGGCGTTGCAAGCATTGTAAACATTGTAGACATTGTAGACATTGCAGGCACTGTAGGTGTTGTAGGTGTTGTAGAAGGCGCTCTTCTGTAAGCAGTAATTGGTTCTTCAGCAGCCTCTCCCTTACTCATTAAGCCGTACCTGAAGTTTTCTTGAAAATATGCCTGGAGATAAGCTTTAAATCCCTCTGTATCATTAGGAGAATGATAGTTGTTCAAAATAGCCATGCCTTCATTGATGATTGCACTTTGGGCGAAGGATTTCTTGATAAATAATTTATCAAATTCAATATAAGTAGTGATGTATTTCATGTAAGTGCGGTGACAGTCGTCTGCTATACGTTCCTTCTTCATTGCTTGCTCAATGCTAGGCTTCTCTTCAAGGTATGTCGCCTTAAAAAGCATTTGATTGTATCTTTTCTGATAATGATCAACGCTTAATTCAACCACTAGATCAATCCAGTCCTCACATGTATCACTTGCCGTTAATGGTGAGTTTGATTCGCTACTGCTGTAAGATGCCTCTGAATCGTCATCGCTAAAACTCCTAGGGTGTTTATGAACGTATAAACTGGATAGTTCAGCAAAAGGCGAAGAGGGGCTCGTTCGCTCTTCCGCGGCACGCGACGTCTGTTTATCGGGAGAACTTTTGGTATCTTTAGACAATTCTTTTGTTTTTGATTTTTTCATTTTAATATACCTTTAATAATCAAATTTGTCGGCAGGGGACTGTTCGCTTGCTGCTTCCCATGTTTGTTCGCATTGATTGAATAACCCGACGCCCCCGAAGATAGAATCAGGAGTAGGGAGCTTTTCGGGAATGTTCTCAGTCGCTGATGCAGAATACTGTACGGCTCGTGAGGCTACCTCTAATGCTGATTTCATCTCTGCTTCATTCATTTTAGACAGTGAGCCTTTATTAGCCCTTAACTGATCTATTCGAACGGATCTCAAAAGTGCATTCGTAATCTGACCTGAAAAATATAGTCTCATAACAGAATCATATTTAAATAATGGAAGCGTCGCTTTATTCACTAGCAAATCAAAAATTATGTCTGCTGTAAGATTTAATTCAGGTTTTTCTCTGATAGCGTATTCAATTTGAGTGAAGAGCCCCAAGCTAATATATTTAGCAAATATTTTTATATGGTTTGCAATAAACTGGCATTCTTTGCCATCATTTTCGCTAATATACGCAAAGAAGCGATCGGAATCAATGTATCCTTTTTGTACTAAGGTGATAAATGCTTGATTGTTGAGCAATACGTATAGATCCGTACGAAGCGCCTGACTTTTTTTATCTGAGGTTTGTTCTGACAAGCAATTGAGTAATGGCTGATTTGAAAAAATAGACTCAAATAATGTGTTTTTTTCTAAATCAGAACTTATTTTTGATGCCTGTATCAGAATATCAGCAATAAAAGGGTATTCATCACGATAACAAATATTAATCAATCGCTCTTCTAAAGCTAAGGTGTCCGCTGTGCCCCCATTGCCCATTGCAAATAGCATAGCGGTTTTTGCGTAATCCATCGCTAAGGATAGAATACGATGATTAAAGACTTTAGGCTGAGATTTATATTCTCCAAATACGAGGTGACGAGAAATATCCAGTTCGAACGCTTGGAGTTTAGAGAACATAGGTGGTTCTAAATCTTCGTGCCCAGGAGGAAAATCACCTTCCTCAGCGCTACGACAGTCTTCAGGAGTACGCAATCGTGAACGCTCAGCTTCTTCCGTTGCTTCCTTCCTCATGCCTTTTTGTCTTATCTTCTCAGCATAAGTGAAGAGTTGATTGAAGCTTCGGGTGTTTTTGTTGTAAGC
>JAALKW010000074.1 GCA_011087865.1 Legionellaceae bacterium
TCTAAGCCATCACAAAATGCTTTAAAATGCGCAGGACTTTCATCTGTTAAACTATCTATTAATTGAGGCGCGAGATGAATTAAATCCTGCATATCAGGATTTTTACTGTCTAGAATACGTAATGGATTACGATGAAGACGCTTTAAACTATCTTCATCTAAGGCATCTTGATGTTGTGTCAAATAAGCCACTAACACATCACGGTATGCACCACGTTCTTCTATGGTTCCAAGCGTATTAATTTGTAACGTCAGTGTGTTAGCCAAGCCTAATTTTTTCCAAAATCGCACTAAAAATGCAATCATTCCAAGCTCTATCCCCACACCTCCAGCACCAAATACCTCACGCCCTACATCCTGGCACTCGCGATAACCGCCCTGTTGGGGCGGCGGGGTCAGCAGCAGGGGCCCTGTGTACCAAAGCTTTTGAACCCCTTCCCGAAGCAGGCCATGTTCGATACAGGCGCGCACACAGCTTGCTGTTCCTTCAGGTCTTAGGGTCATGCTTTCATTGTTTCTATCAAGAAATGTATACATTTCTTTTTCCACAATATCTGTCACTTCACCAATTGAACGCTTAAATAGTGCCGTGTTTTCAAGATACGGTGTTCTGAGCTCATGATACCCATATGCTGCTGCACAATCCGCAAATGCACGTTCAACCTTTTGCCAACCAAAACTAACTGCTGGCAGAACATCATTCATGCCACGAAGCGCTCGAATGACTTGCGCCCGTTCAACCATCTTTCTGCTCCAAAGACGGTAATTTTTGTTTTGATGATAACAGCGAACGCATATTCGATAAATCCGTCAACTGAATATCGGTTTCTGCGGCTAATTGATTGAGATCTGCTGTACGTGTGTGTGTCGCAAACAAAGTTTCAACCTCTTTGTTTTTAACCCACCACCCAAAAACAGCAATAATCACAAGTAAAGCAAATAAAGCTGTTCCTAAACGCACCCAGTGCTCTGTTCGATTGGTTTGTTTTCGGCTTTGCCATAAAGTTCGTTCAGATACTGATTCATCTTCACAATAAAAACAATTAAACATATCAAGTAACGGCGCAGGATCTACTTCCAGTAAATTTGCGTAAGCCCGAAGATAGCCTTTAATAAAAACAGGCTCTGGCATTTCATCATAGGCATCGGCCTCTAAAAGCTCAATAACCCGTACGCGTAGATGCAACTTACTCGCAACATATTCAATATTGTGCCCACTTTTTTCTCGAAGGGCGGCAAGTCTTGCACCAGGCATTTCACTCAAAGAAACTTCATCTGGGCTTAGCGTTGTGGTTGTATTCATGATTTAAAAACTCCAAAAGAAGATAGCGTGAGGCATTATAACCGTGAAGCGCTTCACCTGGATACCGTTTTTTCAAAATGAAGTGTCTGCCAACGTTCAGAACGACGTGTTCTATCCGACACTTTGCCGGCCAGTTGCCCACATGCCGCATCAATATCATCCCCACGTGTTTTACGTGTCATGGTATTAATGCCTTTTGCAATCAGTTTATCTCGAAAAGCAAAAATGGTTTTTTGAGGCGAGCGTGTATACGCTGTCATCGGAAAAGGATTAAACGGTATTAAATTCACTTTGGCTGGCACATCATGCAATAAACGCACCAACTCATCTGCATGTTGTGGTGTATCGTTGACACCTTCTAACATCACATATTCAAATGTTACCACCCGCTTATCATCAAAATAATTTCGACAGACATCCATTAATTCAACCAATGGATATTTTTTATTAAGCGGCACCAATTCGTTACGTAATAAATCATTCGGCGCATGCAGTGACACCGCTAGTGACACCGTACTTTGCTCACGCAAACGCTTCATTTCAGGAATCACACCGGATGTACTTAAGGTCACGCGACGCTTAGATAAGCCATATGCACAATCATCCATCATGAGGTTCATAGCCGGTACAACCGCATCAAAATTTAAAAGCGGCTCTCCCATACCCATCATCACAACATTGGTCACACGTTGCCGATGCATGTCTTCATCACGTCTTAATGCGTGTACCGCAAGCCACATCTGACCGATAATTTCAGCCGTTGTTAGATTACGATTAAAGCCTTGTTTTGCTGTTGAGCAGTAGCTGCAATTCAACGCACAACCAATTCGAGACGACACGCATAGTGTTCCACGACTCACTTCAGGAATAAAGACTGTCTCAATAGAATTACCGCAAGCTAATTTAATTAACCACTTTCTTGTGCCATCGCTTGAGGTCTGGCAAGTGTTTACTTCAGGTACAACAAGACATGCTGTTTCCAGTAGTTTTGCACGCAGTGCTTTACTGAGATTACTCATCAAATCAAAATCTAAGCACCCTTCTTGATGAATCCATTTCATGACTTGTTTGGCACGATAAGGTTTTTCACCTAAAGCTTCGAAAAAGGCCCGAAGGCCTTTTTCATCTAAATCAAGCAAATTAATCTTAGTATTTTTTTGAGTAGCTTGATGATCAGACACGTCGACACAGCTCATCTTCTGTGAAGAAAAATTTAATTTCTTCAGCAGCTGTATCTGCGCCATCTGAACCATGCACCGCATTGGCATCAATGCTATCAGCAAAGTTTGCACGAATCGTGCCAGGCGCCGCTTCTTTAGGATTGGTTGCACCCATGATATCACGATGCTTTAAAATCGCATTCTCGCCTTCGAGCACTTGTACCATCACAGGTCCTGAAATCATGAAGTTCACAAGATCATTAAAAAATGGACGCTCTTTATGTACCGCATAAAACCCTTCAGCTTGTTCACGTGATAACTGTTGCATTTTAGCAGCAACAATATTTAAACCCGCCCCTTCAAATTGCGTGTAAATTTTTCCAATCACTGATTTTGAAATTGCATCGGGCTTAATAATTGATAACGTTAATTCTGTTGACATATTGATTTATCTCACTCCATCTCTTGATAATATTCATAAGAAGCGCGGATTATACACGATTCAGGTGTGATTAAGCCAATTTTTCCAAAGCTTTTCCTAAAAAAATCTTAAAACATGTCTATACTTATTCTTACCTTTGTTATTTAAGAGTGAATTTTATCTATGACTTCTATTTTTAAAAACATTAAAAATAACCTAGCTGTCAGCAAAGCCGCCGATAGATTATTTAGAATTCCGCATGATAACTATGCAGAACGCATTACAGCAGCAGAGCATGTGATTCAGCAATTAAGCACGTATACGCATGAAAAACAATTTTTTGAAGAAATGCTTGAAAAAATTCGTGACGAACAAGACGAAGCAAACAGCAGTCGAAGAGCAAGCTAAGCACCCCTAAGATTTAAAGCAAGCCTTCGCCATACGTGCAATTAGCCCTGGGCCTTTATAAACCAAGCCTGTATACACCTGAACCCATGAGGCACCCGCCTCAATACGCGCAGCCGCTTCATCAGGACTATGCATACCACCTGAGGCAATTAAAACCAATTGATCGCCAGCTGCTGCTTTCGCAATCCTCAAGCATGTCATGGCACGTGCTGCCAATGGGCTACCACTTAAACCACCCAGCTCATTTGAAACACGCGTACCGCGTAATCCTACCCGTGAAAGCGTGGTGTTGGTTAAAATCATACCATCTAATCCCACTTCAATTAATGCTTTCACCATGCCTTGAATTGCCTCATCCGATTCATCTGGAGAAATTTTGACAACAATCGGCACATAACGTCCATGCGCTTTGATTAACACACTACGCGCATCAGCTAACGCTTGGATTAAATTTAAAAAAGCTTTTTTATGATGTAATGCACGAAGGCCAGGTGTGTTGGGTGATGAAATATTCACAGCAATATAATCAGCATATAAATATATTTTTTTTAAACAATACTCATAATCTAATTTCACTCTATCAGGTGCTGTGTTTTTATTCGGGCCAATACTAATCCCAAGCACCCCATCAAAATCTACTTTTTTTATCTCAGCAACCAATGCGTCAATCCCTGCATTATTAAATCCCATCCGATTAATGAGAGCATCTAAATGCGGTACGCGAAAAATACGCGGCTTAGGATTACCCGGCTGCGGCTTAGGGGTCACGGTGCCGAGTTCAATACTTGAAAATCCAAGCTTTGCGAGTGCTTTTAAATGCCGTCCATCTTTATCAAACCCCGCTGCAAGACCGATAGGATGCTTCAAATTTAACCCCATTGCTTCAATAGAATTTTTTTTAGGGGTTTCAAAACAAAAATCCGGCACATATTTCAATAGACTTAGTATCATTTGATGTACCCATTCAGCATCCAAAAAACCCAATAAAAACCTAAAAATACTGTACACAGGCAGTTCCCTCAAAAATATGTGAAATATATGATATATTAGCGCTTTAAATATTATACATAGGATAAAAACACATGCACGCTTACACCGTCGCATCCTGCTATTTATTTACACCATTAGACAAGCTCGATGCATTAAAATCTATTTTTTTAAAAGCCATGAAACGTCATGACATATTAGGCACATTTATTTTGGCTTCTGAAGGCTTAAACGCGAGCTTCGCCGGCACACATACCAATATTCAAGCATTCTATACTTACCTAAGAGCCGATGCGCGTTTTGCTGATTTAAACTTTAAAGAAACCCATACAAACACCATGCCGTTTGAACGACGAAAAGTAAAATTACGCGAAGAAATCGTGACTTTGGGTGTACCCGGCATCACAGCCCTTGAAACGCAAGACACCCATCTGTCACCTGAAGCCTGGGATGAACTGTTGGCTGATCCCGATGTATTAGTACTGGATACACGCAATGATTACGAGGTTGCTTTAGGGCAATTCAAGAATGCCGTGAATCCCAATATTAAAACTTTTCGTGAGTTTCCTGAATATATCCAAAAAAACCTCATCAACAAAAAACAAGTCAAGCTTGCAACCTACTGCACCGGTGGCATTCGTTGTGAAAAATCAACAGCTTACTTTCAGAGCTTAGGATTCGAAAAAGTCTATCAATTGGATGGCGGCATTTTAAATTACATCGAAAAAACACCTGCTGAACAATCCACTTGGGAAGGTGAATGCTTTGTATTTGATGAACGGATTGCCATTTAATACGCCTTATGATTTAAATCAAACTGGGGTCATATATTAACTATGCCCCCAATCCCTACCCCCAAACATCTCCAACAATACGTGCTAAATCACGGGTTGGCTTAAAGCCCAGCGATTGAACAGCACGATCAGCATTGGCATACACAGCCATTAAATCCCCTGGGCGACGCGCTTCGTGTTGCATCGGAATGTTAACCCCGTTTGTGGCTTCAAATGCTTCGACCATTTCAAACACTGTATACCCTTCGCCATTGCCTAAATTAAAAAGATGGTAACCATCTTGCTTATCCAATAATTTAAGTGCATCAAGATGTGCATCCACCAAATCTAAAACATGAATATAATCTCGAATAGCAGTCCCATCGCGTGTTTCATAATCCGTGCCATAAACAGACAAATACTCTTTTTGACCTCGCGCGACTTTTAAAATCGCTGATAATAAACTCGCATCTTTATCCGCTAATAATACGGACGTCAGTGCACCTGAAGCATCAGCACCTGCAACATTAAAATAACGCAGCGCCACCGCACGTAAATCAGGATGAGCTGAGACACAGTCCGCTAACATCACTTCACTCATGTGCTTGCTTTTACCATATGGTGTTGCAGGGTTAATCTCGCTGGTTTCTAAACAAGGTTGTTTTGCATCCGGTGAATAAACGGCTGCTGTAGATGAAAAAACAATCTTGTGTACCCCCGCTTTAGAAGCTTCTTCAAATACATTCAGACTGCCCGTGACATTATTTTCATAATACTCAAGCGGTAAATCAAGCGAACCGGATGCATCTTTCAATGCCGCAAAATGTAACACGGCATCAATCGCTTTGTTTTCCTTAAAAAATAAGGCCATGGATGCTTTATCACGCACATCTAAATTAAAAAACTGAACTAACTCTGGTTTTTTTGCATGGGTTACAATCGCATCTAATATAATTCTTGATGCATCACTCACAGCATTATCTAATAATAATAACTCATGTCCTTCTTCTAGCGCCCTAAAACAGAAGTGACTGCCAATATAACCTAAAGCACCCGTGACTAGGGCGTGTCCCTAAAGTTTCAACCAAAGTAAAATGCTTACCAGCGTTAATGC
>JAALKW010000002.1:0-9285 GCA_011087865.1 Legionellaceae bacterium
AGCCGCTATTTCTCATAACCAAACCTTGTATCAGGCATTAGCGTCTATCGATACAAAAGCACTCGAGCCAACACAACAAAAAATTATGACCGATACCCTGCGTAATTTTAAACTTGCAGGGGTGGCCTTACCGCCTGAAAAGCAAACACGCTTTGAAGCCATCAATACCCGCCTTGCTGAGCTTTCGAATCAGTTTGAAACCAATATATTAGACGCCGTTGATGCATACCAGCTTCCTATCTCTGATAAAAATCGCCTCAATGGCATGCCAGAGCACGCGATTTTAAGTGCGCGATCACGGGCCGAAGCTGTCAAACAAGACGGTTGGTTATTAAATCTTGAAATCCCCTGCTACTTAGCCGTTGTGACTTATGCAGATGACCGAAAGCTTCGAGAAACGCTTTATGAAGCCTTTGTGACACGCGCCTCAGATCAGGGACCACATGATAACAAACTGGATAATACGCCACTGATTCAAGAGATTTTAGCGCTACGTGATGAAAAGTCACGTTTACTTGATTTTAATTCTTATGCCGAGCGTTCTATTGCCACCAAAATGGCAGAAAGCCCAAGCGAAGTGTTTGATTTCATTCAAAACTTAATTCAACACGCCTTGCCCGAGGCCAAAAAAGATATCGAATCACTCAAACAATTTGCAAAAACACACTGCAATATATCAGATCTCAAGCCTTGGGATGTGAGCTATGTGTCTCAAAAACAAAAAGAAGCTGAGTATGCGCTAAACGACGAAGCACTAAGGCCTTATTTTCCACTGCCGCATGTGATGCAGGGTATTTTTGATATCATCAAGACGCTCTACGGCATGCAGCTAAAAGACATCACCGAATCAGAATCCGTTGATACGTGGCATGAAGATGTCACTTGTTATGCGATTCATGATAATAAACAGCAACTCCGTGGCTATTTGTATATGGATTTATTCGCTCGACCCAACAAACGGGGTGGCGCTTGGATGGATGATGCACAAAGCCGATGGAAATTACATGACGGCAGCATTCAACCTCCTATCGCTTTTTTAACCTGCAATTTTGCAAAATCAGCTGCTTTTGATGTCCCCACGCTGTCACATGACGAAGTCGTGACACTGTTTCATGAACTTGGACATTGCCTACATCATGTCTTAACACAAGTGGATTATTTAAGCGCTTCTGGTATTGCAGGTGTTGAATGGGACGCTGTTGAGCTACCCAGCCAATTCTTTGAAAATTTTTGCTGGAGCAAAGTCGCATTAAAACAACTCTCACAACATGTTGAAACCAAAGCACCACTGCCTGAAAATTTATTTAATGCTTTAATGGCATCTAAAAATTTTCACGCAGGGATGCACCTAATTAGGCAACTTGAATTTGCGTGGTTCGATTTTTTATTACACGATGCATATCCAGGAGATAATCCAAACTGGCTGGATGAAGCATTACAAACGGTTCGAAAAACAACTCAGGTCGTTCCAACAGTGCCTTATAATCGGTTCGCACAAAGTTTTTCACATCTTTTTGCCGGTGGATATGCTGCAGGTTATTATAGCTATTTATGGGCTGAAGTGCTTTCAAGTGATGCATTCTCTCGTTTTGAAGATGAAGGCATTTTTAACCCCGAAACAGGTCAAGATTTTCTTAAAAAAGTCCTGGAAGTCGGTAGCTCCCAAAAAGCATCTGACTTTTTTAAAGCCTTTCGCGGTCGCGCCCCTTCAACCGATGCGTTTTTAAAACACCATGGCATTCACACATGAAGTCGCTCTATGAGGTTCCAATCAAACAATTAGATGGTACTGAAACAACGCTCGCACCTTTCGCCGGTCAAGTGCTACTCATTGTAAATGTTGCGAGCCGTTGTGGCTTTACGCGACAGTATCAAGCGCTCGAAACGCTCTATCAAACCTATCAAGCCGATGGCCTTCAAGTCCTCGGCTTTCCGTGTAATCAATTTTTGCGCCAAGAACCAGGTGATAGTCAAAGCATTCATGCTTTTACCCAAAGTTGTTTTCGTATTACCTTTCCATTGTTTGAAAAAATAGATGTCAGAGGCCCCAATCAATCCCCTCTTTATGCTTATTTAGCTTCACATATTCAAAAAAAACCGTGGGTTTTTATCCCTTGGAATTTCAGTAAAATTTTAGTCTCACCACGCGGCGAAGTTTTAAGGCAATTTTCCCCCTTCACAACACCTGAAAAAATAGCCCCCTATATCAAGCAACTCCTTCATAAATAAGCTTATATTTTCGTTTGCTTTACATCTTAATCCCTCGCCATCCCTAAAAAACCACGTTATAATTTTGGGGCTTGTTGCGTCGCACAAGTGTTGATTTTAATTAAATACTGAAAGATTGGAAAATAACATGTCAGCAAAAGAAACTGGCCACGTAAAGTGGTTTAACGATGAAAAAGGGTATGGTTTTATTACACGTGATGGCAATCAAGATGATGTTTTTGTTCATTTTAGATCGATTGTCAGCGAAGCAAGTCGAAAAACACTCTATGAAAATCAACGTGTTGAATTTGACGTCACACAAGGGCCTAAAGGCCTTCAAGCAGAAAGTGTATTGATTACTGAAGAAGCATAAAGCGCATTTCTGATTAAAGCGAGCCAATGTCTTGCATTTGCTCGTTTTAACACGCTCAACAAAAAATCCGTTACACTTAATATAAGCAATAAAAAAGGGCCAATCAGTGTGTCGCCAATTGACCCAGTGGAATGACACATAGCAAGTCCAACCTCGCAGCGCGAATATCGCATAGCTAGAACCTAACTGTCAACGATTTTGAGAGAGAATGCATGATTAATTTAGACGACTTCCAATATATGTGGCGCGGAAAAGTCATGCGCCCACTGCTTAAACCAGAAGCTCGGCGTTTAAAACCGATTGATATACGTCATGACGGCCATGACAGGGCTTTATTATTATTACATGGCTTTTCATCCTCACCTGCCGTGTATCGTGCGCTTTGGCCCGAACTCACGCATTATAATGCTCTGGTTTGCCCAGCGCTTCCAGGACATGCTGAAAACTTAGCCGCATTTACAAGTGTTAATCGTGATGAATGGATAACTGCTGCAGAAACTGCCTGCAAGTCATTAATTAATCAGTATGAAACCGTTGAAGTCATTGGGCTCTCGCTTGGCGGCTTACTCGCTTGTCATTTGGCCCAGCAATTCCCAATCAAACAACTCCATTTGTTAGCGCCAGCGCTAAAACTTAAACTTAATATGCCGCTTGCTAAAGCGGCTGCCAGCTTATTGCATGCTTGTGGTCTAAAAAAAATTAAAAACCGTGCCGGCAATTTATTTACACACCATCATGAAGAGCTCACCTATAAAAAACTTCCCCTTCGAACACTGATTGAGTTATTTACACTCATTGAAGAAACACCGTTTCAGATGCCTCAGTGCCCTATTAATTTATTCTTAGGCAGGCATGATGAAGTCGTTGACTCATCTTATGTGATGACACTATTTAAAAATAATCCGCTTTGCAAAACACATTGGCTTGAACACTCAGCCCATGCACTGCCGTTAGATGGTGACATTCAAACCATGCTTAATATTATGAATCCTCATGATTAAATCCAGCACTTTTGAACCCGCTTGGTGGCTTTCAAACCCACACGCACAAACCATTTATCGCTCACTAACCAGGCGACAAAAAGCCCCTATCACAGCATTTGAACGATTAGAGCTCCCCGATGGTGATTTTATTGATTTGGCCTGGGCCACAAATCACCTTCACCCAAACACACCCCTGGTTGTTTTATTGCATGGCCTTGGCGGCAACCTCCATTCTGCCTATGTCGCAGGACAGCTTAAAGCTTATAACCAACAGGGCTGGCGCGCGGTATTTATGCATTTTCGTGGGGCCAGCAACACCCCGAATCGCCTCAATCGAGCCTATCATTCCGGTGACACCCAGGATCTTGATTTTTTGTTAAATGCGCTTAATCAACGCGAGCCCAACACTCAAAAAGCTGTGGTTGGCATATCTCTCGGCGGCAATGTGTTACTTAAATGGCTGGGCGAGCAAGGAACACAATCACTGATTCATGCTGCTGTTGCGATTTCAGCGCCATTTGAACTCAAGTTACTCGTGACACACATGAATCAAGGCTTTTCTCGTATTTATCAAAAACACCTGATACAGAATTTACGTGACTTATTTGAACGAAAACAAAAAAAATATCCAGAAGCACTTGCGCCTTATTTAAAACAGCTTCACTCACTCCATTCTTTTTGGGCCTTTGATGAGCATATCACAGCGCCTTTACATGGCTTTGCGAATGCAGAGGCATATTACCAAGCATCCAGTTCACGGCAATTTTTAAAAAAAATAAAAACCCCTACTTTAATTTTACATGCCAAAGACGACCCTTTTATGCCACCTGAAGCAATTCCAGCATCTCATGAACTATCATCTGATATTATATTTGAATTAAGCGCCAAAGGCGGGCATGTTGGATTTATTACAGGAAATATACCTGGGAAAGCAATTTATTGGCTAGAGGAGCGTATCCCTCTGTTTTTATCTGGAGGGGGTAACCTCTGGAATTCAGGTAAAGCACAAAAATAAGTTGAAGATTATTCTTCAGTTGCTAAGTTGTATCCCTAATCGATACAACTTAATGATTATAAATCGTATGTGGCTGCTCTTCTTTGAGTGCTTCTGGTCGCATATCTAAGACCGAACCATTACGCGCCATAAAATCCGTTCGAAGTGCAGGTAAATTATAATAATAAATATCACTTCTATCACGTGCCAATGCATGCTGTGTATCGACCACTGAAATATCAGATATCGCCTCACCATTGGTTTTTACAAAGGATTCTTTCACACGCAAATAACGCCCATAAAAATGCGAGTGGTCTGAAAACACGCCATCTAGCCGATTCACCGTACCCGCAAGCGTTAACTGTGAGGTGCCGCTCAAGCGAAGGATTAAATTATTGCTTTTAACCCAATATAAACCGAGTGCGCTACTGCCTTCCATGTCAATTCGTTTTAAATTAGCCCTTCCTTTTAGGTCTACTTTAGGGGATTCCAAAGACGACCCAACAAGTTTAATCCATAAAGCACGGCTACGAAGCCCTGTAATTTTCGTTGTGCCACTGCCAAGCACGGTTAAACGCCTTAAATTAATTCGACCATCAAATGTTGATTGTTTAGAATTCATCAGCCAAATATCCAACAAATCAGAATGAATATGATGCCCTGTAATCACGCCTTCACCTTTATAGGTGAGTCCATGCAACTCAGGCACATTAATATCTAATGTTGCTTCTCCCATGCGTAATCGGTGCTTTCCAATATGCTTTTTCTGAGCGCCATCAGAAACATATAAAACACCATCTTTTATATAAGAGGTAATATATTTTAAATCAATCGCATCACTTTCAATAGTAAGACTTGCTGGTTGCTTTTTATGCGTATGCAAACGCACATTAAAAGGACCTTGGATATAGACTTGTGAGAAATCAGAAACAGGACGCGCTTCCGTCGTTGGGTGAAGTGGCTTCGGCTTGTCTATTTCATCTGAGACATGCTCTATTTGCTTTAAAGTTGACGTGCAACTCATCAAGAGGCCAATGAAACACATTAAACTTATTAAGTGCAAGCAACGTGCCAACATTATTATTATTCCTCAAGCATGAATTCTTCTAATTTAAAGCAAGTTATCAGCGATCGCAAGCAAAAGCTACTAGCAGAAAACATGCAGCGCTGTTATGATCACGACTATTCTTTTTGAAAAAATCTTAGATTTAAGGACACATGCGATGGCATGGGAAAAAGCAGTTGCGTTACAAACCCTTCAAGACGCAGGACGTATCGCGCTAACGCTCAGTCAACAAAAACTTTTATTGATTTGGCATGACGATAAAGTACATGTTGTTCAAGCGCAATGTCCACATCTAAAGTTGCCTTTGAAAAAAGCAAAAATTACGGAAAAATGCGCCTTGGTCTGTCCTTTTCATAAAAGTACTTTTGATTTAAATACCGGAGACGTCGTATCATGGTCTCCTTGGCCTCCTATTGTGGGCCCATTGCTTGCAAAAGCATCTTGCCCGAAACCATTGCAGGTGTATGAAAGCCGCGTAGACGGGCAGGATGTTTTTGTGAATACAAAAATTTAAAATAAAATATAAAAACAGAACAGGAGGGCGTGTGAGCTCTTTTTATAAAAATAAACTCGTATTCATCTTACTGGCCGTGTTTGCCTATCAACTGCCACTATACGCAGATAACCTACACCTCAACGATGGTTTTTATGCAGATTATCCTGCAACAAAACCTGCTGAAGGAGAAAAAGCTGCTCAAATTAAGCGAGGTGAGTACCTAGCCCAAATGGGTGACTGTATGGCTTGCCATACCAATGTAATTGAGGGCGGCGAACCCTTTACCGGCGGCTTACCTATTGCAACACCTTTTGGCACGTTTTATACCCCAAATATTACACCTGATAAGAAAACAGGCATTGGCAAATGGACTGAAGCTGATTTTATTCGTGCGCTCAAAGACGGTAAAAATCCCAAAGGACAAAATTATTTCCCTGTCTTTCCTTATGTTTATTATTCAAAAATAACTGACGATGATGCACGTGATTTGTATGCCTATTTCATGAATATTCCTGCGGTTGAACATGAGAATACCCCGCTTCCATTTCCATTTAATTTGCCGGGCGCTCGGCTTTCGCTCTTGGGCTGGAAGTTACTTTTTTTCTACCCGGAAAATATACCTTATCAACCAGATCCAAAGCAAACAGCCGAATGGAACCGCGGGCAATATATTGTCGATGGTTTAGGTCACTGCAGTATGTGTCACACCCCTCTGAATGCATTGGGTGGCTCTAAAACACAATACTACTTAACAGGTACTTTTATTGACGGTTTCTGGGCGCCTAATATTACAAAATATGGCCTTGATACAGCAACACACCAAGAAGTGATGGATGTTTTCTCAAAAAATCAGCTTATTAACGAAGCAGGTCCCATTGCAGGCCCTATGGCTGAGGTTAATCATAATAGCTTAAACTATTTAACACCTGACGATCAGCTCGCCATTTCAAAATATATAAAATCCGTCACAACAAAAGATCCGCTTGGCCTACCGCCGTCAAACGACCGGCCAACGCTTGCGCGTGGCCGACAAGTGTATTTACATGCATGTACTATTTGCCATCAAAACGGTGACATGACAGCGCCTCGTATTGGCAACGGCGCCAACTGGACCATGCGCCTCAAAGACAATGGATTAAAAACACTCTACAAAAATGCTATCAATGGATACAATAGCATGCCGCCCAAAGGTGCTTGTGTCACTTGTTCCGAGAACGATATTATCTCAGCCGTAGATTACCTTTTAAATGAGTCTCTCTCACGTTCACAGTGGCTCGATGTCGAAGCAAATAAATTGCTTGCTCGCCCTAAAACAGGCAAAGCAATGTATGAAGAAAAATGTAGCGTGTGCCATAATGACGGTCACTTAAATGCCCCTAAAGTAGGCGATGAGGCAACTTGGAAGCCGCTCATATCAAAAAATATTGATATCCTCGTGCAGCACACCATCGATGGAGACCATCATCCTAAAGGGGCATGCAATGACTGCACCACACGAGATGTCTTAGAAGCCATAAAGTATATGATTGGCACGTCATCACCTAAAGGAAATTATACCCTTTGGTAATATTAGATTTTAATAATTATATTATTTTAAATTTGAATTTAAGTTTAAGTTGAGGAATGAGGATGTTAAAGCGATTACATGCCATGCAATTATGTATCACAAGCTGCTTGTCGATGCTTTTTATTGGGGCAGCACATGCCCAAACAGGGCCTAACCCTTGGCAGCTCAATATGTTCAAAGGTGTGACCCCTATCAGTAAAGATATTTACGCCCTCCATATGATTGCCATGTGGGTCTGCGCAGGGATTGGCGTTGTTGTTTTTGGCATTATGATTTATGCACTGATTTATCATCGTAAATCTCGTGGTTACACCGCTGCATCGTTTCATGACAACACACGTCTTGAAATTATTTGGTCTATTATTCCTTTTATTATTTTAGTGGCGCTCGCAATTCCTGCAACGCGTATTCTTGTTAACCTTGAAGACAGCTCAGAAGCTGACGTGACCATTAAGGTCGTCGGTTATCAATGGAAATGGCAGTATCAATATTTAGATCAGGGCATCAGCTATTTTAGTAATCTCTCAACACCTTATGCACAAATTCAAAACAAAGAAGCGAAGAACCCATGGTATTTGCTCGAGGTGGATAAACCTCTGGTTGTGCCTGTAAACAAAAAAATTCGCTTTCTCGTTACATCCAACGATGTAATTCATTCCTGGTGGGTCCCTGAACTGGGTGTGAAGCGTGACGCCATCCCAGGTTTTATGCACGAAGCGTGGGCTCGCATTGAAAAACCAGGTGTTTACCGTGGTCAGTGTTCTGAACTTTGCGGTGTAAACCATGCCTTTATGCCGATTGAAGTCCATGCCGTTACAGATAAAGCATTTCAAACTTGGGTGAAAACACAGGCACTTCCGAACACCGCATCGAGTATAACCCAGAAAACACTGAGTTCTTTATCGGCTGAACATCCAGTACTCACTCGAAAAGCCCTCCTCAAAGAAGGCAAGAAAAAATATGACATGCTGTGCAGCGCTTGCCATCAAGAAGACGGTACTGGCATCCCGCCTCTTTATCCGGCATTAAAAAACAGCTCCGTTGCGGTTGGGCATCCTATTTCCAGGCATATTGACCTTATTTTAAATGGCGTCCCTGGTTCTGCAATGCAACCTTACCGTATGCAGCTCACTGATATCGAAATAGCAGCCATTACTACCTATGAGCGAAATGCTTGGGGAAATAATACAGATGAAACGGTGCAGCCTGCAGATGTTGCCAAAGTTCGTCAGGAACTTGAGCAACCCGTCACACAGGTGAAACAAGCACACGCCGGAGGTTTACAATGAGTTATAACAGCACAACACCTGAAACAATACCCCACGCACATGACAACCATGACGCGCATGACGATCATGGCCCCGACCAAAAACGCGGTGTCTTTGGCTTTATCAAACGCTGGGTATTTACCACCAACCACAAAGATATTGGCACACTCTATCTTTGGATAGCCATGTTAAGCTTTTTTCTTGCAGGGGCCATGGCACTACTCATTCGTGTTGAATTATTTCAACCCGGCCATCGCTTGGTTGATCCAAATTTTTTCAACCAAATGACAACCATGCACGGCCTTATCCTGCTGTTTGGTGTAGTCATGC
>JAALKW010000002.1:9295-89694 GCA_011087865.1 Legionellaceae bacterium
CCCATGATGATTGGCGCACCAGATATGGCGCTCCCAAGGCTTAATAACTGGAGCTTTTGGATTTTACCTTTTGCGTTTACCCTACTGCTTTCAACCCTGTTTCATGCAGGTGGCGGGCCCAATTTTGGTTGGACCATGTATGCCCCTCTTTCAACGCGCTATGCACCACCCAGCACTGATTTTATGATTTTTGCGGTCCATATGCTCGGGGTTTCATCCATCATGGGCTCGATTAATATTATTGCAACGATTTTAAACATGCGTGCACCTGGCATGACTTTGATGAAAATGCCTATGTTCGTTTGGACCTGGTTAATCACTGCATTTTTATTAATCGCTATTATGCCTGTGCTTGCAGGTGCCGTTACCATGATGCTTGCCGATAGACATTTTGGTACCAGCTTCTTTGAAGCCGCAGGTGGTGGCGATCCTATTTTATTCCAGCATATTTTCTGGTTCTTTGGACACCCTGAAGTCTATGTCCTGGTTTTACCTGCTTTTGGCGTGATTTCTGAAGTCATACCAACGTTTAGTCGTAAGCCTTTATTCGGGTATCACTTTATGGTGTACGCTACCGTCAGTATTGCAGCCTTATCGTTTATTGTTTGGGCTCACCATATGTTTACGACAGGTATTCCTTTAGGTGCTGAATTATTTTTCATGTATGTCACCATGCTCATTTCTGTTCCAACAGGTATTAAAGTATTTAACTGGGTCAGTACTATGTTTAAAGGAGCCATGACCTTTGAAACCCCAATGCTCTTTGCCGTTGCATTTGTCTTTTTATTTACAATTGGAGGGTTTACAGGCTTAATGCTCGCTTTAGTGCCCGCAGACTACCAATACCAAGACACTTATTTTGTGGTCGGCCATTTTCATTATGTCTTAGTGCCTGGTGTGATTTTTGCGCTCTTCTCCGGTACTTATTATTGGTTACCTAAGTGGTGTGGCCGAATGTATAACGAATGCTTGGGTCGCTGGCATTTCTGGCTCTCTGTGATTTCGGTCAATATTGCATTTTTCCCCATGCACTTTTTAGGGCTTGCAGGCATGCCACGTCGAATCCCAGATTATGCCCTGCAATTTACAAATTTCAATGTCATTGTATCCATAGGCGCTTTCATGTTTGGTTTATCACAGCTGATATTTTTATATAACGTGATTCATACCATTCGAGCAGGCAAAAAAGTAGATGGACAAGTGTGGGAAGGCGGTACGAGTTTAGAATGGGCCCTCTCTTCTCCTCCACCTTATCATAGCTTTACCACGCCGCCTGATATTAAATAATATAGGGCCGTGTCATGATAAGAAAAAGAAAAGTGCCCTTGCTTTTAACAGCATTGGCACTTGCCATGTTTGGTTTTGGTTTTCTTTTAGTTCCAATTTACAATAGTTTATGTCAAACACTTGGCATCAACGGTAAAACCAATATTAATGCAGTGGCTTATGACTCATCCAAAGCCACTGTTGTAAAAGATCGCGAGGTATACGTGGAGTTTGTTGCAACCAATAATTCAGGCATTCCTTGGGCATTTTATCCCAAGACGCCAAAAATTAAAGTGCATCCAGGAGAAATCGCGCGCTTGGCTTTTTATGCTGAAAATAAAACCAACCGCCGAATGACCGTACAAGCCATACCGAGTGTCACCCCAGGCATTGCAGCAAAATACTTAAAAAAAACCGAATGCTTTTGTTTTGAACAACAAACACTCGATGGACACGAAGGCATGAACATGCCACTTTTATTTCATCTGGATCCAGACTTACCCCCCCAGATAAAAACAATTACACTGGCTTACACCTTATTTGATGTGACCGGGCGCGTCACAAATTAGGAGAATCTATATCATGGGAGCACACCACAGCACCTATTACATCCCAAAACCAAGTCATTGGCCTTTGGTTGCCTCAACAGCACTCACAACGACACTTGTGGGCGCCGCATCCTGGTTACATGATGATTGGTATGGCCCATATCTCTTTACCGTCGGCCTCATGCTTATGACCTTCATGCTATTTGGTTGGTTTGGGCAGGTTATCTATGAAAACCAACGAGAACTGTATGATTTACGTGTTGACCGCTCGTTTCGTTGGGGCATGTGCTGGTTTATTTTTTCTGAAGTTTGCTTCTTTGGTGCTTTTTTTGGCGCGCTCTTTTTCTCCCGCTATTGGAGTTTGCCCATGCTGGGTGGCGAATTGCCGCTACATCCCATTTCGCATATTACTTTATGGCCCGACTTTCAATTCACATGGCCACTCTTAAAAAATCCTGACAATCAAATGTTTGCAGGGGCTCATGAAGCGATGGGGGCTTGGGGGCTTGCCGCAGCGAATACCCTCATTCTGCTCACCTCAGGTGTAACGATTACCTGGGCACATTGGGCATTAAAACTGAACAAACGCCGTCAATTACATATTGGCTTAGCACTCACGATTGCACTGGGCTTGCTTTTTTTAAGTCTCCAAGCCTATGAGTACCATGAAGCTTATACCGAGATGAATTTAACGCTTGATGCGGGCATTTACGGTACAACGTTCTTTATGCTAACAGGGTTTCATGGCCTACATGTGACCATTGGAACCATTATGCTGATTACTATTTTGGTCCGTACGCTCTACGGACACTTTACGCCTGAGCGTCATTTTGGCTTCGAAGCTGTTGCTTGGTACTGGCATTTCGTAGATGTGGTCTGGCTTTTCTTGTTTATTTTTGTTTATTGGTTATAATTTAACCTTTATCAAATAAAATATTATACTTTTATGCTGGGTAACCAGCTTTTTTGTTGAGTGGAAACATGCCTGATTGCTTTGAAGATTTTTACATGAAGAATGATGATAACTGGCTTGCTTATACGCCCGAGCCACTAAAAATCCTTCGTCATTTATATCCAGACTACTTTTATGCCGAAGAAAAAGAACGTGTAAATTACCCAGCTGTCAAGCAAGCACTATCACTTCAAAAAAGCAGTGCACGCAACCTGTTTTTAAGCCTATTTTCAATGCCCCATGTCACATCTAGCTCAGCAATATTAACCGATGCATTATGTCAGATTGAAGGGCGCTTTGGTGAACAAATTATTGCGCATGGCGTTGAAGAGTCAAAAGGCGGTATGCGCTCACTTCTAATGATGGCACTTATCAATCAAGTCCAAAGCCCCAAACAATATTTTGGTGCACTAATATCAGGTACACCCGATATCACAGCGCTTTCTCATGGCCCTTATTATTTAATTTACTCACTGCCTTCAAAAAAGAAAACAACCTCTCCCAACTATCCCGCTTTTACTGACATTGCAAAAGTACTGGTTCCTTTTGATGAAAACAAAACCATGCTGGCAGCAAAATTAGACGAAATGCACGCGCTCAAACTTATTTCTAAAGAAGCATACAGTGAATTTATTAATAAGCTCGTGACGTACGACGAGTTACTGCTTGAATTAGTTGCGCATGCAGAATCACTCCCACTGAGCACCTCAAAAAAAAGAAAAAGCCTTGATTTAAAATCTGCATCAGAGCACACAGAGCTCTCGTTATTTAATCCAACCAATCACACAAATAATATAAGTGACTCAAGCAGCCATTCTAATCATGCTTTAGAGGGCGGATTCAGTAATTGATGCTTTAATTCGAGCATCTGATCTCGCACGACAGCAGCCTCTTCAAAGGCTAGGTTTTTACCATGCTTTTGCATGTTTTTTTCTAATGCACGAATTTGCTTCGTCAGACTTTCTTGAGATGCGATAACAGGCACATCTATTTTTTCGTCCAATACTTCAGTCGCATGCGTATCAACACACTCACGCTCTAAAATATCTGAAACTGCTTTTTTTATGCCTTGTGGCGTAATACCATGCACTTGATTAAATTCAACTTGCTTCTCACGCCGACGCTCAGTCTCATCTAACGCGCGCTGCATTGAGCCTGTGATTTTATCTGCATATAAAATTGCACGGCCTTCTAAGTGCCTTGCAGCACGACCAATCGTTTGAATCAATGATCTGTCAGATCTCAAAAACCCTTCTTTGTCCGCATCCAAAATAGCAACCAAAGCAACTTCCGGCATGTCTAAGCCTTCACGCAACAAATTAATCCCAACCAACACATCAAAAACACCAAGCCGTAAATCCCGAATAATTTCCATCCGCTCAACCGTATCAATATCAGCATGCAAATAACGAACTAAAATACCGTAGCCTTGCAGGTATTCTGTGAGATTTTCTGCCATTTTTTTCGTGAGCGTTGTGACCAGAACGCGATTGCCAGCATTTATTGTGACACGAATTTCAGATAACAAATCATCGACTTGATTCGTAACCGGTCTAATCTCCACCTCGGGATCAATTAACCCAGTAGGACGTACCACTTGTTCAACAATATTATCGGCTGCTTCTAATTCACGTGGGCCAGGGGTTGCTGATACATAAATCGTTTGAGGCGAACGCGCTTCAAACTCATCGAATTGCAACGGTCTGTTATCTAAAGCAGAAGGCAAACGAAAACCATAATCAACCAAGGTTGTTTTACGTGCCCTATCCCCTTTATACATCCCACCGATTTGTGGCACAGTGACATGCGATTCATCAATCACCAGTAACGCATTATCAGGCAAATAATCAAACAATGTTGACGGCGGCTCACCTTCTGCACGTCCAGAAAGATGTCTTGAGTAATTTTCAACACCACTACAATACCCAAGCTCTTGCATCATTTCCAAATCAAAACGGGTGCGTTGCTCAAGCCTCTGCGCTTCAACCAATTTATTTTGAGCAGTTAATACTTTAAGGCGTGCTTGAAGCTCGGGCTTAATTAAATCAATCGCTTTTAACATGCGCTCACGTGGCGTGGCATAATGCGTTTTCGGAAAAATGGTAATCCGCGGCAAACGCTTGATGAGTTCACCTGTTAATGGATCAAACATGGCAATGCTTTCAATCTCATCATCAAATAACTCTACGCGCACGGCTTCTTTTTCTGAGTCTGCTGGAAAAATATCAATTACATCACCATGCACCCGAAACTGTCCTCGCTCGAGTGTGGTGGGATTACGCGTATACTGTAGTTCTGCCAATCGCCTTAAAATATCACGCTGATTAACTTTCTCATGCTTAGATAAATGCAAAACCATATTTAAATAAGCAACCGGATCCCCAAGTCCATAAATCGCAGAAACAGAAGCGACCACAATCGCATCTTTACGCTCCAATAATGCCTTGGTGGCCGAAAGCCGCATTTGCTCTATATGTTCATTGATAGATGCGTCTTTTTCAATAAACATATCAGACGATGGCACATAAGCCTCAGGCTGATAATAATCATAATACGATACAAAATATTCAACGGCATTATCTGGAAAAAATGCTTTAAATTCACCGTATAATTGCGCTGCAAGCGTTTTATTCGGCGCCATAATCAAAGTGGGTCGTTGCAGTGACTGAATCACCTCGGCAACTGTGTAGGTTTTACCTGAACCCGTAACACCCAAAAGCACTTGACGAGCCAGCCCATCTTGAACCCCCTCAAGCAAGCTTTTAATGGCACGGGGTTGATCTCCTTTAGGAGAAAAGTCAGACTGTAAACGAAATAATGTACTCATGACAAACCTCATGCAATTGAATTCAATTTCGGGTTAAGATAACCACCTATTTTTTAATCATCTAAATAAAGAGAAAAATCATGACACAATTTGCCTCACGCATACAGTCAGTTAAGCCCTCACCCACACTTGCCGTATCAGCCAAGGCACAAGCACTGCGTCAAGCAGGTCATGATATTATAGGCCTCGGCGCGGGAGAACCCGATTTTGACACCCCAGAACATATCAAACAAGCCGCCATCAAAGCCATTGATGCGGGTTTTACAAAATATACTGCTGTTGACGGCATCGCTGAACTGAAAGATGCGATTATATCAAAATTTAAGCGTGACAATGGACTTGATTATACAGCAAACCAAATTCTTGTATCTGTGGGTGGCAAACAAAGCATATTTAACCTTTGCCAAGCCTATTTAAATCCAAGCGATGAAGTCATTATTCCAGCACCGTACTGGGTCTCTTATCCTGATATCGCTTTGCTTGCAGGTGCGACACCTATTATCCTTGAAACCACATCGGATACACGCTATAAAATCACAGCGGAACAACTAGAAGCCGCAATCACCCCTAAAACAAGATTATTATTTTTAAATAGCCCTTCAAATCCTTCTGGCGTTGCTTATACGCATGAAGAGCTCAAAAAATTAGGTGAGGTGTTACTCAAACATCCTAATATTTTAATCGCAACCGATGATATGTACGAACACATTCTTTGGTCAGGGCCATTTGTTAATATTTTAGATGCTTGCCCCGAGCTCTATCCACGCACAGTGGTTTTAAACGGTGTATCTAAAGCGTATGCCATGACAGGCTGGCGGATTGGTTTTGCAGGGGGACCGGCAGATTTAATCAAAGCCATGAAATTAATTCAATCTCAGTCCACCTCAAGTCCCTGCTCTATTTCTCAAAAAGCGGCTGTTGCTGCATTAAACGGGGACCAATCTGTGGTACAAACCATGGTAAATGCTTTTCATGAGCGACATGATTATTTAATTAGACGTCTCGATGCAATGCCAGGCATCCAGACAATTCCTGCTGATGGCACTTTTTATCTTTTTCCTAATATTCAAAAGAATATCGAGCAACTTGGATTAACGGATGACATTCAATTTGCTGCAGCATTGTTAGAAAAAACAGGTGTTGCACTGGTTCCAGGAACCGCTTTTGGCACGCCCGGCTGTATTCGTCTTTCATTTGCAACAGATATGGAAACCCTGGAAGATGCCATGAATCGTTTAGAAAATTTTATTACGCGCTAATTTCTACTTTTTCTAGCTTTTTCATGTAAAACCCTTGAAAAATGACGGGAATCCCTTTAAGATTCCCGCTCCAACATTCCCCGGTAGCTCAGTTGGTAGAGCGGATGACTGTTAATCATTAGGTCACAGGTTCGAGCCCTGT
The DNA here is from genome assembly GCA_011087865.1 of Legionellaceae bacterium. GTDB lineage: Bacteria > Pseudomonadota > Gammaproteobacteria > Legionellales > Legionellaceae > JAALKW01. The sequence continues at coordinate 16,290 of JAALKW010000002.1, forward strand.
CCGGGGAGCCATTCACATGTGGCTTCTAGTAAAATTTCTTTTCTTATAAAATATGCTAATAATCAATAGGGCCAGGTTTAATTGATAATTTAAACACAACGCTTATTCAGAGGTAGCTTTTTTACCACCCTTGATTTCATTTAACTCTGCTTCAATTTCTTCTACGCTAGGTAAACTAGTTTTAAACGCTTTGGGAATGGCTTTTGACAACGTATATTCAGAAATACCAATGGGGGCTTTCATATTACGTAAAGCATATTCAGCAACAACTTTATTTTTCGATTTACACAGCAAAATACCAATGGTTTGATTATCACCCTCTTTACGCATCAGCTCATCAACTGCTGTCATATAAAAACCAAGCTGTCCTGTGTGTTCCGGTTTAAATTTGGTCGCCTTTAACTCAATTACAACGAATGACCGCAGGTGCAGATGATAAAAAAGTAAATCAACAAAAAACTCTTGATCGTCGAACGTTAATGGCACCTGCGAGCCAACAAAAGCAAAACCTTGCCCAAGCTCAATAAGAAAATTACGAATATGTGTCACTAAAGCGTCTTCAACAGCACGCTCATGTGCTTTGCCATGAATGGTTAGAAAATCAAAATTAAATGGATCTTTTAATATTTCATTGGCTAAATCAGACTGAGCAGCAGATAAATGCTCATGATAATTAGAAGTTTTTTTATTGATGACCGCCTGCCTGTTATATAATTCACTTTCGACTTGTATCTCTAACATCGAACGCGACCATCCATTTTTAATGGCTTGCTGTGCATACCACTCACGTTCAACATCATTCTTCACCATTTGCATCAAACGAACAATATGCCCCCATGGTAATTGCGAAACAGCTTGTTTCGTAAATTCAAGCTGAGGATAAACAGATGCAAATTTCCGCATATTCTCAAGATTTCTCACGGAAAAGCCCTGCATCGCTGGAAAATCTTGTCGTATGTCATGTGAAAATTGCTCAAGAAAACGTGATCCCCACTGATGATTTTTTTGTTTCTCAATCAAATCACGACCGAGTTCCCAGTAAAATTTAATGAGTTCATGATTGGCTGCTAATGCTGCTCTGATTTGTGCGGTTTTTAACCTTTCTTTAATGCCACTGAAAAAATCCACATAATCTTTATTAAGACGAAGTGCATCATCATGAATTTTGATTACTTTACTCATAAACTACTCCTTGTTGGTTGGATTGATGGGGCCATTCGTGTAATCAATCGGGCCAGGTTTAATTGATATGTCTAAGAGATATTTATAAAGAAATTGCTTGGATTCAACCAACTCATTACACAGCTCTTCTGTGTAGGTTATTAGATCAAGCATACAGCCCCATCTTATCGGGTAACCCACGTTACCAGCTACGGGATCATAGGTTGAGCCCCGTAGCTGGTAACGATTCGTTCGTGGTATCTTTCGTTCGAACCACATTTTTCCAGTCTCATTAAAAAACAAGACCCCAAGCCCTGTAGATAAAAATTTTCTAATTTTAACTCTCAAATTGCTTCAGTCGTTTGACCAACTCAAAATAATAGGGCGCTGTTGTGATACGGTGCGCATCATCTCCCATGTTTTCAATGCCTTGAGCCGTATATTTATGATGAACTGCTTTTAAATAATCAATCACGACTTGTTTAGACTGAGGCTCTAATAAGTTTGCTCCTGAAGCTTGATACCCTATAGACAGTGGTCCAAAAAAGTAGCTATCTAAATCTGCATTGTTTGCCCGACCCAGCTCATCCACTATGGATTGTATATAAATAGATTGAAATGCTTTTGATTGATGCACTAAAGTGTACTTCAACATAATAGAAGCGTAGTGATCTACGCTTAACAACCACTTGTCTATTTTGTCTCGTTTTATGGTAATTTCTTCAGGTGAATGCGTATCAATAACGCCCCGAATCACATCATCTGCCATGCTTGCATTTAAAGATTTAGCGTCAAGTAATTCACTAAAAAAAGCTTTTAAAAGCGGCTGCTCATCGTCTAAATAAGATGCTATATTGCTATGTCGCTGATCATACAGCATTAAAGCTTGAACAATTTTATTTTTTACTGCGATGCGATTTGTTTCAGCATATAACTTTAATAATTTTTTGACTAAATCCGGCTCTATGTCATCTGCAAGCAGTCTGTCAATCATGATGCCACGTTTAATATCCATTAAATTTGAGTCATGAGCAAACTGTATCTGAACAGCCGAGGGCGAAGTGACATAATTAATGGGAGGCGCATCCATCAGTGTTTGAAAAGCCTCATGGGACATCGTATTGAGCGTTTCCGCCGTTACATGCTCTAAAGATTGATCCATAGCTGTTTCTTGCGGTTGGTTAAAAACAGGCTCTGCAAATCGCTCATTATTAGCATAAGGAAAATAATTAAATAATTTTTTTGGTAACCATACTCGGCCTGGCATGGTATCTAACCCTTGACTGAAAAACGCCCACCAAACATAAGTGTCACAACGCCACGTGCCACACGAATTGACTTGACCGCTTCTTGGATTGCCTGAGCCAATATGATATTTCGTATCAAATGTGTATTTAGGACACCACCATCGCTGATGATTTGCTTCAACAAGCACTTGATATCCAACTCGTCCTCTATCAGCAACACCATACTTGCTTCCCCAGTATCTAGATTGCGCTTTGAAATGACTGATTGAATTGATTTGTCCTACAGGGCTCTGATTACGAATTTCTATCCCTTGCGTGGCATTTTTTTTCATCCCTTCCGGAGATGACATATCCGTTGTGGTAATACCAACATGACCTAGCCAACCTAATCCAGGATAATTTAAATCTCGTCCCACAACTTCAGCTGGGTATATTTGTTTTGCATGACCAAGCGACGCAAGGCCTGTTATTACAATACTGATACTGAATAGCACTAGTTTTTTATCTTTCATCTTTTTAGTTCCGTCTATAAAATGAATAATTATTCTGAATTATGCTTTGTCTGTTGAACTACATATGCGTCTGATACATTGATGCGTTATGGAAAATAACAAATGAATAAGCAGTAACGTACAGGTCATAAAATAAAACATATCAATAGGCCCAATGTATGGCATGTGTATGTAGCGAAGCAAGAACGCTCCGCAGGCAATCAGCGCCATAATCAACCCTGAAAAAATAATGATATACGTTTTATGATTTTTTATTAATGCTGCTATTGCTGAAAATATAACCGAAAAAATCAAGCCATACAAAGCCATAAAATAAACAATAAACACCCACCACCCTCGCGCATCAGGATTATGATATGCAAGAATTAACGAAATAAAGCACCCCTCTAAAAAACTAAAACTGATTATAAAAATATCTCTTTTAAATAATGCTCGTTTTTTTAATTGGTTTTCGGGTAGCGCGATAAGATATGCTGATTTTTCACTCCAGTAAACTGCGATTGCAACCAAAGGGAAGGTCAAGAAAAAACCTTCGAAAGAAGCATGGGCTGTATGATACTGCATGGCTAGCACGGCACAAATAAATGTAAGCACAAGAGACCACGAATACCTATTGAATAACTTAATACGAACTTGATATTTTTTCTTCATCTGCTAATCCTTTATCAGTCTTATCAATCTAAACGCGAAAATTGCATTATTGTTAAACGACCTAAATGATATTGATATTGTATCTCATACTTTACAAGCTCTTCATGAAAAGCATGCGATTTAGTAGCACGCTTTAATTTTCCTGTGACCGTACAGGCTAAATGTTTTTCATCAAATTTTATGTCTTTTATTTCGAAATAACTCGCAATTTTTTTGCTATTTATAACACGTGCTTCTTTGTTTAAAGCGTCTAAAAACTTGGGGTAATATTTAATATCCGCAAATGAAAGTAACCGTTTATGACTGGCTTTCACTGTCTCTGGTGTAATATTTAAACGCGAATATATAAAGTTTTCTGTCATCATCGAAAGATAATGATTGTCTGCGAAGATATCACTTTTTTGATAAGCCGATGTCCCAGAAAATGGGGTGATTTCTATTTTTTGGTGTAAAGTGCTATACCATGCCAAAGTAGCAGTTAAAAGATTGCTTAATACCAGTCCAAAAATAACAATCATCATAATATTCAAACGTGTGGCAAACCGACTCAGTAGAGGTCGCTGTATCATAAAATCCATTTCTAATTCCTTAATCATACAAAAAAAATAACGCACATAAAAAGCAACCGACCACACATCTGCTCGTGGGTCGGTTGCAAAGATTGGACTTACTCATAAGATGCTGAACAAATCAACGATCCCTTTGGTTTTGTTCTGTTATAACCCTCCTTGTTTTATTTAATCAACTCACTTTAAACAAAAGCAGATCTATTCCATTTTGCTGCTTTTGCTTAAAACACAAAAAACATGATACATTGGCCCATTTAATGATGACCGTTAAAACCAATAAAATTATTGGTTTGGATGGTATGGCAAATACTCTACCTGTGTCAACCTATTTATTAATTATTTTATTGGTTTATAAAAATTTATGACTATCGCGCTGCAAAATAATCTCAAAAAATTAATGATTAAACACGGCAACATGAGCGTCAGTGACTTAGCAAAAGCAACCCTCTTACCCCAACCTACTTTGTATCAGCTTTATACTGGCGTCACAGAAAACCCAAGAAAAAAAACACTGAGAGCCCTCGCAACTTACTTTTCAATTACAGTCAACCAATTAATCGGGGAAGATACACTGCCTTCGCATTTACCCGAAAAAATTAAAAAACAATTAGAATTAAAGACAGCGCCTCTGCTTTCCTGGGATGATTTGCCGCATTGGCCAGATCACATCAACTTTGACAATAAAAAAGAAATTTTTCTAGACGAAAAATCAAATCAAACAACCTTTGCGCTCACGATGCCTGATAACAGCATGGAACCCATTTTTCCAAAACACAGTCTTTTAATTTTTGACGTGAAAAAAGCAACCGAAGATAATGACTGCGCTATTATTTTCTTAAAAAAGAGCCAACAATTTAGTTTTAAAAAAATACGTATCCGTGAAAAAATACAATACGCCCAATCCATTAACCCTGCATCTGAACACGCAAAACCAACCGCCTTAACAAAACAAGATAAAATCTTTGCAACATTACGAGAAGCCCGCTTAAGCTTTTAAACAACAGGTTAAATGCGTGTCTATTCAACGGTATGATTAACGGCATCATTCACTGTATCACTCACCCCTGCCATATAACCAATGCGATTCGCATCTTCAGGAGATAGTCTTTTAATAAGCGCTGGATCTTTCGAAATAAGCGATGCTGATTTATCTTTAATTAATGTGTTTTTACAATCGGTTAATGTCACACGATATTCTTGTAGCCCTGCATGAAATTTCAAAAAAATTACTTTTAAATGGTCTGCAAAACGATTCGTGTTACTACTGTGGTTGTTGAACTTTACCCAATCCATGATGTCGTCCAATAATGCTAGTTTAAAATATTACATTCCATACTTAGGACAAAATCCTAACATAATTAAATAGTAAAAGCTTGTAAAAAACCCATAAAAAAAACTTTGTGTTTCAGCCGTAATTTTTAGGTTGCAACTGAAACACAAAGTTCTAATTTAGAGCCCAATAACCCCTATCCTGAGCCTAAACTATTTTTTATTTTGCTTTATCTTTTAATTTTTTATAACCATCATTCAAGTTCTGACCCACTCGATTCACTGCGCCAGAAGCTTCACCAACCATTCGGTTTGCAGCACCACCGGCCTCATTCAATAAATCAGCAGCTACGTTTTCTACATTGTCTTCTGACTGCTTCACGGTATCAGGATGATCAGCAAAAGCATTCGCTCCCAATCCAACCAAAGTAAAAGCAAACAAAGATACCGCTAACCTTAACTTTTTCATCACAAGCTCCTTCTCAATTAATATCAATCAAAACCCTCATGCTTAACACTAGACCATAGGCTAATATTAATCAAAAAAAACAATTAAATAGCAAAAAAGCCCTGCATTTTAAAAAATACAGGGCTTTTTCTATAGGATAAATAACCCATACCCTATGTATCGTTTTATATTGCTTGCTCTTTATCGAACAACTTCTCCAACATCCTGAGCACCATCATTCAGCCCTTGATAGCCCATGCCGCCGAGCTGATCTGCAGTGTTTGTTCCATGTTTTATCAGTTGATTCACGTGTCGATGAACCTGATGCGCAGGAGGAGGCAAATCATGCTTTCTATCCATATGACGCTCCATCTGATGCTCCATACGACGCTCTTGAACCCGATGTGCTCTATCGGCATATGCAGCAGCACTGACACCTAAAAAAGCTGTACTGAATAACACAGCTGATAAAATACTTAATATTTTCATGAGAAACTCCTCTACTTAATAAATTCCCAACTCATATTAAGCCTAGGGTATGATTATATTTAAATCAAGTTGGGTTATATTAATCCTTATTTTAAGGTCTGGCTTCGAATCACTTGAATCACAGCCGAAAAATCTAAGTCGCCAATTGTTTCAGATGCCTCAGCATACAAATCTCTTGCAGATGCCCCCATCCCGGTTTTCACACCACTAGCTTCTGCTGCATCACCCGCCAAACATAAATCTTTTAACATCATCGCACTGGTAAAGCCCGCCTGATAATCTCTATTTGCAGGCACATCCGGCAAGACATCCGGCACAGGAGGATAAACACTCATCACCCAACTGTTACCTGAGGCTTGTGTCGCAACTTCATGTAACTTTTGAGCAGACAAACCTAGTTTTTCAGCCAACAAAAAGGCTGCTGATGCCGCTATCATTGAAACGCCGAGCATCATGTTATTGCATATTTTCGCTGCAGCGCCGCTACCAGAAGGCCCTGCATGAATAATTATTTCGCCCATACTGGATAAAATAGGCTTTGCTTTCTCAAAAGATAACGCCTCTCCCCCTACCATAAAAGTAAGACGAGCATTCGCAGCGCCAGCCACCCCACCTGAAACAGGGGCTTCTACCATAAATAATTTGGCCTTTTCAGCCTCAGTGTGAATAAAACGTGTTGTTTCAACATCAATCGTTGAACAATCAATATAAAGCGTCCCTGACGGCATCACCTCGAAAACACCGGACTCACCACAGCATACACTTTTGACTTGTTCACCTGTTTGCAGCATTGTAATGACAACATCTTGGTTTGAAGCTGCTTCTTTAAGATCTGAAGCAACGCGCCCACCTGCAGCTTTTAAAGCATGCATGGGAGCCAGTTCACGGTCAAAGCCAATCACTTCGTGCCCTGCTTTCAGCAAACGTTCGGCCATTGGCATGCCCATATGCCCTAAACCAATAAATCCAATATGCGCCATCCACTACTCCTTTGTTTGATGTGTTGGCATAGAAAACACGCCATCCTTTGCTTCTCCAACTTCAGGCCAACGTGCTGTCACTGTTTTAGCGCGCGTATAAAAATGCATACTTTCCGCACCATGCATCGCGGTATCTCCAAAAATAGAACGCTTCCAACCGCCAAAAGGATGCGTTGCAATGTGTACTGGAATGGGTATATTCACGCCAACCATGCCCACCTGCACTTGTTGGCTATATGCACGCGCATGATATCCTGATCCCGTAAAAATTGCTGTCCCATTGCCGTATGGATTACGGTTAACCAGCCGCACAGCCGGTTCAAAGGCTTGTACCCGTAACACCAATAAAACAGGCCCAAAAATTTCCTCTTGATAAACCGCCATCGATTCAGTCACATGATCAAAGAGTGATGGTCCTACAAAATAACCATTAGGGTAAGAGGCATGCTGAAAAGCACGTCCATCAATCACTAAGTCTGCACCTGCCTCAACGCCACAGGTTACAGCATCTAGTACGCGCGCACGATGTGCCTCACTGATTAAAGGCCCCATATCAACAGACGCTGCATCTCCCACATCAATCTGAATACCTTGTATTTTAGGTTTTAAGTGTCGAATTAACTCATCTGCAACCGTATCTCCGACAGCAACGACCACAGAAATGGCCATACATCGCTCACCTGCCGAACCAAAAGCGGCTCCCATTAAAGCATTTGCAGTTTGCTCAATATCAGCGTCAGGCATAACCACTGCATGATTTTTAGCCCCCCCAAAAGTATGTGCTCGCTTCCCCTGTCGTGTTGCCTCAACATAAATCGACTTCGCAACAGGCGTTGAAGCAACGGCTGTAAAAGATGAAATATCTGGATGCGCTAATAAATAATCAACTGTCGTTTTATCACCATGTAACACCTGAACAACACCGGGGGGTAACCCTGCCTCTTACAATAAATTTAATAAGTAATTCGCTGATAATGGCACTTGTTCAGACGGCTTTAAAATAAAAGCATTGCCCGCTGCAATCGCTGGAATCATCATCCATGTTGGCACCATAACCGGAAAATTAAACGGCGATACACCCGCACAAACGCCTAGTGGTTCACGCGTGGTCCAGCAATCAATCGACGTTGAAACATTTGCAGAAAAAGTGCCTTGCAGTGCTTTCAACGCGCCACAATGTAATTCAACCACCTCAATTGCACGTAAAATAGAGCCTGTTGCATCGGCCAATGTTTTACCCTGCTCTTGTGTGACAAGCGCTGCCAATGTAGCCTGATTTTTTTCTAGCAAAGCACGAAATTTAAAAAGAACTTGTGCACGTTTAATCGGTGGCTTAGCTGACCATTGACGGAAGGCTTCTCTCGCCGTTTCAACAGCTTGCTGACAAATGATTCTATCTGCCACAGGCACTCTTGCAATGATTTCACCGGTCGCAGGATTAGTGACATCCAAAAAAGAACCGCCTTTAGGCGTCACGCGCTCCCCGCCAATCCTATGGGGTACAGTATCAATCATTATCAATCACTCCTGTTACAAAATATGATCTAATCCATAGGCAAGCTTACCCAATGACTGAACTTTTTGACAAGCCAAACGTAACCCAGGCATAAAAGAAATCCTATCCATTGTTTGATGTCTAATTGTTAAGGTTTCACCTGTTTGTCCAAAAATAACATCTTGCTCTGCCAGCGTCCCTGGAAGCCTTAATGAGTGAATGCGAACATCTTGATATAAAGCACCTAAAGCACCGGGTAATATTTCTTGTGCAGTTGATAAATGAGGGGATGCTTTCCGTGCATGCGCAATCAAATCAGCTGTTTTTATCGCTGTCCCTGAGGGTGCCTCTGCTTTCGCTGGATGATGCGCCTCTATAATTTCAACATCGGGTAAGTAATGCGCTGCTTCTGCGGCAAAACGCATCATTAATACAGCCGCAATTGAAAAATTAGGCACGATGAGTGCCCCCAGTTTCTTTTTTTCACACAATGCTGAGAGTGTTTTAATCTCGGGCTCAAGTAACCCGCTCGTGCCAATCACAGGACTCGCACCCTGCTCAATAATCGTTAAACTATTTTGATAGGCACAATCCGCACGCGTTAAGTCAACAACAATATGCGCATTCATATCAATAATCGCTTGCGCTAAATCATCTGATTTCCCTAAGCCTGCAAGCAACTCAAACTCAGGTGCACTTTGCAACGTTTCACAGGCCAGGCGACCCATTTTACCAGCCGCACCGTTAACAATTACCCCTATTTTGGACACACTCACTCCGTTTTTTCTGATACCGATTCTGATTTAATTTTTGAGTTTGCATTAAAATAACTAATATTATCCCGATGACGAAACGCAATGATAGTGATAGGTAACCAACCAATAATTGTCACCTGAAGCGCCATTGCTCCAACAGCCAAAACAAATTTTTCTTCTAAAAGAAAAACACTCCATGGGAAAAAAAGTGCCAAACACGCAAATAACATCCGTTTCATTATCAGCTCCTCCGTTAAAATATCACCTAAATATCACCTTGTAATTATATACACCCAGCGTATACTTGCAAAACTTGATTATTCTATATCAAACACGTTTGATTTAAACCCGGTTACAAACCATCGAAAGAGCTGAAACCTCATGAGAAACCAACCTTTACACCCACGCACCGCCGTTGTAAACCAACAACAAAAAAACCATTCTAAAGTTGCACGACTCGATGCACTCACGTGGCTCACCCAACAATTTCCAAAAGCTTTTGATAATAGCGTACATATTCAGCCACTCAAAATTGGTATTATTGATGATATCCTACTGCATGCTGAAGATGCTAAAAAGGCAGGGATATCTAAAAGCAAATTACGTGAAGCCGTGATCTTATTCACGCGACGCATCGATTATCTCACCTGCCTTAAAATACGTGAAATGCGTGTTGATTTAAACGGCGAGCCGACAACAAAACCATCTATAGAAGATGCTGAGTGTGCCGCATTAAAAATTAAACGTCGTATCGAAAAAAGTGCTAAAAATGCACGGTCAGCGGCCCCCAAAAAACCGTCATATACAAAAAAAACAGCTTTCGAACCACATAGACAGGAGCCTTTACCCGCCTTCAGCGCACAACAAGCTGTGTCGTCAAACACACGTCCTAAATCCACCACAATTAAACACAAAACGGCGCGTGCTTTTGACCCCAATGCTGTTGCACGGCTCAAAGAAAAATTAGGCCTTGCTAAAAAACAAGAAACAAGCGGTGCGTAGCCAACAAAACGCGTTCAGTCGGCTGACACAACGTCTCGATTGTTAGCACGAGCTTCAAGCGCCGCTACTGCTGGAAGCGTTTGACCTTCTAAATATTCAAGAAACGCCCCGCCGCCTGTTGAAATATATGAAATTTGATCCGTCAAATCATACTGATCAATTGCAGCGAGTGTATCTCCGCCACCAGCGATACTAAAGGCATCACTCTTTGAAATTGCAATCGCAAGTGCTCGCGTGCCATAAGAAAATTGCGGAAATTCAAACACGCCGACCGGCCCATTCCAAATAATTGTTCTGGCTGTATCCAGCACATCCACATAACGCGTCACTGTTTCAGGGCCGATATCTAAAATCATGTCATCTTCAGCCATTTGCGCGAGCGTTTTATTAAACGCAGGACAGGTATCATTAAAAGACTTGCTCACAACAACATCTGACGGCAGGGGAATTTCACAACCCGTTTTTGCTGCAAGCTCAAGAATTTCTTTGGCTTCATTTAATAACTCATGCTCACACAAAGAAACACCCACTTCGTGCCCCTGCGCCTTTAAAAAAGTACTGGCAATACCACCACCAGGAATTAAAACATCAACACGCGTCACTAATTGCTTGAGTAAAGACAACTTAGATGAAACTTTACCCCCGCCAACAATAGCAACAATTGGCTTTTTAGGTGCTTTCAATACGTGCTGTAACGCTTCAAGCTCTCGCGTTAATAGAGGGCCTGCAACAGCAACTGGCACATACTTTGCAACACCGCATGTTGACGCCTGCGCACGATGCGCTGTACCAAACGCATCCATCACAAAAACATCACATAAAGCCGCTAATTGACGAGCAAGCTTCTCATCATTTGCTTTTTCACCATGATTAAATCGTACGTTTTCACACACGACGAGCTCGCCTGGCTCACAGTCAACCCCATCTAAATAATCTTTCACAAAACGAACCGGATATTTTAATCGTTCGGCTAAATAATCAGCAACCGGTGCCATTGAAAAACGTTTATCATAGATGCCTTCTTCGGGGCGCCCTAAATGAGACAAAATAATTACAGCAGCACCTGCCTCAAGCGCTTGCTCAAGCGTCGGCAAACCTGATTGAAGCCGTTGGTCACTATTAATAATGCCTTCTTTAATAGGTACATTAAAATCTTCACGAATTAATACGCGTTTACCACGCAGTTCTATATCGCTCATTTTGATCATATTCATGGTCATTCCTCAAAGATTCATCATATATAATGCTGTATCTAGCATACGATTAGAAAAACCCCATTCATTATCGTACCACGCAACTACTTTAACCAAAGACCCTAACACTTTCGTTTGTGTCACATCAAAAACAGCTGAAGCTGGATAATGATTAAAGTCACACGATACCAAAGGTTCTGCATTAATATGTAAAACGTGGCTCTCAGCATCCCGCATGATTGCATTCACTTCGTCAACCGTCGTTTGACGCTGACTTACAAACGTTAAGTCAATCACAGACACATTTTGCGTTGGAACACGCATAGCGAATCCATCCAGTTTACCAGCGAGCTCCGGTAAAACCAAGCCAACAGCAATTGCTGCACCTGTTTTAGTCGGAATAATAGAATGTGCCGCGGCCCTTGCACGACGCACATCTTGGTGATGTCCATCTAGCAATAATTGAGCTTTGGTATATGCATGAATTGTATTTAATAGGCCTGATTCTATTCCAATCGCTTCATGTAAAGGCTGAACCACCGGTGCCAAACAATTGGTGGTACAAGAAGCTGCCGACACAATCGTGTCCGTTGCGCGTAGGTTCTCATGATTCACACCATATACAACCGTTGCATCCATCTCCGTTCCAGGCGCTGAAATCAATACTTTTTTAGCCCCTGCTTCAAGATGTGCTGCAGCCGCCGCACGTGATGTAAAGTGCCCCGTACACTCAAATACTAAATCAATCTCTAAATCTTTCCATGGTAACTCAGCTGGCACACGTGAACCTGTGACTTGAATAACATGACCATCAATCACTAAATGTCCGTCTGCCACCGTCACTTCATGCGGAAAACGACCATGCGTTGAATCATAACGTGTACAATGCGCGGTACTTTCAACCCCTGATGAATCATTAATAGCCACCACCTCGAATTCATCAAGACGCCCTGATTCAAAAATTGATCGTAATACACAACGCCCAATACGCCCATACCCACTAATTGCAACACGTTTTTTCATGACTCACATTTCTCCGAAAAAAAGATTTGAACGGCCTCTATCACACGCTCTACCGTCAACCCCAAGACTTCAAGTACATCATTGAGTGGTGCTGATAACCCAAAAGCATCCAAACCAATCACTGTTCCCTCATGTCCTACAAACCGATACCAAGTGTCCGTGACTGCGGCTTCAATCGCAACACGTTTTAAAATTTTTCGAGGTAAAACCATTTCTTGATACGCTGCCGACTGCCTTAAAAACTGCTCCACGCAAGGCATAGACACCACCCGCGCAGAAATACCTTGCTCTAACAATCCCGCCGCTGCGTGAAGCGCTAATTGCACCTCTGATCCGGTCGCAATCAAAATAATATCTGGCGTCGCTTGCGCGTCTTTTAAAATATAACCACCACGCTTAATTAAATCGGCTTCTGCCTTTTCATGCGGCAAAGCTGGCAAAGTTTGACGCGACAATAAAATACTCGTTGGCCCTGCCATATTTAATAGGGCCTGCTGCCAGGCAACCGCTGTTTCCATTAAATCAGCCGGTCGCCATACATCTAAACCGGGTATCATTCTAAGACTTGCCGTCTGCTCAATCGGCTGATGTGTGGGGCCATCTTCTCCAAGACCCACTGAATCATGTGTATACACAAAAATAACGCGTATTTTCATCAACGACGCTAATCGAAGCGCTGGACGGGCATAATCAGAAAACACCAAGAATGTACCACCATAAGGAATCATCCCTCCATGCAAGGCCATCCCATTCATGATGGCCGACATCCCAAACTCACGTACACCATAGTGCAAATAATTACCATCCCAGACTGTTTTAGACAATGCTTTGCTACCTGACCAGTCTGTATTATTTGAGCCGGTTAAATCTGCTGAACCGCCCAAAAGCTCAGGCAAATATACCGCATAATGGTTTAAGCACTGTTGAGATGCTTTGCGTGTCGCAAGTGCTTTTTGTTCTATGCGACACTGTTCAATAAAGGCATCACTGATCTCACAAAAACTATCCGGCAAATCACCGTTTGAAACTCGTAATAAGGCATTATAATCTTCAGGATAATCCGTTGCATATGCATCTAATTGCTTTAACCAGCTATCTTCCAATAATACGCCTGCTTCTATTCCTGACCATGCTGCATACAAATCATCTGGAATCTAAAAAGGCGAATAGCCCCAATTGAGTCGTCGACGTAATTGCGCCATGTCTTCCGCGCCCAGCGGCGCTCCATGTGTCGCCTCACTGCCCGCCTGCTCCGAGCCATAACCAATCACTGTTTTACAAATAATTAAAGTGGGTTTATTGGTTTCAGCATGTGCCATTTTAATAGCCGCTTCAATGGCTTGTTCATCATGGCCATCAACAGCCTCAATCACATGCCAGTCATAAGAGTGAAATCGCTCGGCGGTATCATCAGTAAACCAAGCGTCGATATGACCATCAATCGAAATACCATTTGCATCATAAAATACAATTAATCGCGAAAGCCCAAGCGTCCCGGCCAATGAACATGCCTCATGCGAAACACCCTCCATCAGGCAGCCATCTCCCACAAAAACATAGGTAAAATGATTGATTATGTCTGCATCTTGTTTATTGAATCGTGCGGCCAACTGCTGCTCAGCCACGGCCATCCCGACAGCATTAGCAAGACCTTGCCCCAAGGGTCCTGTTGTGGTTTCAACGCCTGGAGTTTCAAGACGCTCTGGATGACCCGGCGTTTTTGAATGTAGCTGTCTAAATTGCTTTAAATCTTCAATGCTTAAATCATATCCTGTGAGATGCAATAATGCATATAACAACATTGACCCATGTCCATTAGACAGCACAAACCTATCTCGATTCAACCAGTCAGGGTTACTAGGGTTATGCTTTAAAAACTTAGTCCAAAGCACTGTCGCAATATCAGCCATACCAAGGGGCATCCCAGGATGTCCTGATTGCGCGGCATTCACCGCATCCACACTCAGAAAACGAATAGCTGAAGCAAGTTTATCCATAAAAAACACCAAACATTCCACATAAAACAAAAGGGCCTTATTGTCGCTCAGAACCCAAAACACAGCAAGCGCTCATTAAAACACCTAAAAAATATCTAAAAATATCTAAAAATGCATAAAAAAAGTGATTTTAATGCTTTTTTATGGTACAGTTCGCGCACTATATTAAATACAGTCACTCAATGTCATTAATTTATAGACAACTTGAAATACAACAGGTCATTTCTGAGGGCGCGCCTTTAGACAATGCACAGTTCAACCTCCTTGCTGAAAACGCCTGGCTTTGGCGCGTCCAATATCGCGCGTACTGCGCACATCTCATCGCACACCTCAGTACATCAACCACGAATACCCATGATGAAAAAACACGCCATGAAATCCAAGCCACTTTAAGGCTCGCAAAATTACTTGAAGCGCTTCATGAGCGCCTCAACGAAATGCCCATCAAAACCAAATTTAGTCAGGATAGCGTCATATTAGAAAATTTATTGAACCCAACATCAGACCATACACCTGAATCCGATGCCTCTAATTTCCCAGGCTCCGTTCAACAAGCCACCTTTCAGACAGATACCACAAGACTGTTGACTGGCCACACACGGCGCATTTGCCTTGGACTGCTCGCTTTTCCTAAAACATTTACGCATGACTTAACCTGGATCGAACAATTTTCAACCGCTCTCGGCCCAATATTAACCCTTGCTGGTTTTTTAATTTATCTCCCACGGACAATTGTCAATGGCTTTTTACTCCCGCTCCGACTGTCTGAAAAACAATCCATTCCACTCGTATCTCGACTTCAAGCACATGCTGAAATTGATGACCGTTTATTTAATTTAATCAACGATTTTCCGTCTGTCATCTCGGGCACCATTTCTGTGTTTATGCTAACCGCATCAACGGCATGGTTAGCCGCTTATATTACTGTGGCCGTAAAGTTATGCGAAGTTATTTTTTCTGCCCTAAAAAGTCATTATGATGTCTCAAAACTTGAAAATATGCGCGAACAATATAATAGCATGAGCATAACAAGCGAGGCAGACACGAATTATTTAGCACAGCTTGATGCGAGTATTGCGCATATTAGAGGGACGCGAAATATAAATACCATCATGCATGCACTCTTATTACTCTGTCTTGCTGCGTTTATTCCTCCCGTGATGATGCTGCATCCTGCAATCCCTATCCTCGCCGCATGTTTTGCAATCAGCCTTGTTTGCTTACGCTTTGCTGGATTCCGTAATTTTTGGATAAATGCAGCACCACCACAAGATGATTTACAGTCTCTCAGTCTTTTTTCATCATCAGAAACAAACAACCAAGAAGACCCCTTGACAACGCAGCAGACCCCTGTTTAAATCAAAGTCATTCTATTTAGGCCTAAGCATTATTTATGAGAACTAAGCA
The DNA here is from genome assembly GCA_011087865.1 of Legionellaceae bacterium. Taxonomy (GTDB): domain Bacteria; phylum Pseudomonadota; class Gammaproteobacteria; order Legionellales; family Legionellaceae; genus JAALKW01. The sequence goes on from JAALKW010000002.1 coordinate 32,488, forward strand.
TTGCTTGCTGTTCGTATTATTTTTTTTCGTCCTCGCTTGCACGCCCATTACCTATAAAAAACCGCCGTACAATGCACCCAGCGACGACGCCACCATTAAATTAGCAGAAGCAGCAAGCTCTGTGAGTGGCTCTATGCTTGAAATGGCGCGCGTTGAAAAAGTTGTCATTCCTCCAAGTGCAGATAACCTACAAACCATTCCAAGCACACAAAACTTATTAACACATGCATCCATTGACTGGGCAGGCCCCATTGGTGAACTCACCGAACGCCTGGCTAAAGCCGCAAATTATAAAATTCGAGTTCTTGGTCACCCGCCTCCTATTCCTGTTTTAATTAGTTTAAATACCAAAGATCGCGCACTGGCTGAAATTTTACGCGATATTGATTACCAAGCGGGCAAAAAAGCCTCCATCCATGTTTATCCTAACAATCAGGTCGTTGAATTGCGCTATGCGAAAACTTATTCGTAATGTTCTGATTGTATTGCTTGCAGGGCTCACGGCCTGTACACCAAGGACCTATGGCACCATGGGTGATACCACGTCGTTAGCTGGCTTAAAATCAATGGGATCGACAAAAAAAGCCAGCGAACACGCGACCACCAAGGCGTCTCAAGGAAAAATTAGAACCATGGCGCTACGTGAAACGGCATTAAGTCTTGGCGCACAGTCAGGCCTTGCTGCACGCGCTAAAAATATTGATGACCAGCTGGTGAGGCAAACAAGGCATTTAGATGCCATCTTTGATTTTAAATCTCTCATTCTCGCCAATAATGTGTTACCGCCTGTGCTATTACAAGGTGACAACACTTTAAATCTTGCCAGCGGACAAGCGCTTCGCGTTGCTGACAGAACCTATAAACTCACCAAACAAGCACGCTTTATTACGACGCCACCAAACTGGCGAGAATACCTCTGGATGGATTACAATAAACCCGAAGAGCCACATATCAGCATGCTTCCTAACTCTAAAGAAGAACGTCAAGTATGGTGTTATTACGTTGAAAAAGGCTGGCAAAATGGACTCGAGCAAGCAGATACTATTTTGAACGAAAACATAGCACGCATCAAAGAAGACTTTACCGGCATGATTTTATATCGAAAGCTCTTAGCCATGAACATGGTCTCAGCGCCTTATGTGTCTCACATCGACTTAGGGGTCACGGGTAATGAAAACGAGCTCTTTATCGATGACCGGGTCCTTCGTATCACAGCACTCCCAGCCCTAAATATTAACAGTGATGAGTGGCGCGCGGCTGTTGCAAAAGACGAAGAAAGCCTTAAAACTTTTAATAAAATGGAAGAACGGATTCAAACTGCTAAAGTCGGCGTGAACCAAAATACTTGGCAGCCTGTTATTAGCCCCGTAAATTAATCTTGGCCTCTCATTATGACCGATTCAAATACAAATCAATCTGAACATGTTAACTTAATGCCAGATGAACCCACACGCTTCACGCCTGTTTTTATGGAACGTCTACTGGAGCACGCAGAAAGCTTAACGGCATCGGATGTCACCATTCAAACTGGCGCACCTATTTATGCAGAAGTTTACGGTAAACTACTTCGTTTAACCAACCGACGCCTCTCCAATACAGAGCTAGGTGACTTAATTAATGCCATTTATGGCCCCAATGCAACAACACAATTATTATCCGGAAAAGATATCGATACGCATTTTGAATTTCGACCCAATCGGGGCGTGCGATATCGCTATCGTGTCAACGGCACTGCATGCCTCGTTGAAGGACATGATGCCATTCAAATTACATTACGTACCATTCCAACCACCCCACCCAAATTAGACACATTGGGCTTGCCTCAAAATATCCTAGAGGCCATTGCACCACAAGAAGGCATTGTTTTTATCACGGGTGCAACAGGCTCCGGAAAATCAACGCTACTCGCGTCGATTATCCGCGATCTCATTGAAGGCGCAGATTCAAATCGAAAAGTCCTTACTTATGAAGCGCCAATTGAATTTGTATTTGACGAAATAGAGACCATTTCAGCCAGTGTGAGCCAATCCGAAATTCCTCGTCATCTGCCCTCTTTTGCCGAAGGCGTTCGAAACGCCCTCCGCCGCAAACCTCGCCTGATTATGGTTGGAGAGTGTCGTGACCCTGAAACCATCAGTGCGGCTCTTGAGGCTGCCTTAACAGGGCATCCTGTCTACACCACACTGCATACTTCAGGAGTCGCAGAAACCATGCGCCGACTGGTGACCTCTTTTTCTGGCGACGAACGTCTTGGCCGAACGATTGATATTTTAGAAACCATCCGACTCTGTATTTGGCAAAAATTAGTCCCTACTGTCGATGGTAAACGTGTGCCATTACGTGAATATCTTATATTCGATGAAGAAGCACGTGATATTTTGCTTGAAAGTGACCCGAATGAAGTCACCCGCGTCACTCGAAAGCTCGTGCGCGAACGCGGACAACTCATGACTGTTGATGCAAAAGAAAAGCTGGATGCCGGCATTATCGATGAACGGACCTATAAAATCATCGTCGCAGGCACCAAAGAACAAGCTTAAATTTCATAAAAAAACCTAAAAAAAATCTAAAAAAAACCTACGTGCCGTAACAACACGTAGGTCATATTAAGCATCACGTTTTACCTCATTCTTCTTTGCCCATTGAGGTTTTATTTCCACCAGGTGATGACTTGCCACCAAGCATTGCTTTACCTAGATGCCCAGTTGCTTGTTTCATCATTTTCTCGCCGCCCTCTTGCGTCTTACCACCAGCTTCTCCTATTTTACCTTTCGTCCCCTCAGTCCATTGCATGGTCTCTTGCCCCACACCTTCTGGCTGCCCCCCAATCCAACGTAAGACTTTATCAGGCAGTACTGCAATCAGTGTAAAGGCTTTCTCAACAATCGTTAAATACATCATCACATACATTAAAGCGCCAAAGAACTCGCCAAAATAGCTAGCCCATGGTACATCACTAAGACTGGTCGTATCTTTTGCTCCCCACATTTTATCACTCAATAAGTAATCCAACACATTCTGGAAGCCTGCATTCATAATCCAAACCCCGACAAATGAGAGTGCAATACCTGCAATATAGCCAATAATCATCATCCCTGGCCTTAAAAATACATTGAGTAAAATCATCATCCCTTGTTCACTTTTACCCAATGCATCATGCCCTTCTGGATGTGCTATCCCCAAAGCGACAATAGGGGCTGCAACCATGGCTTCAATCACTGAAATCATCCACGCAATCGTTCCAAACGTAAATATCATATACGGTAAAAAAGGAATGTAATACGCAGTAAGAAAACCAATCCCAACCATCAAACCAAGCCATGAAAAAAAGAGAGGAAGCGTCATCGTCATGAGCGCAAGTACAGTCGGATAAAAAGAACCAATCGCTGTAGCGATTGCCGCAGTAATGAACGTATCCATTGAAAAGTCAATGTACGTTGCTCCCATTTTAGCCAATGCTGCAATCGGATTCACACCCGTTTTATCCAAAATATCAACACCATTTTGGAATATTTCAATAAATCCTTGCAAAGGCTGCACTAACATCACATTGAGGACCACTTGAATGGCATACTCAATTGCCGCAACAAGCCAAGAGGCAACCACCGTCCAAAGGGCGGCAATGAGCCCATTCATGCCTTGGCAGAAGGGATCTGTGAACTTTGTGAAACCTAAATTAATTTTAGAACAACTCATTTTAGGCGCACTTCCCATCTTCGGCGGCGTATAATCAATCGGAATCATGACATTGATTTTTTTATCAGCCCCCGCTTGCCCAGGCAAATCAAGAAATGCCTCATTATAAGCATAACCAAAAACCGTTGACGCACCAGGGCTATCCACGACTTTAAATATCCCGGTATTGTTCATTTGCGTAAAATCTGGCGGACCTGATGGTGCATTTGGAATACCTGTCCCATCAATTAAATTAGCCACTTGTGTCACAGGATCAGGATTATCATAACCAAATAACTCACACAAAGTTGCATAAGTTCCTTGGCAATCATTCTGGCCAAAAGCATTTCTCATATCAGAAGTATTAAACGTACTACTAGAAAGCCCCGTATCTGAGTCAGTATTAGTGCTGCTTGCTGCTGAACCATTCAACTCTGCTAAATCAAAAAAGTAGCTTCCGGCCATAATCCAACCACGTTGCTCCGCTTTCGAAATAAATTTACGTTCTTTATTCACATCGTCACTGTGTTTTGCTTCTTGAATTAAATTAACCGTCGGCCCCATCACCGCATTATAATCTTCTACTGCCTCTTGAAGCTCTGTTCCACTCAATAAAACTGACGTTGTGCTGTCAGGGTATGCTCCCCAGTTAGGACAATCATCACTCATACCCGAACAAATAGTGTCACCAGAAGACTGAAGTGGCACACCAAATTGATCTTCTGCAACCACTGATTCTTCACTATCTGTAGAGGCTGCACTATTAATTTGAGGATCGTTTGAGATGATTGTTCTTGCCGTCGTTGATAGCGTCATATACACCTGTTCAACGGCTGCCGCACGAGATGCTTTAATCGTATCAATATCACTGCTAGAAAGCGTTTTGACACTATCAATCGCTTGCATATCTTCTTGATTAAGCGCCTTCCATGATATCGTGCCACACACCCCATTTAATCCATAATAAATAGAATCACTTTTAAAATTAGGCATTTTAACGGTATATGACGTTGCCGTATCACTTGCATCGTTATAGGTGGTTATCGGACTCACAGAATTAAGAAAGTCATTCACCTCATAATCACAAAATGCTTTCATCATTGTCGATAAAGTACCCGAACAATTTCCGGCCCCTTTATCTTTTGCTGCAAGATAACCCGATCTTAATGTCTCAAGTTGGGTTTGCAAACCCAGCATACACACTTGCCCATATAAAATTCTTGCTGATCCTGCAATCACTTCACTGCCGTCTGCATTCATCGAAACACTAGGATCCATATCGGCCTGAATAATCACGCCGCCTCTATTCATATAATCAAGCGCTGCACCCCAAATTTTATCGGCCACCCCAACACCTTGCAAAACAACCCACATCACAAAAATTTGCATCAAACAATAACCGGATGCCTTAGGAATGAGCAAAGCAAGCCCTATCACAGCACGTGTCGGCACCCAGATAGAAGACCATTTTTGACCTAACATTTGCCCCTCATGGGCAGTATTCATGGTCGACACAAGAATAATATACATCATGACAATGCCGCCAAGCGATAAAACGGCTGCATTAAATACGCCAAACATAATACCCATGATTTGGCTGCCGGTGCTATGTAGCACACCATCCACCATGCCAAAAATATTGCCTAAAAAGGTCACCGAGATATCACTCGGTGGCGGTGCAAAACTCATACTACTCGAGTCATCCGCTAAAGCCAGTATCGGAAAAAAAATAGAGAGCATCGTCAAGAAAAAAGTTTTCCATCGCAATTGCATTATTTTTTTCCTCCAAGTAAACCTTCGTTTAGCCATGTCTTCCATGAGCATCCTAGTTTTTTTTCTTTAATCTGGAAAAACCAAAAGTGATATCTAAACGCAAGTGCTAAAGCAACCAAAGTGACGACAAAAGAAATTAAAGCACCCAAGATGCCACCATAGAAAACATTATAAATACCATAAAAAAATATGAGGCTCGCCAGCATAAGCATCAGCAAACTCAACCAAAATAAGGCTTGCGTTTGTTTGGAAAGCTGCTCATCCGTTACTTTTAATCGCGCTTTCGCTTCATCAAACGATTCTTTTGCCTCTTGCGCCTGAGGCACGAATAATTTTTTACAAAGCGTTGTGATATATTCCATGAATTCTTTGAGGCGGCTCACATCTAGCCATAAATGAAAACGAAACACATTGAAGAAACGCGTCACGAGTCTTGAGCTATATTTTTTTCCCATTGTCATCCTCAATTAAACGTTTTGTATCATAATAGATTGAATGCTTGACATTAATCAATCTATTGTTCATAAACTGTAATTATTTTTTAATAATCCTTACTGAGTAAAGCATGCCTAATCTGAGTCATCAAGCTTCTGCTGAATATTGGTCGAGTTATAAAGATCCTATTATTTATCGCGTCATCACATTTATGGAAAGCGTTGAAGACTGGACGCTCGATAATGATGCCGATCTCGAACAAGCCATCACCTCACTTGGAGAAGCACTTGACAACTTAGCCTCAGTCAATCTTAATGACCTAAATGAATCAAAACGTTTTGTTGAACTTGCTGCAAATATAAAAACTGGGCGCGGCCTACGTCTTTTACAAGCTCTAGACATGGCACACCCTGGCAGCGCGTCGAAAGTATTGATGTATGCTGAAGAAAATAGCCTCAGTGGCCAGGATGCTGCTGGTTTTTTTTTGAAGCGAAATATTGTCTTTGAACGATTGCGGTTATTATCACGCACTTTTTCTGAAGACCGTCTAAAACTGGTTGCCGAAGCACTCGAAGGAGAAGAATAATGCGCACATTTCGTCATGTTGTTCCTGGTTTATTACTGCTTGCGTCAAGCCAAATACATGCCGGTGATGATGATACGCTTGATAGCTATGTTAAAAACTTTGGTGCATGGCTAGGCTATGATGTCTCCCAGCCGGTCAACTCCCCGTTATCTGAACTACTTGCGGTCTCAACCGCCACTAATTTACAACAGTTTTCATTTATCACCCTACTGGGTGCTATGCCTGTCAATGCCTACACGGCAGATTTGTCCTATTTTGTTCCATCAAGCGCAGATGGTAGTTATGCTGCCCTCAATTCAATGGCAAACTTCACCTTTGCAAAACAACCCAATTCAGGTGCTTATAGCAGTCCATCAACAGGAACTGATGGTGGCGTTTCTGCTTCCAGTCTCATAGATCAGCCCTCTAGTAGCGCATCCACTTATCAAAACGATCCGGTCACACAATCTATCTTAAATACACTCACAACCCGTCAAACAACGTTTTGCTTAAGCAAAGATTTAACAACTTGGGAGAGCGACTGCTCCTATTTGTATGATTCAAAAATAGCCTCTAATGTTATGGGAGCCATACCAGATAAATTAGACACTTATTTTACTTATGATTATAATCAAAATATTATTCCTCAATTGAACAGCAACTCATTGTTTGGTCCTCTGCTATACGCAACCACAAGCACCGCATCAACCACTTCAAGCTCAACAGAAACAGATACAGATGACGGCCTCACAGCCCAAAACCAATTACAAGAAGCCAACAATTTTATTCTATATGCAGCAGGACTTGTTACCCCGCCTACATTACCGAAGCTTTCAGAGTTTGACAAAACCTATCAGGCAGCAACAACCGATAGTACAGATGCAACAAGTGTTTTAAACAAACAACTGTCTCAAGAAAAAATTGGCAGCTATTTTACTAAATTGCGAAGTTATGCAGCGCAACTGTCTGTCCCAACCGGAAACCTTTACGCTATTCTTGCAAAAAGAATGAGCCAAAGCTCTGACGGATCAAAACAAACCAGCCAAGCCTTAAGTGAATTTAAAATGGCAACTCGCCGTTTATATGATCCATCCACAAGCTCAAACAATTCAGCAGACAATACAGATGAAAGCAACCAATGGGTTACGCTCATCAACAATGCATCCAGTGCAACAGTTCAAAAAGAAATCGCTATCTTACTGTCTGAAATTAATTATCAACTTTATGTATCCAACCAACTCAATGAACGCAACAATGCAACGCTCTCGCTGATGCTCATCAAAAGCATCACACCACCTACATTTAAAGATTCAGATATTGATATTGCAGGACCTTCTGCAACAGACTCTTAACAGGCTGGTAACAGGCTCGTAACACATGCTCAGCTAAAGGTTAGCTGAGCAAAAAAAGTATCTAATCTTGCCATGACAGCATCAATCGACACAAGAGTCATGGCCCAAGCTTCATGCACTTGCGTCCCCCAAGGCACTGAGTCAACCGACTGCTTTTTATGCTGTAGCGCCAACGGATACGCATTAACGGCTAAATCTCGATACGTATAGGGTCCTGAAATATCCACATTGGTGACAGCGTGTAGTGCAATAACAGGCGTATCCATCGCGGCTGCCATGTGTGCGGGCCCCGTATCTGGACATAACACGAGGGTTGCCAAATCAATCAAGGCCAGTAACTGCTTAGGCGTACTTTGCCCGATTAAATTGGTCACAATAGGCACTGCCGTGGCAATCGCGTCACCCAGTGCTTTATCTTCTGCGCCAGGACCGCCAATTAAAATAACCTGTATATCCCATCGTGCTAGTACAGACTGAAGAACTTCAATATAAGAGGCAGCAAACCAACTCCGTTCAGCTTTACTGGCCGCAGGATTAATGATCAGCACCTGATTTGATTTGATTTTTGAGCGAGCCCATTGATAAGCCGCGTCTTCAACCGGTAAATTCCATACCGGTGAAGCATGTGGCACACCGAGTGCTGCTGCAAACTTTAAAAATCCATCTAAAGTATGATCACGTCCTGGCTGAATATGCTCTCGCATAAACCATCGATGCCCATCTCTTGAACGTCTTTTATCATATCCAATTTTGCGTGTTGCGCGAATCAAAGGATATAAGCAATTCGCACGTAAACTTGCCTGTGCTGCAAGCAGTACATCAAATTGCCGATGCTTCAGTTGCTGTTTAAATCGCCAATAATCAGCCGGTGTTTTCGGCTTATCTAAAACAATAAACTCAACCTGTTTTATTTCTTCCACTAAGGTATAAGCCAGTGGTGAAATAACCCAGGTGATGCTTGCTTTTGGAAAATATTGCTGCAACGCCCGTACCAATGGTCCAAAACTCAACACATCACCCAATGCTGAAAGCCGAAGGAAACATATACTATTTATCATGCTTGAAAATATATTGCGTGCCACAATAAGGACACGTTGCTTCCCCTGTTTCATTTTTTTCAATCGGCAAATATATTTTAGGATGCGCATTCCAAAGCTGAGATGCATCAGATGGACAGCGTAAAGGTAAGTCACGTAAACGCACCGTTTGTTTTTTACTGGAACAAGCCTGTTTTTTGTCTAATATTGCCATCTTCAATCCTCTATTTTGTCGGCCTAATTATCTAATATCAAATGCAAGAGCTCAAGCATTGTATCAAAACAATTTGAATTTTCGGGATCAAATCGACAAGCATTGGGCCACGTTCTTAACCAAGTCAATTGACGTTTTGCAAGCTGACGTGTTGCCGCTAGTGCTTTCGCATGGAATAGCTTAAAATCATCAGCGCCTTGTTGATAATCAAGCGCTTGTCGATACCCAACACTTCGCATCGAGGGCATATCTGATGTCAGTTGAAAACGCGCTTGCAAGGCTTTCACTTCATCTAAAAATCCAAGCTCAAGCATCTGATCAAAGCGAATCGCTATGCGTTCATGTAACCAAGCCCGTCTTTCTGGAAATAAAATTAAATTAATGATTTGATAATCAGGAAAAAACTGACCGGATTGATGGCTAAAAGCCTCAGATAAAGGCTTACCGGTTGCATAACATACCTCGAGTGCACGCTGAATACGCTGAGCGTCATTTGGGTGCAATTTTGCTGCTGTCGTTGCATCTAATATTTTTAGTTTGGCATGTAGATGAGGCCAACCTTTTTGCCTCGCCTCCAGTAACAAGGCTTCTCGTAATACAGAATTAGCCGGCGGCAACGCAGACAATCCTTTTTGAAAAGCTCGAAAATACATCATACTACCGCCAACCAATAGCGGAATGTTCCCTCTCGCTAAAATCGCATCACATAACGCATGTGCATCATCACAAAAAGCAGCAACAGAGTAAGTTTCTGTCGGTTTTCGGATATTAATTAAATGATGCGGTGCTTCTCGAAGCAAATCTGCATCTGGTTTTGCTGTGCCAATATCCATGTCTTGATACACCATAGCGGAGTCAACACTAATAATTTCACAAGAGAATATGTTTAAAAGTGCACAAGCCATTGCTGTTTTTCCAGATGCTGTTGGACCCATTAAACAAATCACATTACGCACAATCAAGCACCTTTTGACAGCTATTAATATCTAAACAAGCACTCAGTTTTTGATGATGACTTGTTTTGTCTAAATTTTTCCAATATGCAATGAGAGCCTGCTGCTCAATATCCGTCATCATCATCAAATTAATCTCTTCTGATGCAGCCAAAAGCATGGTCACTTGCTGGATGTTTTTTTCGGCCAGTGCGCAAAAAGCATGTAAAAACTGTTTCAAATCTAAAGCCGGCAAAGCACGCGGAATGGTACGCACTTGAACTGTATTATCTCCTAAAAAATTCAACACAAGCCCCAATTTTTTTAATAATTTCTGATGTGCCTTCAAATGCGCTTGTTCATCCACTGAGATTTCTATATTGACCGGAACCAAGAGCGGTCGTGCATCCCAAGGCTGAGTTAATTGATTTAATTCATCAAGACATAGGGCGTGATGTAAACGTTTGACATCCAGCAAATAAGTTTCGTTTTGATGCGTCAATATTCCAAATTGTGAATTTAAGGCAATCAGTATTTTTTTTTGATTACTATCTATCGGATAAACTGGATGATTTGCTTGTACGTTTGCTTGCGTAGCAAATTCAGTAAACTGAGGATTTTCAATATCTTGTTCAAGCTTCATATGCGATGGCGAAGCTTGTGTCGCCAACATCTCCATAATAGCGAGTCGAATTAAATCATGCACAGCTCTTGCATCAGAAAAGCGCACTTCGTATTTACTGGGATGCACATTAATATCAACTGCGTCTTGCGGCATATTTAAAAATAACACACATGCAGGATAACGCCCCTCCGGTAAAACATCAGCATAAGCTTGTCTTAGCGCATGTAAAATAAGCTTATCTCGTACCATCCGCTGATTGATATAGAACCATAGTTTATCTTGCTGACTCCGTGCATAAGCCGGTCCACTAACCCAGCCATGTAGACGCATATTGCCCCGTGTAATATCAACAACAACCGCTTCATCTACAAACGCTTTCCCCAAAAGCTGTGTGAGGCGCATGCGTTGTGTTCTATCTGAAGGAGCAGCAGGCAGCCGTAAATTGGATTTTTGATCATGGCTCACCGTAAATGCAATTTCAGGACGACTAAATGCGAGACGTTTTATCACACGCTCAATCGCTTGATATTCAAATGCAGGTGTTCTTAAAAATTTTTTTCGAACAGGAGCATTAAAAAATAAATCACGTACTTCAATCGTTGTCCCTTGATTTCTCGCGCATGGATGCATTCGAATACCATGTTCATCACACTCCAAACCCATTGCATCTATCGCATTTTTTGCACGCGATTGGATAAAAACACGCGCAACCGAGCAGATACTGGCAAGAGCTTCACCACGAAACCCCATGCTGTCGATAACATATAAATCATCCAATGCTTTTAGTTTACTGGTCGCATGTGAAGCGATAGCAAGTGGTAAATCTTCCGCAATAATACCCACGCCATCATCGCTAATTTTAATTTGATTCAGGCCACCAAAACCAATGTCAATATCAATATGCTTTGCCCCTGCATCCAGGGCATTTTCAAGTAGTTCTTTTACAACCGATGCAGGACGTTCAATCACCTCACCCGCTGCAATTTGATTTGCCACATGCGGTGAAAGCGTTTTTATTCTCACACGGATGCCCGAGGCGTTAAGAGCATCTTATTTGAACGAACCACATGTAAATGAACATTGGCCATTGCTTCAAGACGCGTACCATGTGGCGGGTGATTCCAAAAATACGTTTTTAGTCCCTCAAACATCGCCTCGGCTAAGCGCTGTTGATATTGAGGGCTATTTAAGTTTTTTTCTTCCCGAGGGTTAGAGATAAACCCCATTTCCACCAAAACAGAAGGAATATCAGGAGATTTTAAAACAACAAATCGCGCTTGCTCGACCGCATGGCTATGTAAGCTCGTGACATGCCCAAGACGTTTTAATAACTGCGACCCCATCTGCACACTCGCAGTTGTGGTCGCTGTTTGTGATAAATCAATTAATACGGTTCGAATTAAATCATTTTGATCGCTAAGCTCCGAAAGATTAACGCCCCCAAGTTCTGAGTAATTCTCTTTTTCTGCAAGCCAACGTGCTGCTTCACTGGTTGCACCTCGTTGAGATAAAGCAAACACCGAGGCCCCTTTTGAGTGAGGATGAATAAATGCATCAGCATGAATCGCAACAAACACATCAGCATCTTGCTTACGAGCAATCTCTAAACGCTCACGTAATCCAAGATAATAATCACCATTTCGCGTTAAAACAGCACGCATACCAGGCTGCTTATCAATACGTTGTTTTAATTTTTTTGCAATGGCGAGCACGATTTGTTTCTCTTTGGTTTTCCGAGCACCTATTGCGCCAGGATCTTTGCCACCATGACCAGGATCTAACACAATCACTACATCACGTAGTAATTTCGGTGGTTTTTTTAAAGCAATAGGGGTGATTTTCTTCGCCTGTAATGGTTTTAATGTCAGCAATAACTCATCTTTTCCAACCCCTCCATCTGGTACTGTTTGGGTGATTTGCATCGCCTCTGTCATATCAAACACGAGCCGAAGTATCCTAGGTTTCGGATGCCCAAAACGAAGCTTAGAAAAAAAATATTTTTTGTTTTTTTGCGATACATGCTGCGTGGCTTGCTTAATATCTTTAAAATCAATAATAACCCGATGAGGATGAGATAAAGTAAAGGTATGATAACGAAAAGCGCCTGTGAGCTTACAACGAATCAAAGTCCGCTCACTGGTTTCATCCAGTACAACGGACTGAAGGTTCGTTGTCGCAAATCCAAGTGAAGAAAATAACAGCAAGAATAAACAAGCAAGGTTTTTCATTTTAAAATGCTCCGAAGATGATCAACTACGATTTCTCCAGGTGGGCGTAACGCCGTGACTGATAAAAGGCGTCCTTCGCCTTGACTTTCACCTTTCATTTCAATTGAAAATACCACATCCAGATAAGATTTTAAACTAGGTGCTCTTTCTGCCCACTCAATACAACAAATAGCATCGGATGAAAAATAATCACGAAAACCAAACGTATTCAAATTGGCTGTATCCGTCAGTCGATATAAATCAAAATGATGTATTGTATAAGCAGAAAAATCATAGCTTTCAACCCAAGAAAAGGTTGGACTTTTAATGGAACCTGTCACACCTAAAGCACGTAACATCGCACGAATTAACGTTGTTTTACCCGCACCCAAGTCTCCTTGAAAACTAAGCACAAGGGGTGCGGCCAAAACAGAAGCTAAAACAGATGAAAAAGCCATGGTCTCTTTCTCATCTGCTAAATCAAAGCAGATTTGCATGTTACTTCACTAAACGTAAAGCAGGTTTGCGTCCTGTATTACTTTTTGAAGGACTCGAACCGCTAGGGCCGCTGCTGGGTGGGGGCAAATCATCACTGTCGTCGCCTTCATTAAACTCCATACCCCGCCCATTCTCTTTTGCATAAATCGCAAGAACAGCACCAGGGCTCAAAGCCAATTGTACCGTGCGACCTGAAAAACGGGTAGTCAAAACAATTCTGTCATTATCAAGATGTAAACCCCGACAAGATTCCGGGGAGATATTTAAAATAACACGGCCACCCGTAACATATTCGAGAGGAATTTCAACACCAGGATATTCTGCATTGACTAGAAGATAGGGTGTTAATTGATTTTCAACAATCCAGTCATAGAGCGCACGAATCAAATAAGGTCGACTTGAGGTCATTTTTGTTGTCGTTGTCATGGCTCAAGACACCCTTAGCTGCCGCTCAGCATCCGTTAAACTATTCTGGAAAGCCTCTCGCTCAAATAAACGCTGCATATAAGCATGTAAAGCCATCGCTTCTTCAGGTAAAGTCACACCAAGCATCGGCAAACGCCATAAAAGTGGCCCCAACGCACAATCAAGCAATGAATATTCATCACTCAAGAAAAATGGCTTATCTGCAAAAACAGGCTCCAAGCTCACTAAGCTATCAGCCAATTGCTGACGCGAAGCATCCGTTGGGTTTCCGTTTTGATATTCATGGAAAAGCACATACCAGTCTTGCTCAATGCGATGCATCATCTTTCGGGTTTCTGCCCGCGCAACAGGATATACAGGTAATAAAGGCGGATGAGGGAAACGTTCATCCAAATATTCCATGATAATACGTGCTTCATAAAGCACCAGTTCTCTATCAATTAAAGTTGGAACTGTACCATAGGGATTTACAGTTAACAGCTCATCAGGTAACGCTTTTTGCTTCACTGAAATAATATCGACGTTCACGCCTTTTTCAGCTAAAACAATACGAACCTGATGGCTATAGATATCGTCACTATCAGAATATAACGACATGACAGTGCGTTTTGCAATAACAGCCATCCTCACTCCTTAGTCATATGTAACAGCAGGGAGGCTTATTTTACCACAATTTATCAAGAAAGTGGTAAAAAAATAAATTATCGCTTAGAGTACTGTGTTGCACGACGCGCTTTACGCAGCCCAACCTTCTTCCGCTCAACCTTCCGTGAGTCACGTGTGAGTAAGCCTCGAGCACGTAATTTACGTCGGTAAGAATCAGGATGAAGTCCTGCATCTTCTGCAGCACCGTCTTCATCATAAGCAACCAGCGCACGCGCAATACCTAAACGAATCGCACCTGCTTGACCAGAAATACCACCGCCTTTAACTGTTGCATAGATATCAAACTTACCTAACATTTCAACCGTTTCAAATGGTTGTCTTACTAACATACATGCTGTCTCACGACCAAAATACTCATCTAATGAGCGTTTATTAACCATGATATTGCCTTTACCAGGACGCATAAAAACGCGAGCCGTTGAGCTCTTACGACGACCTGTTCCATAATGCTGCGCTAATTCAGCCATAGTGCCTATTCCTCAATCACAAGTTCTTTAGGTTGCTGTGCTTCATGGGGATGTTCACCACCCGCATACACTTTCAACTTCCGGTACATATCACGCCCTAACGCATTCTTGGGTAACATGCCCTTCACAGCAAGCTCAATAATTCGCGCTGGATTTTTTTCCTGCAATTTATCAAACGCGATGGTTTTTAGTCCGCCAGGAAAACCTGAGTGCGAATAATATGTTTTATCTTTAAATTTATTTCCTGTCACACGCACCTTTTCGGCATGCGTCACAACGATGTAATCACCGGTATCCACATGAGGGGTATACTCAGCTTTATGTTTCCCACGTAAACGACGTGCAATTTCAGTCGCAAGACGACCTAATATTTTGTCGCTTGCATCAACGATATACCAGTCACGATGAATATCAGTGGCTTTGGCACTAAAGGTTTTCATGTATTCACTCCGTACGCCTAGTGTTCAATAACTTAAGTTTCTTATAATCTGGACGGGCGATTCTAACTAAAACCAGCGCAACTCACAAGAGGTTTAGACATATTTTTTATAATATCGCTTCATTTTGCAATAATCACCTCTATATAACTATATAAACAAAGCACATCATAAAAACTAATAGGCAACATTGAAAAACTATGTTAGTATTTTTCAGTACTAATTTATTATATCAGCCGGCATAACTCTAACTGCCACGCTTTTCGTAACATAAATTCTGGATACTCATTGCATTTAGTCTAAAATCTATTAATCAACAACCTCGAAGCGAGCCCTATGAACCTGAGTGAATTAAAACGATTACCTATTTCTGAATTGGTAAACATCGCGCAAGAAGCAAAAATCGACAACACCTCCCGGATGCGCAAACAAGATATCATCTTTTCTATTCTAAAATCCCACGCCTCCAAAGGCGCTGATATTTATGGCAATGGTGTCGTTGAAATTTTACCTGAAGGTGGCTTTGGCTTCTTACGCTCTGCCGATGGCTCTTATTTAGCAGGCCCTGATGATATTTATGTATCACCGAGCCAAATCAGACGCTTTGGGTTACGCACAGGGGACAGTATTTCAGGGAAAATTCGCCCCCCTAAAGACAACGAGCGTTATTTTGCGTTGCTAAAAGTAGATAAAATTAACTATGACACGCCTGAAAATGCAAAACGAAAAATTCTTTTTGAGAACCTAACCCCTCTTTTTGCCTCCGAACGACTCGTGATGGAACAAGGTAACGGCAGCACCGAAGACTTAACTGCCCGCGTCATTGATCTTGCTGCACCCTTTGGACTCGGGCAACGTGGCTTGATTGTTGCACCGCCTAAGGCCGGTAAAACCATCATGTTGCAAAATATTGCACATTCTATCGCAAAAAATTACCCTGACTGCCATCTTATCGTATTGCTCATCGACGAACGTCCTGAAGAAGTCACCGAAATGAAGCGCTCGGTTAAAGGCGAAGTGGTTGCTAGTACATTTGATGAACCTGCCACACGCCACGTTCAAGTCGCAGAAATGGTCATTGAAAAAGCCAAACGCTTGGTTGAACATAAAAAAGACGTGGTGATTTTACTCGACTCGCTCACACGACTCGCACGTGCCTATAACACCGTTGTGCCTTCATCAGGAAAAGTACTCACTGGTGGTGTTGACGCGAATGCACTGCAACGTCCAAAACGCCTATATGGTGCTGCACGAAACATCGAAGAAGGCGGAAGTCTCACTATACTTGCAACAGCTATGGTTGAAACAGGTTCTAAAATGGATGAAGTAATCTATGAAGAATTCAAAGGCACAGGTAATATGGAAATTCACTTAAGCCGAACGATTTCTGAACGCCGCACCTTCCCTGCGATTAATATTAATCGCTCAGGTACACGTCGTGAAGACTTATTGCTTTCACCTGAAGAACTTCAACGCATGTGGATTTTGCGTAAAATACTACAACCTATGGATGAATCTGACGCCATTGAGTTTTTACTCGAGCGCATGAAGAGCCATAAAACAAATGCTGAATTTTTTGGTGCGATGAAACGCCAAGAAAAATAAAAACGCATAGGAACTAATTTATGAAATACAGCGACTTACGTGATTTTATTGCACACTTAGAATCACGTCAGTTGCTCACTCGTATTGATTATCCTGTATCACCCTATCTTGAAATGACGGCAATCAGCGATAAAGTATTACGCAGTGATGGCCCTGCTTTATTATTTACTCACCCTAAAAATCATGATATTCCCGTTCTGACAAACTTGTTCGGCACTGTCGAACGTGTTGCGCTTGCGATGGGGCAAGATGATATTAAAGCCCTTCGTGAAATAGGTGAGCTGCTTGCCGCACTGAAAGAACCCGAGCCCCCCAAAAGCTTTAAGAATGCTTTCCAACAAATACCTTTATTAAAGCACGCGCTCAACATGGCACCTAAAACCACTGAACGCGCTGTTTGCCAAACACATGTCATAGAAAAAGAGCAGATAGACCTAACCAAACTCCCCATTCAAACCTGTTGGCCTGATGACGTCGCGCCGCTCATTACCTGGGGACTCGTCACAACCAAAGGACCCCATCAAACACGAGAAAATATTGGCATTTATCGTCAACAAGTACTCAATAAAAACCAACTCATTATGCGCTGGCTTGCACATCGCGGAGGCGCGCTCGACTATTTAGCCTTTCAAAAAGAATATCCGGGTGAGCGTTTTCCAATAGCCGTCACGCTCGGCACTGATCCTGCCACCTTACTCGCAGCAGTAACCCCTGTTCCAGATAGCCTGTCTGAGTATGCCTTTGCAGGCCTCCTACGCGGCAAGCGCACACATTTGACACGCTGCCTTACGCATGATTTGCATGTCCCTGCCAATGCCGAATTTGTACTGGAAGGCTACCTTGAACCAGACCTTGAGGCACCAGAAGGGCCTTTTGGTGATCATACCGGTTATTATAACGAAGTTGAGTCATTTCCCGTTTTTACCTTTGACCGAACCACCCATCGCCCCGACCCCATTTATCATAGCACCTATACCGGCAGGCCCCCTGATGAGCCCGCCATATTAGGTCTTGCACTCAACGAAGTATTTATTCCCATTTTACAGAAGCAATTTCCTGAAATCACTGATTTCTATTTGCCGCCTGAAGGCTGTTCTTATCGCTTAGCTGTGGTGACGATCAAAAAACAATATCCAGGACATGCCAAGCGCGTCATGATGGCTGTATGGTCTTTTCTTAAGCAGTTTATGTATACAAAATTTGTGATTGTCTGTGATGATGATATTAATGCGCGCAACTGGCAGGATGTCATTTGGGCAATGACCACCCGAATGGACCCTGCACGCGATACCGTGATGATAGACAACACCCCCATGGATTATCTTGACTTTGCCTCCCCTGTATCAGGATTAGGTTCAAAAATAGGCCTTGATGCAACCAATAAATGGCCTAGTGAAACAACACGCCCCTGGGGAAAGCCGATGACCATGGACCCTGATATATTAGATAAAATTAATGCTTATTGGCCTAAACTTGGATTATAATCATGTCAATCGCAATCACACCGGCTGAAGTCACCCAAGTGACACCACTAACAAATCGCCTACTGCGGGTCACCTTAACCCCTGAGCAATATATTCATTATGATGCTGGACAATATTTAGAAATTATCTCACCGAACCCAGATGAAAAACTATACTACTCCATTGCAAATGCGCCACTTGGCCCTAAAACATATGAATTACATATTCGTCATCAACCCAATCATAGCGAACAACAGCATGTGCTCGATGCAATCACAAAACAAGGTCGTGTCATTTTAAATTTACCTTTTGGTACATGTACTTTACAAGCACTCACCCCTGAAAAGCCTATTTTATTGATTGCAGGCGGTACAGGCTTCGCACCCATTAAAGCCATGATTGAACAGTTACTGACTGATGGCCATACACAACCGTTCGAACTCTATTGGAGTGCACGAACACAAGAAGATTTATATCTCGATGAAAAAGTACTCGCCTGGGAAAAGCATGTCCCGCACTTTAAATACACCCCTCATTTAACAGACCAAGACAAAACCCCTCTGATTAAACGTATCACGCAACAACATCAAAAAAACCTCAAAAATTATCAAGTGGTTCTGGCAGGCCCGTTTGATTTTGTTTACGCACTACGTGATGCACTGCTTGATGAAGACATACCAAAACAGCAATTATTTTCTGATGCCTTTGCCTTAGAGCAACCTTCTGGAGAAACGTCATGACAACTTTTTATCAACTACTGGCCTTAATAGGTGCCGGATTAATTGCCTGGATTATTTATCGCACAATCAAAAACAAACCTGAACAATTTAGCCGAGAAAACTTAAACAAAAGCTTTTCGAGCATGGGCATTCTTGCCATAATATTAATTATATTTATTGCATTTTTAGTACTAATAACACGACAATAAAAAAAATACCAAGCATAGCTAAAAAGGAACTTGGCATGATTGAAAACAAATCTCACTGGACAATGTCTTTTTTGATGTCAGATGCGTTCATGGCTTTTTTAAATGCCATTCCAGAAGCAGCCATTTTAAGCACGCCATCAGGCAATGTGATATTAACCAATACCACCGCACAAGCACTTTTTCAGTATACCAATCAAGAGTTTAAAAACTGTGTAATTGAAGATTTAGTGCCCTCAACAATTAAACATGTACACCCTAACTTACGTGACTCTTTTTTTGAACACCCAACATCAAGATACTTAGAGGCACGCGAATTAACACTGGCTGCCCGTAAAAGAAATGGCAGCGAATTTCCTATGGAATCTGCATTATTTGCCGTATTTACTGAAGAAGGTCCTATTGCGATTAATTTAATTCGCGATATCACACTTCAAAAACAAGCTGAGCAAAAAATAACTTAATATGCTTTTGTGGATACTTTAACAAACCTCCCCAATCATCGTTATTTTGACGACCATATCAAACGCGTGGCATCGAAAGCACAACGAGATAATGCAAACATTGGCATTCTGTATATTGATTTTGATAAGTTCAAGCCTATCAATGATCAATATGGACATGCTGCAGGTGATCTGGTTTTACATGAAATAAGTACTCGTCTATCTAAACTTTTACGAGCAGAGGACTTATTAGCCCGGGTTGGCGGGGATGAGTTTATCTTAACTATCCATCCCTTACGCAATCACGAAGATTTAGATGATATTGCTAAGCGGATATTAATAGCATGTCACGAACCCATTATAACAAAAGATAACACCCTACAAATATCTGCGAGCATCGGTATCGCGACCAATCAGTCGCAACATTTTGATGAACAAGAATTAATTCAAGCCGCTGATAAAGCCATGTATGCGGCCAAAAAACAAGGCGGAAACTGCTTCATCTATGCAGTAAATCCATAACTTTATCAGGCCTATCAGTAATCACACCATCCACCCCCATGGCCATCAACTGTCGAACCAGTAAAATATCTATTTCCTGCCCTGTGCGATCAGGAAAAGTCCAAGTAGCTACTTTTAATCCAAGCTGATGCGCATGCTTAAGTTGTGCCTCAGTTAATTCAATATCCTCTGCATCCCACCATGTTCCGCCTAAAGCGTGAATCATTTCAGGAATCAAATCATGATAATTTTTTAATAAAAAACCTGCCGTCCACATCCCTGCAATCTCTGCATCAGCGTTCAATAAAACTTGCTCATGATCAATATCTGTAAGATAAGCCGTTTCTACTTCTGGGTTTAATTGCTGTAATAATAACAAACACCTCCAATCATATGCTTGCACTTTTGTGCGATGACTGATGCCTTCTTCTTGAAGCACCTGATTTAATGCCAGCACCATCGCCTCAGCTGAAAAACTTAAATCAAGCTGTGTTGGATCGGTTTTAATTTCAATTTGAAAACCAACAGGGTAATCCGCTGATTTTTTTACCTCTTGAATCACAGCTTGTAGTGTCGGAATAGCAATATAATCTTCGGATATTTGTGAGGGATACGTCGCAGCATAAACACTCAACGGCCGAATCCGTCCCACATTATAGGTTTGTAATTGCTTAAGCGTTAAATCTTTAATTTTAATCTCTGCATGCGCATCAACCCACTGACCGTTCGCATCACGCGTGATATCTGGATTTAAAGTTAAATCATGATAAGCCACCAATATACCATCTTTTGTCATGGTAATATCTAAGTCAATTGCATCGACACGATGCGCTAAGGCAACCCGAAACCCTGATAGGGTATTTTCAGGCGCAAGTCCTCGTGCACCACGATGCCCATACACCACCATGCTTTGTGCAGAGAAACAAATAAATAATAAATTTAAAAATACAGTCCATCGAAATAACTTCATTAAAAAAATAGACATTTTATACGCCCTAAACGAGGAGACATGCTCAGCACCTTGCCATCAAATCATCCTGTTGTTCCTTTTTTAAGATTTCGGCTTCAATGTTTAGCAAAGCCCTCGACTGATCAGAACAAGAGAAACCAACACCAACATCATCTGTTGAAACAATAGAGGCTTTAAAAAAATAACTAGAATGTGTATTTAATGCATCATATAATCTATTATCTGGCTTTCTCTTGCGGATTGCATTGATTATTTTTTCATCCGTCAACTCACCTAGTGCTTGAACTTCATGATGAACAGCTTCAACTTTAGCTTGATAAGCAGTCCTCATTAAAAATTCAGATAAAAGATTCATTGAAGCCACTTTGTTACTTAAGCGTGTTTGCTCTTTTAACAAAGCCATCACAATCGGGGTTTGAATAACTTGCCAGGTTAAAGCTTCAGCATGCTTTTTAGAAGCCTCATTGGTTAACGTACCATCGCCATTTTGAGGTTTTATTTTCGACAACACTTCATCACGCTCTCTTTCCATAGAGAAGACGTATTGAGTTGCATTAAAATTTTCTTCTAATCGTTCAATATGTGTTGTTTTCGGAATAACAGAAACGCCTCGTGACATATTCCATGCAAGTGCAATTTGGGCAGGCGTCGCGTCAATACTTCAAGCAACTTCTCGTAAAATTTCAGAATCAAAAATAAATGATGCAACATCATAACCCAAAGGCGAATATGCAATAACTTGGATATCTTGTGCCTGACAATAACGAATTATTGAATCATTAGAGCACCAAAAATTAGACTCGATTTGATTGCTAAATGGTTTTGGCAAGTTGTATTTTTCACAGATAGAAATTAATCTTATCAAATGCCCTTCAAACGCATTCGATACACCAAAAGTCTTAACCAGCGCTTCTGGCAGATCTGTGATTTTCTCCCAGATTGATTTTACCTGTGCCTCACACCTAAAAACAGGCTCCACATGATGCAACATAAAAGTATCTAAATAACCCACATTTAATATATTGATATAAGATTCGACCACTTCCAAAGTATAATGATCTGACTTCATAGTGACCCATAAATCAGAGCGATTAATGCCAAGGCCTCCGCTATCTATCGGTAACATTGCCTGACTAAGCGCTTGGCCAACAGCGGGAAGATTGCCATAATTTTCAGCTAAATCAATGTGCCTATAACCTATACGCAGTGCGTTATATACTGTTTTTTCAACAAGCGCCATGCGCTTATCAAAATCCTCTATTCGGTCTAATTCGATGCCTATAAAAGTACCTAAGCCCATCATCGGTATTTTTTTTAAACAACTAGGCATAATACACTCCCCAAAAAATAATACATATTTAAACAATATATGCATATTATACGCATCAAGATTAAGGGAATATTAATGCATTAGGGCTCTGGATTTTCAAGACTTAACATGCCTGAATTAAAATCATAAGCAAATAGTTCTGCATAGCGCCCCCAATCAATCACGGTTCGTAAAATTCTATCGGCTTCTTTTTCACTAAAATAATCTTCAAGCTTTGTTAAAAAACGCTCTTCCGACACCCGATGATTGGCTTTTTCATCCAATACATAACGGATATGGCGCGCGAGTGGAATCGTTGCAAGTAATTGCTCTGCAAATAAACGCTTCCGTTCTTGCAAATCGGCCTCATAAAATTGTTGCCCAAGTGGTGTTAAATGAATATCACCAGCACTAATTTGTGCAAAACCTAACACCTCAAGCGTTTCTAAAATAGGAAATAAATCATCGACATGCATCGTAATTTCATCTGCAAGCTCAGGCAAATCAATCTTGGCTTCAAATGTTTTCATGGTTTCAATGAGGCCTGATAGTTCCGAGGGCTCAACTTGTGGCAAACGATAGCCTAAGCCAATTTGACGCTCACGCGCTGCATGTTTTTCTTTGCCATCAACACCCGTTGTCATGAGCATATAAATTCTATCCACCAAAGCGCGACATTCCGGCCTGTCTAAATCGCGTGATGATAAATGGTCAAGCTGCAAATCAGCCCGAATAAAGCCAGGATCACTGCCTAAAATAATAATTCTATCTGCGAGGGTCACGGCTTCTTCAATATTATGCGTCACCAATAAAATGGCATTCGTATTGGTTTTTTTCTCTCGCCAAAGTGCCAATAAGTCTGATCTTAAATTTTCAGCGGTTAATACATCTAACGCTGAAAAAGGTTCATCCATTAAAAGCACATCAGGATTAACAACCAAAGCACGTGCAAATCCAACACGCTGACACATGCCTCCAGATAATTCACGCGGATAGGCTGATTCAAAACCATCCAGACCAATAATGTCAATCGCCTCAATTGCTCGTTTTCTCCGAACATCACGGCTAATTCCTGCAGCTTCAAGACCAAGCTCTACATTCTCAAGTACTGTCAACCAAGGCATTAAAGCAAAAGATTGAAACACCATGGCAATCCCTGACACAGGACCCTTTATTTCATCCCCGCGATAAGAGATTTTTCCTTTGGTTGGCGAAATAAGACCCGCCATAATACGCAGTAACGTTGATTTACCCGATCCTGATTTACCTAATAGCGCTACAATTTCGCCTTTCTTCAATGAAAAATTAATATCATCTAATACCAGTAAGGCTTGTCCTGCTGATTTTTTATAGGCTTTTCGTACACGGTCAAGTGAAACAATAATCTCTGACATATTAGCCTCTATCTAATTGAAAACGTGCTTCAGCTAAGCGATATAACGGTCGCCATAATAACTGATTAAACAGCAGAACATACACACACATCATGGCTGTGCCCAGTGCAATTTGAGGAAAATCTCCCGAAAAAGTATTGGCTTGAATGTATTCACCAAGCCCTGTTGCACGTAATGTTGTCCCCCCCCAACTCACCCATTCAGCAACGATGCTTGCATTCCATGCACCACCCGCAGCTGTAATTGCACCCGTGATATAAAACGGAAAGATTGCTGGCAAAATAAGCCTTCTCCACCATTGAAATCCGCGAACACCAAAATTCGCCGCCACTAAATTTAAATCGCGTGGAATCATCGAAGCGCCAGCAATAACATTAAATAAAATATACCATTGCGTGCCTAAAATCATAAGCGGTGTAACCCAAATTTGTACATTCAAATGAAACTGTACAATAATAATTACAAATAATGGATAAAATAAATTAGCCGGAAAAGCCGCCGCCAGTTGAATTAATGGCTGTATCTTTTGAACCCATCTAGGCCTTAAACCAACCCAAACACCCACCGGAATCCATACCAGAGAACTTAACACAATTAAAATTATCACACGCAATGCTGTTGCCATGCCTAACAATGCAACATGTTCTACTTCCTGAAGTGTAATCGTCGGAGAAATAAATTCAAATACTTCATAAGCTGAAAAAAAGAGCAGGCCCCAGACAAATATATTCCAAATCCAATCGATTGCGATTTGTGATTTAGGTATTTCATCTCGTGATACTGCTTTTAAAACCTGATGAGACAACCAAGGCAGATGAATCACTTGCTCTTTTATCCAAGCTATTCCAAGACCCACAAGATCAACCAAACGACTTTTACGCAACCAATTCAAGAACCAAGACTGATAAGGCTCATCATCAGGAGATGCATCCAATTTAAATTTTTCAGACCACGCAATTAAAGGCCTAAACAAAATTTGATCATACAAAAAAATAACAATAATCATGGCCAAAATAGCATAGCCAATGGCTTGCAAATTACCTTGTTCAATCGCCAGTGCAATATACGAACCAACACCTGGCAAACGAATATCTTGATGTGCCACCACCATCGCTTCTGATAACACCACAAAAAACCAGCTCGCAGACATCGACATCATCATGTTCCATAAAAGACCGGAGAGTGAACACGGGACTTCTATTTTCCAAAACCGCTGCCAAGGTGATAACTGAAACATCGAGGCAACTTCACGAAAGTCTGGTGGTACTATTTTGACTGATTGATAAAAACTCAAAGTCATATTCCAGACTTGTGAAGTAAAAATTACAAAAATAGAAGCACACTCAGGCCCCAGTAAACTCCCTGGAAATAAATGAATAAATCCAGTAACGGTGATCGCTAAAAAACTCAAAACGGGGACCGACTGTAATACATCAATCATCGGAATAATCACGCGCTCTGCACGCCTATTTTTAGCGGCCAATGCACCAACAATCAAAGTAAATAACAATGAAAATCCAAGTGCAATAAACATTCTCAGTACAGTTCTAAGCGCATAAAAAGGCAATACGGTTGGGTCAAGCGAAATGGGCAGGGGCTGACCAACCGCATAAGGCCTTGCCATTTGATGCCCTGCTTTACCTAAAAAAAACAAACCAAAAATTACGAGCACCAGCAATAGCAAGTCCCAGGCATTGAACAGCCGACTGACTGGATCACGATTCATGTTATAAACGCGACGTTTGCCCACCTAACCACCCCTTTTGCCTAAAAAATAAAATAACAGCTTGAATTTTACCGCGCTTTTAATCTCTGATAAAGCACGAATTCAATCGCTAAATATCTCAACTTGCTCATACAACCTATCTCAGTATAATCAAAAGTCTTATTTAAAAACTAAAATAATAAATAATAAATAGGACACATATGCTTAAACAAACACCGCTTCATGCCGCACACATTGCCTCAGGCGCAAAAATGGTCGATTTTCATGGCTGGGATATGCCACTTCATTATGGCTCTCAATTAAAAGAACATGAAGCCGTTCGAGCCAATGCTGGCATGTTTGATGTATCTCACATGACCATAGTTGATATTTTAGGTGCGGGTGGCCGTCAGTTTTTACGAAAAATATTAACCAATGACATAGACCGTTTAAAACATGTTGGGTGTGCACTGTACACCTGTCTTTGTGACGAACATGGTAAAATATTAGATGACTTAATTGTTTATCAGCGAACACCCGATAATTATCGCCTAATTTTAAACTCTGCCACGCGAGAACATGTACTGGCTTGGCTCCATGATAAAAGTACAGGGTTCTCAGTTGGCCTTCAAGAGCGGACCGAGCTTGCCATGCTTGCAGTGCAAGGCCCTCATGCTATCCAAAAAACATTAGAAGTTCTCAGCCCTGCTGAAGCCGATGCCGTTTCAACGCTTGCGTCATTTGAATGTGTCGATGTAGGCGATTATTTTTTTGCACGCACAGGCTATACCGGTGAAGATGGGTTCGAAATCATTTTGCCCCAAGATAAAATCGCACCCCTTTGGGCTGATTTACAGAAAGAAGGCGTAACACCCGCAGGTCTTGCCGCTCGTGATACCCTCCGACTCGAAGCTGGCTTTTTACTCTATGGCCAAGACATGGATCAAACAACAACACCACTTAATTCAGGTCTTGCCTGGACAGTTAAATGGGAACCTTACGAACGTGATTTTATTGGGATGAACGCCTTGCTTGCACAAAAAAAACGAGGTGTTAAACGTAAACTCGTAGGTTTAACACTACAAGAGCCCGGTATCATGCGACCAGGACAAGCTATTTTAATGGATAATCAAGAAGTTGGTACTATCACCAGCGGCACTTATTCCCCAACACTTAAATACTCCATTGCCATCGCACGTGTCCTAGTAGACGTTGAGCATCAAGCCTTTGTTGATATTCGTGGCAAGCGCCTACCTGTCACTGTCGGAAAAACACGCTTTTTAAAGTCTTAATATTTTAAAAAATTAAAAATTGAAAAATAAAAAAGGACCGCATCATGAAATTTACAGAAACGCACGAATGGATTAATACTGAAGCAACGCCTGTCACCATAGGCATTACTGAGCATGCCCAAACTTTACTGGGCGACTTGGTTTTTATTGAGTTACCCGAAGAAGGCCAAACCGTTAAAGCCGGTGACGAGCTTGGTGTCGTTGAATCAGTCAAAGCCGCGTCAGATTTTTATGCGCCCATTAGTGGCACTATTGTTGCGGTCAATCATCAGGTTAAAGAAGACCCAGCACTGGTTAATCGTGATGCTGAAGGGGAAGGTTGGCTTTTGAAAATTGATGCCGAGAACCCGAGCGAGTTAGCTACGCTACTGGATGAACTGCAATATAAAAATATTATTCACGAGGAGCATTAATACATGCCTTATATTCCTCATACGTCAGAAGAAATAAAAAGCATGCTTCAATGCATTGGCGCCCCAAATATTGAGGCGCTCTTTGATGAAATTGCACCTGCGCTAAGGCAAGAAGCTTTTAAACATTTACCCGATGGTCTCAATGAAATGGCATTGATGCGACACGCCAAAGCGTTAGCAGATCAAAACACATCGAATACTTGCTTTATCGGTGCTGGCTCCTACCAACATCATATTCCAGCTGCTGTATGGGACATTGCCTCACGCGGTGAATTTTTAACCGCATATACCCCTTATCAAGCCGAAGCAAGTCAAGGGACCTTGCAATTACTCTATGAATTTCAAACCATGATTGCCGAGCTGACGGGTATGGAAGTGGCCAATGCCTCACTTTACGACGGCGCAACAGCCCTTGCAGAAGCGATTTTAATGGCCGTACGTTTAAACAAAAAAAAACACCCTCATCATATCCTTGTGCCTGAAACACTTCATCCATTATATCGTGAAACCCTTGACACCATTTTGCAGCACCAAGATATCACGCTCATGACACTGCCTATGGACAAAACACAGGGCATCACCACACCACAGTCACTAGATGCCTACGAAGATACGCCTATTACGGCCCTGATTATTCCACAACCTAATTTTTTTGGACAACTTGAACCCGTTGATGCTTTAAGTGACTGGGCACACGCACACCAAGTCACCTCGATTGGCTGTGTTAATCCTATTTCACTCGGTATGTTAAAACCCCCTGGATGCTGGGGGGAACATGGTGTTGATATTGCTTGTGGTGAAGGACAACCGCTTGGTGCTCCAATGGCCGGAGGCGGTCCCTATGTTGGTTTTCTTAGCACACGAAAACAATATGTGCGCCAAATGCCCGGACGACTCGTTGGACGCACCACAGATACAGATGGAAAAACGGGGTATACCTTAACGCTTCAGGCACGCGAACAGCATATTCGACGTGACAAAGCGACGTCAAACATTTGCACAAACCAAGGCTTGCTTGTCACAACCGCGACCATTCATATGAGCCTTTTAGGGCCGGAGGGCTTCATGCGTGTTGCCCAGCAATGTCATCAAAATACACGTTTATTAGTCAAGAAGCTTTTAAATATTTCCGGCGTATCGCGTGTCTTTCATGCACCTTTCTTTCATGAAGCATTGATTCAATTACCAAAAAATATAAAAAATATTGCCTCTATTCTTAATCAATTAGAAGCAGCAGGTATTCATGCGGGCTATCCCCCTGAATTACATAATCCTGCTCTGAAAAATACATTGTTGGTCTGCGCAACAGAGTGCCGCACCGAAACGGAAATAGAGCACTTTGCCAATACATTAGAAAGCATTCTTATGGAGAAAACGTCGTGAGCACTATTATTTTTGAACAATCAACACCTGACCGATGTGCTCACGCTCAAATGCCAAGCCTGTCAAACGCAAACAGCGACATTCCGGATAACCTACTCCGAAAAACACCGCCTCGATTACCAGAGTGCTCAGAGCTTCAAATCGTACGACATTTTACCCAGTTATCACAAAAAAATTTCGGCATCGACACCCATTTTTACCCACTTGGTTCTTGCACCATGAAGTATAATCCTCGGGGGGTACACCATGCTGCATCATTGCCCGATTTTATTGAAACACACCCGCTCGCACCCGCTGATACAAACCAAGGTACGCTTAATATTTTATATCACCTCCAAACCTATCTTGCAGAAATAACTGGTATGCATGCTGTCTCACTCACCCCGATGGCTGGTGCACAAGGTGAATTTGCAGGGGTTGCTATGATAAAAGCTTATCACGAAGCCAATGGTGATTTTGAGCGAACAGAAATGTTAATTCCTGATGCAGCCCATGGCACAAATCCAGCCTCAGCTGTCACATGTGGTTTTAAAATGATTGAAATTCCAACCGCAAAAGATGGGGATATTAATCTTCAAGTACTCCGCGAACGTGTAGGCCCAAAAACAGCTGGCATTATGCTGACTAACCCGTCAACGCTTGGCTTATTTATGAAACAAATTAAAGAAATAGCTGCACTTGTACACGAAGCAGGAGGCTTATTGTATTATGACGGCGCAAATCTAAACGCCATTTTAGGAAAAGTCCGACCGGGTGATATGGGCTTTGACGTCATGCATTTAAACTTACATAAAACCTTTGCAACACCACATGGAGGTGGAGGACCAGGGTCCGGGCCTGTTGCCGTAAATCAACGCCTTTTACCTTTTTTACCTTTGCCCTTTGTATGCAAAGACAATCAAACATATCGCCTTGCAACACGCAAAGATTGCCCTCAAAGTATTGGTCGACTGTCAACATTTATGGGTAATACCGGTATTTTATTACGTGCTTATTTTTATATTTGTGTTTTAGGCCAAAAAGGACTGACACGTATTGCTGAATTTGCAACACTGAACGCCAATTACCTTTTAGCCGAGCTCACGCGTATTGGATACACTGCAGCTTATCCTGAACGGCGTGCAAGCCATGAATTTATTATTACACTTGCCCCAGAAAAAAAAGAGTTCCAAATTCAAGCTTTAGATCTTGCCAAACGATTACTGGATTATGGTTTTCATGCACCAACCATTTATTTTCCTTTGTTAATTCCAGAATGCCTACTAATAGAACCGACTGAAACCGAATGCAAACAAACGTTAGATGCTTTTATTGCTGCCATGGCATCTATTCTAAAAGAGATAAAAGACACGCCTGAGCTCCTGAAAACGGCGCCTCATACACGCCCTATCAAGCGCTTAAATGAAGTGCAAGCAGCAAAATTAATGGATTTTAATTATTTTGATGCGGGTTCAGCATAGCCATCACTTAAAAAATAAGTTATAACAAAGAGGTTTCGTTGTTATAGATTAACGTCATGGATTGACGCTTTCAAATTATCTGAGCAAAGCAAGGAGCATATCAGATGAACAGTAAAGTGTTTGCGCAACGCTTTAATCGGGAGTTGTCGATGTTGGGCCTCCCAGATGACTTGAACGAAAAAACAAAAGCAGTCTCAAAAGTATTTGGGGTGACACGTCACCTTGCAAATGCAATGATTTTTGGACAAAATTTACCTTCTGACAGTCAGTTGGATAACATTGCCAAAATTCTCGAAGTCTGCCCTGAGTGGCTAGGAGGCAGCACGAATCGCAGGAAAGCCTATCCTGAACGTGAGACAATGTCTTAGCATCTTGTCGCATGCTTTTAACCACTCATCAGCTGTCTCAATCAAACTTGAAGGCGCTAAAAGCACTGCTTAGCGCCTGTCAAATGAACGATAACGCTGTTATTCCCGTTTATCCCCATCTGCTGAAATGCTATCGCCAAGGCTTATCCAGTCTTTTGTTTTATCAAAAAAGCAAACTGATTGGCTTTCTCGCATGTTTCCATTTTTATCCTGATGCGGCTGAAATTGCTTTATTAATTCATCCTGAATACCGACAACAAGGCATCGCTAAAACACTCTGGGAAACCATGCTCCCTCAGCTACCTATGCTATATCCGGATCTGCGCTATCTGATTATTTCAACACCCCAAGGATTAAATCAAACATGGTTCAAACAACATCACTTTCACTTTGAAAACACTGAATATAATATGACTTGCACACCTTATATCCCTGAGACACCGCAACAACAAGCCTATACAATAAAAACTGCCGATAGTCATGATATCAATCAATTATATTTACTAGATCATACCTGTTTCAACACAGATCGCCCTGATCCGATTCAACGCATTACAAAATTACTTGAAACACCTAATATTAAAATCCTATTGCTCTGTCATCAGCAACGCGTCATAGGACAAGTCCATTTGGTTTTAAAAAAACATCAAGTTTGGATTACTGACTTTGCAATACGACCTGATATGCAACAACAAGGCTTTGGTGAAGCACTGCTTTCATATTGCTTAAAGTACATTCACAAACATCACCCCAAAAAAATACATCTAACGGTTTCAAATCAAAATCAATCCGCACTTCACCTCTATCAAAACATGGGCTTTCAGATCTATAATGCAGTAGATTATTATAAGCGGGGCTTTTCACTTGACAGCTTTTAAACAAGCCCTTTAATATTGCGTATTAGCGCAATAAATACTAGCTACGAAGACTTGAGGACAAGGCATGAAAAAAAGGGTTGTGATCACAGGGATGGATATTGCCTCCTCAATTGGGAATGGACTTGAAAATTTTTGGGAAGCAGCCTCACATGGACAGTGTGGTATTGATACCATCCAATCCTACGACCCTTCTGCTTATACCACACAAATTGCTGGTGAAATTACTGATTTATGTCTAGAACACCTGCCTCAATTTAACAAAAAGAAGCGCTTCCCGCGTGTCGCGCAATACGCACTTTATTGTACACATCATGCCCTTGAACGTGCGGGCTTAACGCCTGAAGAACGCCAACACGCCGGCACCTATATTGGCACCAGCCTCGGTGGCGGGCCCGAACTTGAGTCAGCCTATAAAACTTTTTATACCGAAAGCTGGCGTAAAATACCTGCACTCACTGTTGTTCGTGGTATGCCTAATTCGGTTGCGAATCATGTCGGGATTGCTTTTGGCTTGGGCGGGCCCAACTCAACCACTTCAAACGCCTGTGTCTCTTCGGCTGAAGCCATTGGTAATGCCTATCAACAAATTTTAAATGATCGGGTCTCTGTCGCTGTTTGTGGCGGAACAGAGTCTTTGGTTTGGGAAACTATCATGGCGGCATGGTGCAAATTGCGCGTCATGTCAACGCAAAATGAAACGCCTAAAACCGCGAGTCGCCCCTTTGATAAAAATCGTACCGGTATGGTCATGGCAGATGGTGCTGGCATTTTAATTCTTGAAGAACTCGAACATGCCAAAGCCCGTGGCGCAAAAATTTATGCCGAAATCATTGGCTTCGGCGCAAGTTGTGATGCCTCTCATATTACAGCCCCAACAGCGCAAGGCCAAGCGCGCGCAATTCAAACCGCGCTAAACGACGCACGTTTATCCCCTGGTGATATTCAGTATATCAATGCACATGGAACAGGCACTATTTTAAATGATGTGACCGAAACGGAAACCATTAAAAATGTATTTGGTCAGCATGCTTTTGATATTCCTATTACAGCCCAAAAAGCAATGACTGGACACGCCATTGGTGCTGCCGGCGTCATGGAAATCATCGCAACGGTTTTAAGCATGCAACATGAGCGTCTACTACCGACCATTAATTTGGACACCCCTGATCCTGCATGTGATTTAAATTACATTCCAAATACAGCACAAGATAAACGCATTGACTTAGCGCTTTCAAATCATTTTGCATTTGGTGGAGCAAACGCAGCGCTTATTCTTCGCCGATTTGCTTAGCCACATCCATACCCCACCGCTAAGTCTTGATATAAGCTTACAATGGTCATGAGTTGATCCAGCTTACGCTGGTTCACGCGCACTTTAATACGATCAAACTTAATTTTTTCATCTAAAAGCCCTAAGTAACTAATAATCCCTTCGTGATATAAGGCATCATTAAGCTGATAGGCTTTATTTAAATTATTTTTAGCATGCTCTGTTTTATCCAAACGCTCCGTATAATATGCATGAGCAGATAAGCCATTATCAACATCTCGTAAGACTTTACGTAAAGTATCTAAGTATTTGTAATACGCTGCTTTTCCTAACCCTTTTGTTTTATCCCATTCACCAAAATTAGATAATGGCATAATCGTTGACTGTGACAAAGCCTGATTAAAGTACACTGGCAAGCCAAGCTTCGTCCCATAAGGCACCGTACCTATATCACCTCGTGCGGCACTCAATTGCATCGTGGGTAAAAAATTTCCAAAAGCGGCTCCAATACCTGCATTGGCTGCCGTCAGTTCATTGGCTGCTTGTTGCATATCGGGGCGATTCTGAACAACAGCTAACGGTAAACCACCAATAATCATTTGGTGGCTATTTAACTGACTGAATTGACGAGGAAAAGCAAAGTTATCTGGATTTTCATTCAATAAAACACGTATCATATTTTGACTGACGACTTTCTGTTGTTTCACAACGTCCTCTTCTGCCTGAATCAAAGCAAGCTTACTTTTAGCCTGTTCAACGGGAATGTCAGATGATAATCCATTTTTATACATGGCCTGATAAATATTTAATGTTTGATTAATATCTCGCTCTACTGTTTGAAGTAATTTTAATCGCTCAACTTCCGCTTGATAACTAAAGTAACTTCCTGATATTTGTGCGATAACTGCAAGTTTAATCGTATCTCGCATGTTTTGTGTGATTTTCAGTTCATACTTTGCTCTTTTTTGTTCTTTAATTTGTTTAAAAATATTCATGGTATAAGTGGGCAACAGCACCGCTATCACGCCGGGATATCCCAAATAAGGAAAGGAGGTATAGCCTAATAAGCTATCTAGATTAGGAGCCCAATTCCATTGAACACGCTTTAATTCACCTTGCGCCGCTTCAATATTTGCCACAGCTATATGTATATCATTGTTATGCGCCAATCCTTTTGCAATTAAATCATTCAACACAGGATCGTTAAACTGCCGCCACCATGGTAGGCAAACTGTATCAGCATGCGTTGTATCTAATTGCTGATTGTCAGCATGCCATTTAAGCGGCAACGTTGCTTGAGGCTTCGGCACATACTTAGGATCAAACGTACAAGATGTCAGGATAGGGCTTAATATAAGAACCCCGATTAAACAAATCTTTTTTAAGCGTTGCAACTCAATCCCCCTGAAATTGACGGCCCTGACTCATCAGCTCTAGCTGCTGAAGCAGTGCTTTTGTTTCTAACAGCAAAATATCTGTGTCTGGACGCCCTAATACAAAATATGTCTGTATATTTTGATATATTTTTAAAGTGGTTTGATTAAAAACCGAGAGCTCATTAAACACTGTAGCTTTCAAATGATAGTCATGCTTTGCTGTACTTAAAAAAGCATGTAACGCTAAAACGTGCGTATTAAATGCTGCACTTAATTTTAAATAATCACTACGACGTACAGGTGCGCTTAAAACCACATCTAGCAACGCCTGTAACTCTGAAACTAACTTTTGCTGTAAATTAAAATAAAATTGATGTGTCAAATTATTTTTTTTAAAAATAAAATATTCAAAAAAAACACAAATACTTAACGCAATCACCGTTGATTTCGCATAATCAAAGAAAAATTGATCTATCGCGTATAAATCACTTTGATAATAATCACTGCCTAATGCCGTTAGCGTCACAGTAAAAATGGTCGGTGAGACATAATATTTACTCAAGGTAAAATAAGCCATAAAGACCATAGCAGGTACGACCATTAAAATAAGATCGTCGTCAATGCGAATGAAAAAAAAGAGAATGTAAGATAAAAACAAACCAAACATCGCGCCCCAAAAGCGATGAATCGTTCGATGAACACTCGTACCCGCATCAAAACCTGCATAAATCATCATGACGGCAAAGCCAATCCAACCCGCATGTGAAAAGTTTAATATTTTTTGTAATAATAGCGCCGAAATAAAAACCGCACTAATTTGTAATGCACGCGTTGTCCGGTAATCTATTGCCTCATGCATATCAGATTCCAAGATTGTATTAATTGTATGAAGTTTTTATCTTGTGTGAAAATCAGCTCACAGGTGCTTTCTTGCTCTATTGCTTGTATCAATAATTTTGTATTTTCTATCAATAAAGCAAGCGATTCTTTATCTAGCTTGGCCAATACGCTCTGACTCACCTCACTTTGGTTTTTTAGCCCATGCATGAGTAAATTAATTTTTAAAATAGAATAACAAGGTAAATAACGGGGTAACATATTTGAAAAATCAAGCATTTGCTTAATATCTTCCTCAAATAATGAAACAGTCACCACCTGATTTTGATGAATCAGTAACAAACGATTTAACCATGCTTGAACGGCAAGACGAAAAGCCCGCAACCATAAACGATAATAATAACTCAGGGGAAATAAAAGTAATGCCGCAATAATAACCAGCATCGCCATTACCGTTGTAAATACATTCTCTAGCAGCATTTTAAAATTAGCATTCAGGGTCGGATACAATAATGAGTAGGCTGCAAGACTTAAAATAATCGGCACCAAAGGCAACATGATATCTACGCGATGCAATGCAATCAGGTATAAACTCACGGTTGCCACAAACATCGCTACCAAAAAAAATAATGGATAAGGCCTTAACATATTAAATAACATGACCATGAGGCATGCGCCCATCATGGTATATATAAAAGCTTTGTACTTATCTTGTAAGCGCGGCATCATGACTTCGGCGGTCATCGCAGTTATCGGTAAATAAAAAAAATAAAAATACGGATTGGGTATATGAAATAACAAATTACAGCCGGCCAATACAAAAAAAACATAGACGACTTTGATGCCATTTAGCCGATGTATCCCATATGGATCATACGCTTCGGCGGTGTGAATGAGCTTTGATATAAACATAAGCACTGGCACCTGGCTGCAAAGGATGGTTGGGATCAGGATCAAGAATTTGAATTTGTAAAGGCAAACGCTGTGGAATTAATAACCATTCATTCTCATTGGCTACTTTTTGCTGCTGTGTTCTAATCACCGTATTTTGTCTATCTGCAGCCCAAATTGTATTGACAACGCGACCATGAAATATTTTTGTAAAATAATACATGCGAAGCAAAATAATCGCCTCATCATCAGGACGAATACGCCGCAAGTCCGTCTCATTAAAATTCGCTTGTACCCACCAGTTTGATGTATCAATAAAAGAAAATAACGGTTTATGAATTTTAACCGGTGTGCCTTTTGAGATATACATATTATCAACAGTGCCATCGGTTGGTGCACGAACTATCGTTAAATTCAAATTAACAGCCGCATTATCCATCTCTGCTTTTAAAGCGCTTACTTTTTTTTGCTGTTCTAGCACCTGCCTATCTTCTATTTTAATTTGTTTCGCTAACGCATCTTTTTTCTTTTCCATGGCTTGTAAATTATATTTTAATACACGTATTTCAAGTACCGGCACGGCTTGACTGACACTTGGATTATTTTTTAATCTGAATTTAAGCTTTGCTTTTTCATAATCGAATACTGCAGCATGAAATAAATCGCGTGTTTTATTGGTTTTTTGCTCAATTACTTTCACCTGCTCAATCGCTTGTTCATATCGTGCTTTTGCAGTTAAAAGCGCTAAACGATAAGGTTCTTGATAGACTTTAACCAAAGGATCATCCTGCTTAACTGGCTGACCGTTTTTTACATAAATATCTGTAATATAACCTGAAACATCTGCTGCAATCGGTGTGACATTGGTTGCAACGAAAGCATTATTTGTAAACGGTATCATGTACGAAAAAATATGATAAATAATCAATAGCAACGCAATACCAATCACGACCACGGGCAAGTTAATCTCGTTTTTTGATACTTTGAGTATTTTTAGCATCCAAGCTTATTTATATTTTAGATATTACTATCTAAATTTATAACAAATCAAACAGCGAGAAGCCAGTATAAACGCATTTTATTCTGTCGAAATTACACCTCCGTTACGATATACTAACGACAAATTTCTAAATCTAATTCTAAATCTAATCCTAAATTCAAGGAATTTTTCTATGCATGCCTCGCTACATGAAATCGCAGCCATCGTAAAGGGTACAGTCATTGGTGACAACACCGTGACAATTGATGCTTTATCTCCTATTGATGAAATCAAAGCAGGATCACTTATTTTTGCTGATGGCACAGACCATTTAAAACAAGCCGAACTCTCAGATGCCGCGGCTGTTCTTGTTGCAAAGCACGTGTCTGAACTCAATAAGCCTTTGATTCAAGTTGAAAATCCATTCAAAGCATTTATTGTATTACTCAAGCATTTCTACCCAACCCCAAAACCCGCACCAGGCATTCATCCAACAGCCATCATTGCACCTGATGCCATCATAGGTGAACATGTCTCGATTGGCCCTTATGTCATCGTAGAGGCTGAAAGTCATATCGGTGATCATTGCGTTATTAAAAGCCATGTCCATATCGGTAA
Organism: Legionellaceae bacterium; assembly: GCA_011087865.1. Classification (GTDB taxonomy): domain Bacteria; phylum Pseudomonadota; class Gammaproteobacteria; order Legionellales; family Legionellaceae; genus JAALKW01. The sequence goes on from JAALKW010000002.1 coordinate 69,877, forward strand.
TTATGTCAAAATAGCGGCGCATTCAACCATTCATTCGCACGTTACAATTTATGACTACTCTGACATTGGCGAACAGGTCACGATTCATGCCTCATCTGTTATTGGATCTGATGGCTTTGGATACACGGCTGAAAATGGTCAACATATTAAAATTCCTCATGTTGGACGTGTTGTCATTGAAAATGATGTTGAAATTGGGGCCAGTACGATTATTGACCGTGCAACGATTGGTGAAACCATTATTGGAAAAGGCACAAAAATAGATAACCTCGTGCAAGTTGCACACTCGGTTAAATTGGGCCAACATAATATTTTATGCGCCTTCACAGGCGTTGCAGGCAGCACCCAAAGTGGTAACCATGTTATTTTTGCAGCCGGCGTTGGCGTGACTGACCATGTTCGCACCGATGATTAAGTGCTTTTAGGTGACCGTGCTGGTGTCCCCCCTAAAAAACATCTGAAAAAAGGCCTGATTTACTTAGGCACCCCAGCTCGTCCGCGTGAAAAAGCCATTGAGCACGAAATGTCGACCACACGTATTCCGCTCATGCGCAAGCAACTCAAAAAACTCAGTGAACAAGTTAATTTACTCAAAGAAAAACATTCCGAACTTAAACCTGCTCCTGAAGCCATTGATACAGAGAGATAAGCCTGTGGAAAAAACACCTTTTGTACTCGTTGATGGGTCTTCCTATTTTTTTCGTGCCTTTCATGCCTTACCCCCTTTAACCAACAGCGAAGGCCAGCCTACAGGCGCTGTTTATGGGGTTGTCAACATGATTCGACGTTTATTAAAAGATGTTGCGCCAACACAGTTTGCCATTATCTTTGATGCCCCAGGTAAAACATTTAGGCACACTTTATATCCCGAATATAAAGCAAACCGTCCTCCCATGCCAGATGATTTAAGACGCCAATTTAAGCCTCTAATCAATATTTTAAAAGCCCTTGGTTTTCCCTTGTTAATCATTGAAGGCGTTGAAGCAGATGACGTCATTGGCACACTCGCTTCACGTGCCTCAGCTGAATCTCTACCTGTGTTAATATCAACAGGCGATAAAGACATGGCACAACTAGTAAATCAGCATGTCACACTGATTAATACCATGAGCCGACAAGTCTTAGACCCTGAGGGGGTTTTAACTAAGTTTGGCGTAAGACCTGACCAAATCATTGATTATTTGGCCCTTGTAGGAGACACAAGCGATAATGTTCCAGGTGTGCCGCAGTGTGGCCCAAAAACAGCTGTCAAATGGCTGACTGCACATCATACTCTCGATAATCTAATCACACATGCTGACACCATCGGGGGAAAAATAGGTGAGCGCCTTCGAGAAAGTCTCCCCATGCTTCCGCTCTCTAAAGAACTGGTGACCATCAAAACAGATGTGGCATTACCGCATACGCTAGACGACTTAAGACCAAGCCCTCCCAATCGTGAAATATTACTTTCACTGGCCCGTGAACTTGAGGTGAATGTCTGGCTAAAGGAATGGGGTAGTGCTGCTGCAAGTCAAACATCACCCAATGCACCAGCACTACCCACCGAGAAACAAATAAAAAATGCCGTCAGCAATCAATCCATTCCATTTGAAACCATCCAAACCCAAGCCAAACTTGATGCTTGGGTGACACGTCTAGATACAGCATCTTATTGCTGTATTGATACAGAAACGACAAGCCTTGACCCACTAAATGCATCGCTCGTTGGTATAGCACTTGCTGTCGATACCAAACTCGCCGCATATATTCCACTGGCCCATACAAATACAGATGACAACCCTCAACTACCCCTTCAACATGTACTCAAAACACTAAAACCCTATTTAGAAAGCCATACCTTGAAAAAAATAGGTCAAAACTTAAAATACGATTATGCTGTATTAAAACAATACCATGTGACACTCAATGCCATTTGCTTTGATACCATGCTTGAATCATACATCTTCAACAGCACAGCGGGCCGCCATAATTTCGATGCCTTAGCAAAGCGCTATTTAAATCACGACACCATTCATTTTGAAGATGTCGTCGGAAAAGGCAAAAAAGCCATTGCCTTCAATCAAGTTCCTATTGAAAAAGCAGCGCCTTATGCCGCTGAAGATGCCCTCGTGACGTTTCAATTACACGAAGCCATTTACCCCAAACTCGATAAAGCCCCCCAAGCAGTCTTCAATCAAATTGAAATGCCTTTGGTGCCTATTTTAGCGGATATCGAACGTCATGGTGTACTCATCGATACAGAAGCGCTTGAAGCACATGGAAAACGACTTTGTGCCCGTATTGAAACACTCGCTGGAGAAGCCTATGCACTGGCCGGCAAAATTTTTAATTTAAATTCAACCAAACAACTCCAAGAGATTTTATTTGATCACTTAAAGCTACCTATTCTGTCAAAAACCCCTAAGGGTCAGCCTTCTACAGCAGAATCTGTGCTCAAAGAGCTGGCCTTTGATTATCCTCTGCCGGCCATTATCCTTGAGTATCGTAGTTTAACAAAACTTGTTTCAACCTATATAGAAGCACTCCCAAAACGGATTCATCAAAAAACAGGTCGCGTACATACCTCTTATAATCAAGCCGTTACCGCGACAGGTCGCCTTTCATCCAGCGACCCAAACTTGCAAAACATTCCTATTCGTCATGAAGAAGGGCGCCTGATTCGGCAGGCCTTTATCGCACCCCAAGGCTCCGTCTTACTTGCTTCAGATTATTCACAAATTGAATTACGCATCATGGCGCACCTTTCTGGTGATGCAGGTTTAAAGCGCGCATTTGATAATCATTGGGATGTGCATGCTGCCACCGCCAGTGAAATTTTCGCACAACCACTGGAAGACATTACACAGGAACAACGCCGCCGTGCTAAAGCCATTAATTTTGGTTTGATTTATGGCATGTCCTCTTTTGGACTCGCAAAGCAACTGGGTGTATCAAGAGAAGATGCCAAAGCCTATATCAAGCGCTATTTTGAGCGCTACCCAGGTGTACAAAATTATATGGAAACAACGCGTGAGCAAGCGCATTCACAAGGCTATGTCGAAACATTATTTGGAAGGCGACTCTATTTACCTGACATTAATGCCGGTAATAAAATGCGCCAAAAAGCTGCTGAACGCACAGCGATTAACGCCCCCATGCAAGGCACGGCTGCTGATATTATCAAAAAAGCCATGATTTCAATTGCGAAATGGCAAGCCACTGATGCTCGTCAGTCTGCTCGCGTTATCATGCAAGTACATGATGAGTTGGTGTTCGAAGTACAAGAGCACGCGATTAAAGCAGCTGAAACAGCCATTAAAACACAAATGGAAGGCGCCGCAACACTTAATGTGCCTTTACTGGTTTCAATCGGTATCGGTAAAAATTGGGATGCGGCACATTAAAAAACATCAACCCCTGACGCGCGCGCAACCAACACCGTATCTGCTGCGCGTTTTGCGAAAATACCATTTTCAACCACGCCGGGTAATAACTTAATCGCGCTTTCCATCGCCATTGGTTCATCTAAATTAAGATTAAATACATCTAAAATATAATTCCCGCTATCGGTCACAAACCCTTCCCGGTAAACTGGATCGCCACCTAATTTAACCAGTGCACGTGCAACAAGACTTCGTGCCATCGGTAAAACTTCAACAGCCACAGGAAAAGCACCTAAACGCCTAACCATTTTTGACTCATCCACCAAGCAAATAAATTTTTTGGCCGCATTCGCAATAATTTTTTCATGTGTTAATGCACCCCCGCCGCCTTTAATCATGCTTTTATGTTGCGTGACTTCATCCGCGCCATCAATATAAAGCGCTAAGGGATCAGCAATCGCTAAATCAATCACAGGTAAGCCTGCTTCACGAAGTGCTTGTTCTGTTGCCTTTGAACTGGCGACACACCCTTCAATCTGATGCTTCATCTCAGACAATGCTTGAATAAAATAAGCGATTGTTGAACCGGTTCCAACCCCTAAGACATTGACATCGCTAAGATGCGCCAATGCAGCCTCTGCCACTTGTTTTTTTAATTCAGACATTTGAAACCTTTTGAATCAGCATAAAAAAACGCTCTATTCTGGATTTCAATAGAGCGTTTCAAATATACTATTTCTACTTCATTAAGCAAAGCGATACTCTAAGCCAAATAAAAGCGTATCAATTGTAGGCACATAAATATGGCCAGAGAAATTAGTAATTGTCGTACTTGGACTGGTTGTTATACCTAAGGTCGAAGCATCTAATTTTCTACCAAATGCATGCATCCAAGACGCGGTAATCAACCAATTCTCTTTCACATGATAACCACCACCCAATCGAATGGCAGGTAAGACATTCACAATGTTTAGTCTCAGCTGGTATGTGCCAGGAAAACGATTTGTTGTATTATTGGTATCTGTGGATGCCCCAAACAGTCCTGTTGGATTCAATGTCACATGTGTTCTAAGGTTTTGAACCAAAGCACCCGCTTTAAAAAATAAATCATACTTAGGTCGCGTATAATAAAGCCCGGCCAACACATCAACGCCATATTGTAAGGCATACGTTCTCAGTGCATTGCCTGCCGATTCGGCCGTGATATCGACCGTAGCACCACCTGTTGTCGTTCTATCGCCATTGACATATTTAAGAGCAGGTTTAATATTAAACGACCCATAATATCCCCAGCCCATTTCAGCAGACGCAGTCCATTTTTCAGTCACAGCATGTAATGCCCCAGCTGCCACACGGCCACCCCAGCCTGTCTTATCAACACTTGAACCAAATGTACCCACTGTTGACACACTGACATTCAAACCACCTTCCACTTGCGGCCACGTATACATAAACTCACCCGCAAGACACGGAGTCAGTACGGATAGTGGTTTTTTAGGTTCACCCATGGGGCCCGCATAAGCTGCTGTCATGCCGAGAAGCAATAAAGCAGTAATTGATAAAATTCGTTGTTTCATGACGCTCTCCATTTTTTTTCATCACATCCAAATTATGATACTTCGTCTTCATCATACTTTTTAATTATCTAGTTTCATTTAATTAAGGGAATAAAAATCGAAGCAAAAAAACCCTGCACTTAATTAGGGTAAATCAGGATATTCAAGAAATCAAATAAAAAGCCGACAAACGGTTTATTTTTTTAAATCAACCCAAAACAAGCATTTTTATAGATCACTATTGACTAAATTTCGCCAAAATGTTATGCTTGTACTGTATATTTATTTGATGTGGAGTATCTCATGCCAACTTCTGCACTGACACTCGCGGAGATAAAAAACGGCTTTTTTTCAGAAGAGCCTGATTATGAGATGTTAACTCAAGCAAGTTCTCTTGCTTTTTTAACCCAAAATCACATCGCCATTCAAAAAGAAAATGACATTCTAAAAGCCGCTCTTGATGTCTTAAACGATACAGAAGCATATCGTGAATATGCTGAATTATCACAGTATTACGAGCAATTGCTAACACTTTATCATCAAAAACGAAACGAATCTAAAAATCGTGCCGCCAACTGGACAAGCTATCTGCATGGTAATCTCGGAACATTACACCTCTACCGAATTATGATTACTTTTGCGCGTTTAACGGATGATCAACTCATTCGTGTGCTTGCTCAGACCCAATGGTTCCATGATTTAAATCATGCGATGACGAACATTTTTAATTATGACCAAACGATTTCAGTACTTAATCTACCGGTAGACACGCTTAATCTTCTCAGTGTTTTATTCCTGGGTTTACGCTTTCTCGTCACCAGTGCTGAGATTTTAAGGCATACCTTTGCACCCACAGACGACGAAGCAAAAGATTTATCCACGTGGGAGCGATTTTGTCATGAAGCTGGTACTTATAGCTTTTCACTGACCAACGACTTTGTATGGGCAACATTAAATGCACTCAGCAACTACCCTGACTTTTTTAATATTCCAATCCCTGTCGCAAACACGTTAGTGCTTGCCTGTTTGTTTTTTGATATTTCCTTGCTCGCCTATCAATACTACCTTGAAACAACAGCCTATGAGACAGAAAAAGCAAAGTATGAGGCCGAATTGCTAGCACTAGAAGCAGATGAAACACGTGAAATAAAAGCCATTGAACAAGAATTAAAGCTTGTCCAAGCGCAGCTCAACACACTGACATTAGCACATGTCAAAACAAAATCCGAGTTACAGCTTGCATTGCTTGCTGCGGCTATCCTCATTGTGGGTTTTGCTGTCCTACTTGCTTTGGCTTCTCCTGCTGTGGCTCCTATTGGATGTTTTCTTTGTCTTTTTGGTACAGCTATTTATGCATCGCTCGGTGCTTATGGTGACTATAAGCAAGAAACACTCAAACTAGAAACCTATAAACAAGAAGGCCGAAGCGAAGCTGAAATAGCAGAAGCAAAAGAAGCACAACAAGCAGCCTGGAATAACACCATTAAATCATTGGTAAAGCACACCGTATTGCCTATGCTGTTAATCGGTATATTCGCTGTATGCTGGCCTGCCGGCGTCTTATTGACAACGGCCTATCTTGCTTATGAAATGTCCCCTAGCTCGCCACAAGAAAAACCAGCACAATTACAGGAAGGACTTGCCTAAAATTACGCACAATGTTAGTGTAAGTAGCTTGATGTTTTTGTGCCGAGGTGCCCTGTGTTACGTTTAGATTTTGCCATCTTCATGGAAGACCAAAACTTAGAAAATTATCCGTATGCTTTTTTAATGCAGCATCATGACGATATAAAAATACAAGCTAAACGCCTAGCCTTGGCCTTAGAACAATTGGCGGCGCCTCATGGGGACGATCTGACTAGAGTTTTAGCGTTTCGTGAATTCCAAGCACAGTGTGAACGGCTATTGGTTGACTACGACTTAGCACGTGAGAGACAAGAGGCAGCAGAGAGGTCTTGGATTGACTCTGTGCACGATAATTTAATTACCATGCATCTTTATCGTATTCTTTTAAGCTTTACACGACTCACCGATGAATTGCTGGTTCGTCTCATGAATGACGCCAAGTGGTTTGATACACTCAATCAGTCATTTGCTTCTATGTTTGATTTTGACCAATCACTTAGCATATTAAACTTTCCAACCGCAGCATTTAATCTATTAAGTGTTGCATTACTTGGACTACGTTTTTTAATCGAAAGTACTCGTATTTTAAGACGCACCTTTTTCCCCACAACCGAAGCGGAACAAGCCGTAGGCGCATGGGCGAGGTTTTGTCACGAAGTATATAATTATCGTTTTAAGCTCGCAAATGATATCGTCTGGGCCACTTTAAATGGTCTCAGCAATTATCCTGATTTTTTCAATTTATCTGCACCCGTTGCAAATGGCTTAATTTTAATTTGTGTTTGCTTTGATATGAGCGTGATGCTTTATCAGCGTCACCTCGAAAACCAAGCTTATGAAAAAAGCAAAACCGCCTATGAAGCAGAACCAAATGAGAAGATCATAAGAGCCCTGTTATTCGAATTAGAAAAAGATCATGTTGAAAACAGCGCGCAATTTCAGCTATGTTTGCTTGGTGTCACCACGTTAGGTACTGGTTTTACACTATTGGTCACAGCATCCGTTCCAATTGTTGCACCGCTTGGTAGTTTTTTATGTCTGCTTGGCACCGCCATCTATACGGGCATAGAAAATTATGGCGACTATCAAAAGAAGGCCTATCTTGCCGAAGTATTCGCAACAACAGAAGCGATACAAGCACAGCAAGAAGCTTGGAATAAAGGCTGGAGCTCGCTTATCAAACACGCTACTTTACCCCCGCTTCTCTTCGGTGCTCTTGCGATTTCTTGGCCTATCGGACTCCTGCTTATTATGAGCAGCTGCATTTTTGAGTACTCACAAAGCAGCCCTGAAAAATCCGAGCCCGAACCTGGGTTACCAGCTCCGTCTTAAAAAGAAATTCGCGCTTTTGCCAAGGATGGCGTATTATTTTTAATAAGAAGATGGATATTTTGAGGAGCTAAAGGATGAGCACTGACGAACTATTAAAAAAATACACGCAAAGATATACCCAAGACAAAGAAGAAGAAATGAGTCTTGGCGATTACTTAACCCTATGTCGTGATGACCCTGCCACCTATGCAAATCCTGCTGAACGCTTACTCATGGCAATTGGCGAGCCTGAGTTCAGTGATACACGCCATGACCCCGTACTCTCTCGGTTGTTTTCAAACAAAGTCATCCAGCTTTATAACGTATTTGATGAGTTTTATGGCTTAGAAGAGCCGATTGAAAGAATCGTTGGCTTCTTAAAACATGCGGCACAAGGGCTTGAAGAAACCAAACAAGTCCTCTATTTACTAGGCCCTGTTGGTGGCGGAAAATCATCTATTGCCGAAAAGTTAAAAGATTTAATGCAAAAAACACCGTTTTATGCCATCAAAGGCTCACCTGTATTTGATTCACCACTGTCTTTGTTTGATCAAGAAGAAGATGGGCCGCTGTTACTTGAACAATATAATATTCCGAAACGCGCACTGCGTTATATCATGTCCCCTTGGGCAGTCAAACGCTTACATGAATACAACGGCGATATTAATCAATTTAAAGTCGTTAAATTACACCCTTCACGTTTAAAACAAATCGCCATTGCTAAAACTGAGCCAGGTGATGAAAATAACCAAGATATTTCTTCTTTAGTTGGAAAAATTGATATAAGAAAACTTGAAGAATTTTCGCAAGATGATGCAGATGCCTATAGTTACTCGGGTGGCCTTTGTCATGCAAATCGGGGCTTACTGGAATTTGTGGAAATGTTTAAAGCCCCCATTAAAGTATTGCACCCGCTCTTAACAGCAACCCAAGAAGGTAATTATAATGCAACCGAAGGCTTATCATCCCTGCCTTTTGAAGGCGTTATTCTTGCGCACTCCAATGAATCCGAGTGGAAAACTTTTCGTAATAATAAAAATAACGAAGCCTTTATTGACCGCATTAATATCGTTAAAGTTCCTTATTGCTTACGCGTTTCAGAAGAACTGCGTATTTATAGAAAACTCATTGAAAATAGCTCTCTAAAAGATGCGCCTTGTGCGCCCGGAACACTCGATATGCTTGCAAAATTTTCCGTGTTGACACGTTTAACAGAGCCTGAAAATTCAAGCATTTACTCAAAATTACGCGTCTACAACGGCGAAAGTTTAAAAGATACCGACCCTAAAGCAAAATCTTATCAAGAATATCGTGATTTTGCAGGCGTTGATGAAGGGATGAGTGGTATTTCTACCCGTTTTGCTTTTAAGATTTTATCTAAAGTATTTAACTTTGATCATACCGAAGTTGCAGCAAATCCCGTGCATTTACTATACGTTTTAGAACGTCAAATCGAACAAGAACAATTTCCAGAAGAAGTCGGGGAGCGCTATTTAAACTTCATTAAAGAATTTTTATCGCCTAAATATGTTGAATTTATTGGTAAAGAAATTCAAACCGCTTACCTTGAATCTTATTCAGAATATGGACAAAATATTTTTGACCGTTATATTACTTACGCTGATTTTTGGATTCAGGACCAAGATTATCGTGACCCTGACACCGGTGAAATTCTTGATCGTGCAGCATTGAATACAGATTTAGAGAAAATTGAAAAACCTGCGGGTATTTCAAATCCGAAAGATTTCCGAAATGAAGTCGTTAATTTTGTCCTTCGAGCGCGCGCAAATAATCAAGGAAAAAATCCACGCTGGAATAGCTATGAAAAACTCAAATCCGTCATTGAGAAAAAAATGTTCACTAACACTGAAGATTTACTGCCTGTGATTTCGTTTAATGCCAAAGCATCCGCTGAAGAAAAAACAAAACATGCTGAATTTATTGCACGTATGGAAGACAAAGGTTATACCGCAAAACAAGTGCGTTTGCTCTGCGAGTGGTATTTACGTGTTCGGAAATCACAATAAATAATAAAGGCGGCCTTTATTTATGACTCAATTGATTGACAGACGACTCAATGCCGGAAAAAAAAGCACCGTAAACCGGCAACGTTTCTTACGTCGTTATAAACATCAAATCAAAGAGGCCGTTTCAAAGGCTATCGGCAAGCGAAGCATCACAGGCATTGATAGTGAAGAACAAATTAGCATACCCGCCAGGGACATTGCTGAACCTCGCTTTGCACAAGGTTCCGGGGGACATGTTGAGCGTATTCTACCCGGGAACGACGAGTTTTTAGAAGGGGACCGCATCAAACGCCCAGCTAAAGAGGGCCAAGGCAGTGGCAGTGGGGAAGCCAGCAATCAAGGCGAAGGCGATGATGACTTTGTTTTTGAGCTCTCACGTGACGAATTTCTTGAACTTTACTTTGAAGATTTAGCCCTACCGGATTTGATTCGAAAAGAACTCGCCAAAATGGAAACACCCAAAACGGTCCGTGCTGGCGTCACAACAAGCGGCATCCCAACCAATTTAAATATTGTACGCTCTATGCGCCAAGCAACAGGGCGACGACTGGCGCTCACAGCACCTTATAAACGCGAGCTACGTGAAATAAAAAAAGAGCTCAAAGCATTAAAAAAAGAAACCACCCCCGACGCCAAAAGACAAACACAGCTTAAAGAACGCCTCGATTTTTTAAAACGAAAAATAAAAAGTGTTCCTTTTTTAGATACACTTGATTTGCGTTATAACAACCGAATTAAAATTCCAGCCCCTACTACACAAGCCGTCATGTTTTGCATTATGGACGTTTCAGGCTCTATGGATGAAGTAAAAAAAGACATCGCCAAGCGCTTTTTTATTTTGTTATATTTATTTTTGACTAAAAATTATCAAAAAATCGATCTGGTTTTTATTCGCCATCATACTTCTGCAAAAGAAGTCACCGAAGAAGAGTTTTTTTATTCTCGTGAAACAGGGGGTACCGTTGTATCAAGCGCCCTTGAGTTACTAGATGAAATTATCACCAGTCGCTACCCACCAAATGCCTGGAATATTTATGCAGCTCAGGCTTCTGATGGAGATAATTGGAACGCAGACTCCCCACATTGCAAAGAAATGCTACGTGATCGCATCATGCCGTTATTACAATATTTTGCCTATGTTGAAATCATGCCACGTCATCATCAAAGTTTATGGGAAGTGTATGAAACGTTAACCAAGCTTTATCCCAATTTTTGCATGGAAAGTATCGACAGCGTTACCGATATCTACCCTGTTTTTCGTGAGCTTTTCAAGAAGAAGACAACCGCATGAAAAAAAGAAAAGAACCCCTGTCAACCACTGCAGAATGGACGCCCGAGCTGATTCAAATCTACGACCGTGAAATTGGACGTCTTGCTCGTGATTTTAGATTAGACACTTATCCGAACCAAATAGAAATTATTACAGCCGAACAAATGATGGACTGCTATGCCTCTGTTGGCATGCCAATTGGTTACCATCACTGGTCATTTGGAAAACATTTTGTCAATGTTGAAAAGCGTTATCAACGAGGTGAAATGGGACTTGCTTATGAACTTGTGATTAATTCAAATCCTTGTATTGCTTACCTCATGGAAGAAAATACCATGGCAATGCAAGCACTGGTGATTGCACATGCCTGCTATGGGCATAATTCTTTCTTTAAGAATAATTATTTATTTAAAATGTGGACTGATTCTGAAGGCATTATTGATTATCTTGTGTTCGCCAGAAATTATATTAGCCGCTGCGAAGAACAATATGGTATCGACGAAGTGGAAGCCATCTTAGATGCCTGCCATGCTTTAATGAACTATGGAGTGGATAGATATAAGCATCCACCACCCATTTCGTTACAAGAAGAAAAATTAAGACAGCAAAATCGCGAAGCGTATATGCAATCTCAAGTCAATGAACTCTGGCGCACGCTGCCTCCTGAAAAAGACCAAGATAAAAAGCAAACAAAACATCGCTTTCCTGAGGATCCACAAGAAAACATTCTTTATTTTATTGAAAAAAATGCACCGTTACTTAAATCTTGGCAACGTGAACTGATTCGCATTGTTCGTAAAGTCGCACAATATTTTTACCCCCAAGGTCAAACCAAGGTCATGAACGAAGGCTGGGCTTCTTTTTGGCATTATACCCTGACGCACGCGCTCTATGACGAAGGACTCGTGACGGATGAATTTATGCTCGAGATTTTGCAAAACCATACCAATGTGATTGCACAGCCTGCTTATAATAGCCCTTATTTTAATGGTATTAACCCCTATTGTTTGGGTTACCATATGTATCAAGATATCCGGCGTATTTGTGAAAATCCAAGCGATGAAGAAAAGCAAAGTTTCCCCCTGCTTGCAAACACAGACTGGCTAACGAGCCTAGATAATGCCATGCGTAATTATAAAGATGAAAGCTTTGTATCTCAATTTTTATCGCCTAAGCTCATGCGCGATTTAAGACTTTTTATGCTAACAGATAATGATCAAGAGCCTGAAATGCTGATTAATGCCATTCATAACGACAGCGGTTACGATCGTCTCCGAGAGTCTTTATCAAAGCAGTATAATTTGGGCAGCTTAGATCCAGACATTCAAGTCTTTTCTGTTGACTTAGAAGGGGACCGCTCACTCACACTGCATTACACGCAGCATAATCGTGTACCACTGAATAAAGATACCAAAGAAGTCCTCAGACATTTATATACCCTCTGGAAATTTCCTGTTGTGCTTAAAACTGTCTCCCTTGAGGGTGAAACACTGAAAACCTACCAATGCCCGACAGAGGAAGTCCCTGAGACATCTGCCAAAGCACTGATTCCTAATCCAGATGCTTAGCGGGTGTGTTAAACAATTTCTCTCTGCTTTAACAGCTCAATAACACGTGCAGCGGCGGCTTCTGCTGATAGATGCATCACATCAAGATGCAAATCCGGATCTTCAGGCGCCTCATAAGGACTGCCTATGCCAGTGAAGTTTTTAATCTCACCTGATCTTGCTTTTTTATAAAGACCTTTCATATCTCGCTTTTCAGCTAAAGCAAGCGGCGCATCAACAAAAACTTCCAAAAATTGAGAGGCTCCAATTAAATCCCTCGCCATTTTTCGCTCTGCAATAAAAGGAGAAATAAAGGAAACTAAAGTAATCAAGCCTGCTTCTGTCATTAGCTTCGCCACTTCTGAAATACGACGAATATTTTCAGCACGACCTATTTCCGTGAAATCAAGATCATGATTTAATCCACGTCGAATATTATCTCCATCTAACAACATACTATGCTTTTCTAATGTATTTAAATGATGCTCAACAAGATTTGCAATCGTTGATTTACCTGAACCAGACAATCCGGTAAACCAAATAACCATAGGATTTTGTTTTTTAATCACCGAACGCATAGATTGATTGACTGTTAGGTGCTGCGCATGGATATTCATCGCGCGTCTTAAAGCAAACTGAATAAAACCTGCTGCAACCGTTGCATTGCTTACTCTATCAATCAAAATAAAACCGCCTAAGGTTTTGTTTTTTTTGTAAGCTTCAAAAGGAATCGTGCGATCAAGTTTTATATCACAACAACCACTTTCATTTAAACATAATGCTTTGGCTGCGAGGTGTGCCATTGTATTAACATCAACTTGATATTTGAGTTTGCTTGGCGTGCATATTGCCTTCAAGGAGCCCTGTTTAAATAAGTACTGCCTGCCTGACACCATAGGTTTAACATCTAACCACAATAACTGCACTTCAAATTGATCCGACATATCACAAGGCGCGTCTTTGCTCACTAAAACACATCCTCGAGATACATCCATTTCATCGTTTAGAACACAAGTAATCGATTGACCGGCTATCGCTACATCTAAATCACCATCATAGGTCACAATACGAGAAATTGTTGTGTCTTGCATACCAGGCAGAATTGTTACCTCATCACCCGGTTTTAAACATCCTGACGCAATTCGTCCTGAAAAACCCCGAAAATTACCATCTGGACGATTAACCCACTGTACGGGCATTCGAAAATTCTGCGGGCTTTCAGCATCAAAAATAACAGGCACTTGCTCAAGATAATCCAGCAGCGTCGGCCCCTGATGCCATAACATGTTGACTGAAGGACGTCTTATCTGATCACCTTTTAATGCTGATAAAGGCATCACCTGAATCGTAGAAAAACCTAATGATTGCGCAAAGCTTAAATAAGCCTCTTTAATGTCCGTATAAACAGCTTGATCATAACCCACCAAATCCATCTTATTAATCGCAACAATCACGTGTTTCACGCCAAGCATTGAAATAATATAACTGTGTCGACAGGTTTGCGTAGATAAGCCTTTTTTCGCATCAATCAATACAATAGCAAGATGAGCCGTTGAAGCACCGGTTGCCATATTTCTCGTATATTGCTCATGGCCTGGTGTATCTGCCACAATAAATTTTCGGTTGTTTGTATGAAAAAAACGATACGCCACATCTATCGTAATGCCTTGCTCACGTTCTGCTGCCAATCCATCAACCAGTAAAGCAAAATCAAGTGACTCACCTGCTGTTCCAAATTTTTTACTATCTCGCAGCAGGCTTTCTAACTGATCAGTATGAATCAGATCACAGGTATACAAAAGCTGTCCTATCAGCGTTGACTTTCCATCATCCACTGAACCACAGGTCATCAATCGCAAAAGATCTTTTTCTTCTGGCCACTCACCTTCAGACATTAAAAATATCCTTCTTGTTTCTTTGTCTCCATAGATGCTGCTGCATCTTGATCAATCATGCGTCCTTGTCGCTCTGAAGTACTACTACACAACACTTCATTGATAATATCAGGCAGTGAAGAGGCGTTCGATAGCATGGCTCCCGTTAGCGGATAACAGCCTAGCGTTCTAAAACGAATTTTCTTATGATCTACACGTTCTCCTGCTCTTAAATTTAAACGCGCATCATCACACATTAAAAGCATATCATCCCGCTTAATAACCGGGCGTGTTGCAGCATAATAAAGAGGGACTATGTCTATGTTTTCCTGAGAAATATAAAGCCAAATATCCAGCTCCGTCCAATTAGACAAAGGAAAAATACGAATACTCTCACCTTGGTGAATCTCTGTATTATATAAGTCCCATAATTCCGGCCTTTGATTTTTAGGATCCCATCGATGATTTTGACCGCGTATAGAAAAAATACGCTCTTTAGCACGTGATTTTTCTTCATCTCGACGTGAGCCGCCCAAAACCATATCAAAATCAAATTTATCCAGTGCTTGCTTCAGGCCAGCTGTTTTCATTGTATTGGTATATACACTGCTGTCATGCGTTAAAGGTGTAATCCCTTCTTTAAGACCTGCTTGATTCACATGGACGATTAATTCCAAATCTAATTTTTTTACGATTTCATCCCGAAATCGAATCATCTCTTGAAATTTCCATGTGGTGTCAATATGTAACAATGGGAAAGGTATTTTGCCTGGATAAAATGCTTTGCGTGCAAGATGTAGCATCACGGAGCTATCTTTTCCTATCGAATATAGCATCACTGGATTTTTTGCTACTGCAACCACTTCCCGCAGTATATGAATACTTTCAGATTCTAATTGCTGCAAATAACGCTGTTTCATTAAAAAATCCTTTTAAATCAACCGATAAAGCAGGGGGAGATAGCGTTTTAATTCATGTATTTATACCAACACGCGCGAGCGGGAAGTTTAGCAAAAATAAAAAAACATGCGTGCCGCAATTAAAGCGAGCCACCCTCAAGATAGCCACGTAATTTTTTCATCGCATTCTTTTCAAGCTGACGAACACGTTCAGCAGAAATACTATATTTTTCAGCTAAAGCATGTAAGGTCATTGCTTTTTCGTCTTGACATCAGCGTTGTTTTAAAATTACTTTGCTTCGTTTATCATACTGTTCCATGGCAAAATATAGTTTTTCACTGTCTTCTTGCTCACCATTTTCTTGCTCAATAATCAACGCCGGATCAGCACTCGCATCACTGATATAGCGTGCGGGCGTAAATTGATAGGCAGCAGATGACTCATTGTCAGTATCATCTCCATCCCAGGCGGCATCCATCGCATTTAAGCGCATTTCCATCACTTCGACATCTTTCGGGGTAACGCCTAAATCTTCAGCAACCGCATGAATTTCTTCTGCACTGCACCAGCCAAGACGCTTTTTCATTTGACGCAAATTAAAAAATAATTTTCGCTGGGCTTTCGTTGTTGCAATTTTAACAATACGCCAATTTTTGAGTACAAACTCATGAATTTCCGATTTTATCCAATGCACGGCAAAAGAAACCAAGCGAACCCCTTGATTAGGATCAAAGCGCTTTACTGCTTTCATGAGGCCCACATTGCCTTCTTGAATTAAGTCATTCAGCGCAAGTCCATATCCCAAATAACCGCGTGCCACACGCACCACATAACGCAAATGCGCCAATACCAATTGACGTGCACCCTCAATATCACCTTCTTCATGAAAGCGTCGCGCACAGTCTTGCTCTTCTTCGAGCGTTAACAATGGAATTTGATTGGCTTGATGAATATATGCATCTAAACTGCCAACAGGAAGATGTGTGGTTGCTAATTGCAAGGGCAGGTTCATGGGTTAATCCCTCCAAGAATAAAACTTGCTTTGTTTCATTTTTCGACACATTATACCACAACTCAGTGGCAAGGCTCAATATGCTTCAGTTGATGCTTCAATGGCAGATAAGCACCGACCCACCCCAGCCCAAATCCAAACAGAACACACCACAGTAAATCCTGAATTGAAAAGCCAACAGCTAGCGACACACCAAATCCTGGTGCAATCAAACCCAGTAAGGCATGGTTTAAGCTTGATAAAATTAAATGCCCTCCTAAAAAAGCACCTAACGCACCAAGCGCACCTAAACAAGCGCCCGTATACAAAAAAGGCCTTAAAATAAATGCATCTGTTGCGCCGATGAGCTTTAAAACCTGAATCTCATCATGATGCTCATAGGCTGCCAATCGTAATAAATTTCGAATAATAAAAATAACCATGGCGCTAAATAATATACCTAGCAACCATGTGAAGCGTATTAAAAACACAAGCATGGCGTGTAGTTTACTCACCCAATCACGATTAAGCTGTGCTTGCTCAACAGATGGATATTTTTTTAATACCTGATAGAGCTGCTCAATTTTTTCAGGGGTATCAATCAAACGGGTTGGCATGACTTCTATCATTGAGGGTAGGGGATTCTCTGGTAAATAACGCCGAATATCTTCCATGCCATCCTGTTTTTCAAGTTCTGCCAGGTTTTGATCTGCACTGATAAATACAGCGCTTTCAACCCCTTGTGTTGCCTCAATTCGTCCCATTAAATCAACTTTATTAGCATCCTTAAAGCTGGTGTCAAGATACAAAGTAATGGCTTTTCCTTGACGCCATTCATGCATCACAGGCTTTAATTGCCCCATGAGCAACCAAAATAAAAGGGGTAAGATTAAAGTCAAGGCTATCACGAGAACCGTGACCATTGTCGTCCATGGTGCGCGTTTAAATGCGGCCACACTTCGATGCATGGCTTGAAGATGCCGCCTTAATAATTGATGGCCTCGCCCTAGCACAATTTACCCTCCTTTAACCATAGAATCCGATGCTTCATATGGGCAATGAGCGAAAGCTCATGCGTTGCAATTAAAACACCGACACCCGCTTGGTTAAATTGCTCAAAAAGTCCCATAATATCAACCGACAAAGCAGGATCTAAATTACCTGTTGGTTCATCAGCCAGCAACCAATCTGGCTTATGAACAATCGCGCGTGCTATACCAACGCGTTGCTGTTCACCTCCTGACAAGTGCACCGGTAATATTTTTTCTTTTGAAAGCAAACCCACTTTATCTAAGGCACCTTGAACACGTTTAATCATTTGAGGGCGTGATACCCCTTCAAGATGCAATGGCAATGCAACATTTTCAAAAACACTGCGATCATAAAGCAAGTGCGGTGACTGAAACGTAATGCCAAATCGTGCACGATAAGCGGCGACATCATTCTTTTTAAAGGCACGGAGTGATTGCCCATGCATTAAAATATCACCTGATGATGGCAGCTCAAGTAATGCAGCAAGCTTCAATAAAGTACTTTTCCCTGCACCTGAGGCACCGGTCAAAAAGACCATTTCTCCTTGTTCTAAAGAAAAATTAACATCCTTTAAAGCCTGATGCCCGCCTGAATAACGCTTACTAACTTGTTTGAACTGAATCATGATTAAATATGGCCTGAATAAATTGCTCTGGGTCAAATACCCGTAAATCATCCATTCCTTCTCCGGTACCAATATAACGAAAAGGAAGCCCTAGTTCATCAGCTATAGCAAATAAAATACCTCCTTTAGCCGTACCATCTAATTTTGTAATCGTAATCCCTGTTACGCCAATAGCCTCGTTAAATTGCCGTGCTTGGTTTAATGCATTTTGACCAATACTTGCATCCAATACCAACATCACCTCATGTGGCGCATTGGGATCTATTTTTTGCAACACACGTTTTACTTTTTTAAGTTCATCCATCAAGTTCCCTTGTGTATGCAACCGTCCTGCTGTATCCGCAATTAATACATCTATACCACGCGCTTTTGCTGCTTGAAAAGCATCAAACACAACAGATGCGCTATCAGCACCTGTTGCTTGTGCAATCACGGGTATATCACTTCGCTCACCCCATGCTTGTAATTGCTCAACAGCTGCCGCACGAAACGTATCTCCAGCTGCGAGCATGACTTTTTTACCCATTGATTGATATAAGCTCGCGAGCTTCCCCATGCTCGTTGTCTTGCCAGCACCATTGATGCCAATCATTAAAATAACGAACGGCGTTTTCTCGGTCTGATTGGGCGTGACCAAAGACAAAGCTTCTGAGTGCTGAGAGAGTAAAGCGCCCATTTGCTCTTGAAGCACGGCAAATACAGCTTCTCCATCTTTCAATTGCTTGCGCTCTAAGCGCGCAGTTAATTGTCCTAATATTTTTTGTGTGGTTGGAATCCCCACGTCAGAAGTAATTAAAAGCGACTCCAATGTTTCAAGCAGCGCCGCATCCACTTCTTTTTTCCCAAGCAACAAACGCCCAAGCTTTTGACCCAAGCCTTCTTGAAGACGTGTCCACGTGCTTTGTTTGTCTTGATTTTTCTTAAACCACTTCATTGAGTATACAAATCCTGTTAAATATGAAATTCTATCATCTTTTTATAAGTATTGGGGTAAACCATGCGTCCTGCTCTTTTCTTGCTTTTCACGCTTATGTCTCAAGTGGCCATGAGTAATATCCAATCGTTTAAACTCAACAATGGCTTAACACTATTGGTTAAAGAAGATCACCGAGCCCCTGTTGCTATCAGCATGGTTTGGTACAACGTTGGCTCAGCCGATGAACCTGGTGGCTTAACCGGCATTTCTCATGCCCTTGAGCATCTCATGTTTAAAGGCACCCCCAAATACCCCCTCGGCGTCTTTTCAAAAACCATTGCAAGCCTTGGCGGACAAGAAAATGCCTTTACAAGCACTGATTATACCGCATATTTTGAAAAAATCGCGGCTAGGCATCTCCCCACAAGCTTAGCGCTAGAGGCTGATCGCATGCAACACCTTCTACTCGATCAGTCTGAATTTACAAAAGAAATTAAAGTCATTCAAGAAGAACGTCGTCTACGCACAGACGATAATCCTCAAGCCTTAGCATTTGAACGCTTTCTTGCTACAGCGCATTTAAGCTCACCATACCAGCATCCGGTTATTGGCTGGATGGATGACATCAAACATCTCACTGTGCCTGATGCTCGTCAATGGTACCAACGCTTCTATGCACCGAATAATGCAACCGTTGTCGTGGTGGGTGATGTCGAACCCGAAGCTGTTCTAGCGCTCGTTAAAAAAGAATTTGGCAACATCAAAAAACAACGGCCTA
>JAALKW010000075.1:0-284 GCA_011087865.1 Legionellaceae bacterium
TGCTGATTTTGCAGCATTTGCAGCTGCTTTCTTTGCAGCTTTTTTTACAACTGCTTTACTTGTCCGTTTTGCAGCTGTTCGAAATAGTAGTTTTCCCAATGCACCTAGCAATCCTGCTGTGGCTGGTTCGTGTTTGCATTTTTTACATGACATAATGGATTTTTTCAGATTTGTTTTTAGTTGTTGTCCTTATAACCAAGATTTTTTTTTGATATTTTTATTTGCTTTAGGAACGCCGGCGCTGCCACCATCTTTTTTTTTTTTTTTTTTTTTTTTTATTTTTT
>JAALKW010000075.1:294-5934 GCA_011087865.1 Legionellaceae bacterium
TCCTCTTTTGTTTTGTGTTGTGAATTTATTGCAAAACTTAGGGCGCATGGATTTGATTGGGTTACTTCATCTTGCTTTATCCACTAGCATTGTCTTATCAAAACCACTACCTAAGTTGAAGCCTTGCCCATATGCATTGCGTTGTTTACTTACATTTCTCGATCGGCTCGCGCCCATGCTATGGCCTGATACCCGTGTTTCTCCACCGTATTTTTTTTGTACTGCATCATATTTTTTCAAATCCGCTTTATAAACAGGATTATTTCGTTGAGTTCCACTCAGTATGTTCCCCCTGGGATCTGCAACATCCGTATACACATCTTTTAAATCTGCTGTACCACGAAAACCAATATATGATTGGTTTGTTTCAGGATTGTGATAGACAGCTGTAGTTGTATCGCTGAGGTCTTTATCCAGTAGATAGCCTTTATGTGTAGCTGCCCGTTCTTCCGGCTTTTCATATGCCTGATGAGCAAAATCTCGCGCGTCTTTATCTTCATTTGTCATATCATTTAATGTATACGTTTTCCCCGCATGTGGAATACCTAATCTTCCTTTTGATTGACTTTTAATACGACCCAAATGGCCCATTTTTTAGTAATGTAAAATATTGCAATTATTTATTGACTATATGCAGCATTAATTTTTAAAACTAAAACGGTTGCTTTAGCTCTCAAATATATATCGCACTTATACATACAAACACAAAACAATAATTATCAAATCACAATGGCAGGAATGTTAGCAGCCGCTTTATTACCATCCCTCTTAGGAATTGGTGGTATACCACGTGCACCATATGGAAGATCACAAGCTAAAGCTGGAGTTTCAAGAAAACTATTGGCTGACAATATGTATGCAGGTGGAACGGGTCGGGTTGTTCCGAGAAAGAAAGCAACCGCAGGTAAACGCAAAGTGTCAGCCAAGCAACTAAAAGCCCTAGCAAAGGGACGGGCAACGGCTAAGCGCAATCGTAATCGTAGAAAATAAATTAAACAATCAAATGACAACTATGACAGAAAAATGACAAATAAATGACAACGTTGAGTACTCCTCTTTCCATAGCAAGCTATTACTCTCCTCTTTACTCTCCTTATAATATGACAAAATGACAAATAATAATTACAGTTTCTAGAAATATAACTAACAAGATAATAATTTAATTGATTAAGAATATTTTGTTGTCATTTTTTCATTTTACCGCACCGCTCTTAACCATCTTCCTTTTTTTAATTGTGACATATTCTCACGTTTTCGAACATCATCAATTGTCTCATCTTTATCACCAACCACATTTATGTAATTGCGAGGGTACAATTTCTCAGCTAGTATACGCTGATTAGATGCGCCAACAGTAGGGTCTTCTAGTCGGTATCTGGTTGCTTGTACTGCATTACCTTTTACGACTTGCTTAATAACTAAGGGATTTTCGTAAAACGATTGCTTGCTTGTTTTATTCATACTATCAGGAGATACCCGTAATTTTACAATTGTACCAACTTCTAAATCGGGTCGTGGTTCTGTTCCGATTCTTGCTTGTGATTCAAATTGTCGGGATCGAAGCTCCTGCAAATCAGCTTTTGTATCATCTTCAACTGCGTCAATAGGTGCTTTACCAGTTGTTCGATTTATTTTTTTATTGTGTACTTGTGTGGCTTTTGGCAGAAGCGACCGCCATGATTGACCCGATACAACATACTGTCTTGCTAGTGTTTTTCGAATAGAAGAAACCGCCCGCTCTGCCTGACCATTTGATTGAGGCGCGCTACCTAACGTACGAACATTACGAATACCTCTGTTTTTTAGTAGCAATTGTACATCACCCTTAAACTCACTTCCGTCATCACTTCGTATATAATTAATTTGTTTGTTACCATTCATTTCGCTTATTCTATCCAATATTTTTGCCAGTTTTATTGCAACTTCTTTATCCGATTTAGAATTTAGACTTTCTGTAAACGCCACTCGACTATATTCGTCAATAACTATCAAGGCATACCCCCCTTTCCCCCACCGATCCCAGTATTTGTATTTGCGACTCTGTTTATTCAGTTCCTTACTTCCATAATCGGTAGCCGTAAATAGATCCATTGCCAAATTACGTAATGGCACTGTTGCAGTAAATGGTTTTACATCGCTGCCTTTTTGAAAAAAAGGTTTAAAAGTTTGGTTCAAACCTTGCCCGTTTATCCAAATTTTTAATTGTGACATACTAGGAGGATCTCCTTCTGCCAATAGAAGTGGGTACATAGCTTGGGCACTTGAAACCATTGGAGGACTCGTATCGGTACCGTAATACAAATTCTCTACACGTTTCAATTGTTGTTGAGACATGCCTGATTTCGATTCCGTTTCTTCTATTGGAATAGATGGCTCTCTGTTTACATCATCATCTTGTTCAGCTATTAATTCATTCTCTTGTGATGGTTGCTCTTCTTCTATTGTTTTTTCTAATGCTCTGAATTTGTAATTAGCAGGAGCTTTTCGAATTCTATCAACATCTGGATCAATATCATTGACACCGGAAGTGGGACGATCCTTTTTATAATTTAATGTGGCTCCCTGGCCTGCTTCGAATTTGTCCGTTTGCTTTCGAAAACGTGAACTGCGTCTTGGTTCTGGTCTGTTTTCAGCTATCTTTGTCTCTTCTACTTGCTCTTCTTGTTCTTCTTTTGTAGGCGTTTCAAAATGGTCAATTGCTTCATATGGTTTTTGTTTTTGCTTCATAGTTTTGCGGTATTTTTGTAGCGTAATTAGCCGTTTCACTTCTCTCATGTACTCTTTATCAGCATCATCATACGCATTAGGATTGTACCTTTTAACATTCAATATATCTCTTTTCTTCAACTCAAGCGCATACAATGGGATTTTCTCTGATAGATTTTCCCTATCGCGTTCGTAATTTGCACGTCGTACTTTAACTGCAAAATTAGGTTCCGGGGATTGCTCTCGTCGTTTTATTTCGTTTGTTAACTGCATTAGATATGCATCGTCGTCGTTATCGCCTAAATTCCACGTGTACCATTTTTTTTTATTTTTTTTAAACCGGCGTACTAGTTCTTCTAGAACCGAATCAGGAACACCATTGTTAATTTTAGGTTGTGTTAAAGGCGTAAAATAATTGTTATTTATTACAAATTTTTTTACTTTGTTTCGATATTTAGCGCGTGAATCTTCGCCTTTAATGGTATCATACTCAGCTAGCATGTCATCCAAAGTTGCAGACATTAAATAACTGTGCCGTTGTTTTAATTGTAATTTAGATAAAAAATAAAAAATTATTTTTATCCGACATTTTAAAAAACAAAATGGTGCTGACGCCAGAGGTATACATGTTCAAATAGACAGCAACATGACACGTTTGTGACAGCTATAAAAACTAGCTAGTACCCTTCTCTCCTAAGGCGTTAAGCATACAATCCACTTAAACACTTATATAGCTCTAATAAAAGACAATATGACAACTAATCTATAACACATTGTTGTAATAAATGATTTAACTTATCTCAGCTGAGTTACATTTATATCTGTCTTTCTGTCATAATTTATATTAAATATACTAATAGTAAGAAGATAGTAATAGGCTGTTAAGGGGAAGGCTGTACCCAGCTGAAAAAAACGTTGTCATAAACCTGTCATAAACCTGTCATAAACCTGTCATAACCCTGTCATAACTATTCTATACAGTCGATTTTAAACGCTAGACACAATACTTCCATCACTATTGAAAAAGAAGTAAATATCGGAACACACGTATGTATCTACTGTAATATAGTCGGCTTTTGGATTTGCAATAATACATTTTTCGGCATACACTGTATCCGCAGTTCCGGCTGCAAGTAAATTTTGATATGTACGATCTACGTGCAGATAGCCCTCATCATCACCCACTGACGTCTGTCTTTGTAACTCTAATATAATAGGAAGCGACCGGCTACTACTGTCCGTTCCACTTTCAAGAACCGATTTACCAAAACTTTCCATATCAATTGCTAATATAAAATTTCGCATCCAATCTCCCGGACCGGGGTTACCAGCGTTTCCTGTTTGGGAGTACGTGAGCCGAGTCAAACTTGTGGTGTGATCAGTTGCACCTAATTTTCCAAATGCTTTAAGGCATTCACAATACGCTTCAGCAGTACCCGAGCCCGCTGCTTGTTTGAGATCGCCTGGCCATGAAGCATAACCATATGGATCTAAATTAATAGGAGTGGTTGGAAATTGGGCTGAACCAACTTTAAATTGTGCTTTTGATACACCACATTGCACAAATGCGGAGGTATTAAATCTACCGTTGGTAGAAGACCTCGCTTTGACTTTTGTAGAACCATCTGCATCGGCGGCAGCAGCTGTTGTTGCACTACCACTAGCTTGATTGCGCATGGTCACAAACATTGATTTTATGCTCCTCATTCTCGCCGGAATATTAATGGTCGGATTTGATTGGTCGCCGCGGTAAGTAGCCGAAAATTGGCGCCATGCTGTGCCGTGCATAGATATGGCGCCCGATTCAGCCAATTGCTGACGTAGAGCACCCGTAACAGAATTGTCGAGAGAAACGCAGTGAGCCATGTATTTTACATTCGAAATTTCGTATTGTGTTTCGGCATACAGTGTTTTGGCTTCATCATTTGCAGGGAGATCCGCGCCAGCTACGTTATTGTATGTGACACCTACCTGGGAAGGAGGAGCAAGTTCAATAGAAATTTGTAAACCGGCCGACGAAAGCAGACATGGTATCATTTGCGAAGAGTTAAATAGCGCAGAAATTAAAGGAATACACATAGTATATTTATTGGAGGTTCCTGAGTCTGGTACATTTGGTTGTAATACACCGGAAGGGGGGACATCAACAAATAGGTCACCATTTGCAGTGTTGAAAAGAACTGGCTGCGGATAACGAGGGCCACCAGCTACCCGTTTAGCATTACTAGCGATTGTTTCCGCAGCAGCTGCACTTGCTGTGTTTTTCGAATACGATTCGACACTAGATGTATGTTGTGATCCGCAGTACACGCCTTGAGTTGAATGTACGTCATCTGTTTGCGCAGCCATGAGCATCGCATATAATCTGTGGTATTGGTCTATGCTTTCGAGCACAACACCTGCACTTTTAATCTCTAATTTTCGAATCCATGAAGGGCCAAATTCGAGACACAGAGGGCCTGTTGTGGATAAATTTGTAATTGTTGCCTGTAAATATGACTGGCTACAATCAAGAAAGAAATCACCGTTAATTGAAATATCAATTGTTTGCGAATTACCATATTTAAATGTGCCATTATTAGACGGTAAAAATTCCTGACGGCTGGCTTCTGAAGGAATCGCTAGCGGCACTTGATTGGGAGAATAATTTAATTCGGATGGAGCAGCTCTTGCAGTTTCCATTATAATATTTGAATAGTAAAATTAATGAGTAGATTGTATAAATAGAACGAGATATATTAAATTTGCAAACAAACGCACACCTTTTTTTTAGCCTAAATCCATAGAATCAGTGTCAGGTGCGTTTATCAATAATTGTATGTCAATTTCGGCAGTAAAGTCGCCGAGACCGCCTAACGTTTCGGGTCCAACACCAAAACTTGGTGTGTCGTCTTCCTCCAAAGGGGGGCGGGGCGCGGGTTCGGGTCGGGGGGG
>JAALKW010000010.1:0-12009 GCA_011087865.1 Legionellaceae bacterium
AACAGACATCATACCAGAATCACTATGTCCGAGCATTAACGGGTGGCGCTATATTATAAGCGTAGCAAAAAGAATAAGATTTAAAAGATGGCGATTGAAAAGGGGCTTGTCGCTGTTTGTTGCATTGAGTAATGCTCGTGACAGAATCAGTTGCGAAACATTTATTCTAAGCTTACAATATAACTAGTCAGACTAGACGGAGATATGTTTTGAATACTTGGCAATTACAAGATGCTAAAGCTCATCTGAGCGAATTAGTAAAAAAAGCCTCCTCTGGAGCACCTCAAGAAATCACATTAAGAGGCAGACCTACAGTCGTAGTTTTATCTACAAAGCAGTATGAAAAACTCAATAAACCTAAACAAAAGCTAGCATCTTTTTTAAGACAGTCACCTTTAGCGGGTATAGATATTGAATTAGAACGTGATAAAAACGATATGAGAGATATTGAGCTATGAGTTATTTGCTTGACACTAATATTATATCTGAGCTGGTTAAAAAAAAACCTAATAAATCGGTTCTAAAATGGGTCGATACCGTTGACAATGAAAAACTATATATTAGTGTTATTGCGCTTGGCGAAATTAGGAAAGGGGTCTCTGGAATTCAGAATACTGAACGACAGGAAGAAATATCTCACTGGTTAGAGGTTGAATTACCCGCATATTTTGAAGGGCGTATCTTGAGTATTGATAGCAAAGTAGCTGATATGTGGGGTCGTTTTCAAAGTAAAAAAAAGGGACATACGTTACCAGCTATAGACGGACTAATCGCTGCAACTGCTTACGTTCGTAATCTGACACTCGTCACACGAAACACAAAAGATTTCATTCAAACCGCCATTGAAATGCTAAATCCATGGGAAAGTTTTTTGTAAGCGTAGCAAAAAGAATAAGATTTAAAAAATAACTATTGCAAAGGGGTTTGAAAATCCTGTTTCGTCTATGGCGCAGGGGTCTAGGTCGCCATTTGCGCCGACCGTGCATTTTGAAATAGTATCATTCGCGGTAGCTGCGGGGTTATTCACAATATAGGCAAATCCGTTGTTGAAGGCGATGCCTAAAGGAAATGAAAAGCTCGAGCCGGTTGAGATGTAGTTAGACAGGGCGCCACCTGATGTCGCGATAGGACATTGCAAAACGGTGCGGGTACTACCGTTTGTAATATAGGCAACAGGATTGATGCACTTGGTTGGGGAGGCGACCCAGTGAACCATTTTGTTTTTAGCTTATTTTTATTCATATTGTTTATGTTAATTAAGGTATCAGGAATTTGATGGTGGGTATACGGGAATCTTGATACACTATACGCAGATTAAAATACAATAAAACCAAACCCCTGTATTGAGGAGAAAATCATGACGTTTACCCTGCCGGCTCTGCCTTATGCAATGGATGCACTGGCCCCACATATGTCACAAGAGACACTTGAATATCATTACGGGAAGCATCATCAAACCTATGTGACTAACTTAAATAATTTGGTGCCAGATACTGATTTTGCAGGCATGACACTAGAAGATATTATTAAACAAGCATCCGGTGGTATTTTTAATAATGCGGCACAAGTTTGGAATCATAGTTTTTTTTGGCAGTGCCTAACACCTGATAGTTATGCTGAGCCAAGAGGTTCGTTACTGACAGCAATTCAAGAAGCATTTGGTTCTTTTGCTGATTTTAAAGCACAATTTACGGATGCGGCGATTAAAACATTTGGATCCGGTTGGGCGTGGTTAGTTCGGGATGAAGCAGGAAAATTACGAATCATGAGTACGAGTAATGCAGATAATCCAATGACTTCAGGCTTAAAGCCACTTTTAACCTGTGATGTATGGGAACACGCATATTATATTGATTATCGTAATAGCCGCCCTAATTACTTACAAGCTTTTTGGTCACTGGTACATTGGGATTTTGTGAGCGAACAATTTGGCGGATAAGGACGGATGGATGGCACTGACAACAACGTATAATCCTTTGCCGGTTGCTTTTACGCATGGTGAAGGGGTTTGGTTATATGATGAAGCCGGGAAAGCGTATCTGGATGGCTTAAGTGGCATTGCTGTGTGTGGTTTGGGTCATGCGCATCCTGATGTGACGAAAACCATTCAAGCGCAAGCAGCAAAATTATTACACACTTCAAACGCATATCATATTTTAGAAGAAGAGGCGCTGGCGAAAAAACTAACGGCATTAACGGATATGCCGGAAATGTTTTTCTGTAATTCAGGCTCTGAGGCCAATGAAACAGCCATTAAACTCACCCGTTTATATGGCCATGCAAAAGGCATTGAGACGCCATCCATTATTGTTATGGAAGGCGCGTTTCATGGGCGCTCATTGGCAACGCTAACGGCAACCGGTGGTAGAAAACATCAGGCTGGCTTTGAGCCACTGGTGCCAGGATTTGTGCGTGCGCCTTATAATAATATTGAAGCCATCAAAACCATTGCAGCAAATCGGTCAGACATTGTGGCTGTGATGTTAGAGCCTATTCAAGGTGAAGGTGGACTGATTGTTGGTGATGAAGCTTATCTTCATGCGGTCGCAAAAATTTGTGAGCAAAATGATTGGCTTTTGATTATGGATGAAGTACAAACGGGGAACGGGCGAACCGGAGAGCTATTTACTTCACTTGGGATGGGCATTACCCCTGATATTTTAACCACAGCAAAAGGTTTGGGTAACGGTGTGCCAATTGGTGTGTGTTTAATGGCAGCACGTGCGCTAGGCTTATTTAAACCGGGCAGTCATGGTTCAACGTTTGGCGGCAATCCTTTAGCTTGTGCGACAGCACAAACAGTGCTGGATGTCATTGTGCGTGATAATTTATGTGCGCGTGCAGGAGCGCTCGGCTTAAAACTAAAGCAAGCGTTGATGGAAAAATTAGGTGATCATCCCAATGTTTGCAGTATTCGAGGGAAGGGTTTAATGCTTGGGGTTGAGCTAGATAGGCCTGCAGCAAACATGCGTTTAATTGGTCTCGAAGAGGGGATATTGTTTAATGTCACCGCTGAAAAAGTGATACGATTATTACCGCCATTGATTATGACCGATGATGAATTGGATGAGCTAATCAGGCGGTTTATTCGCACTTTTGAACGTTTTATAGCGGCTTAATTTTAATATTAGGCCAGACGTTGTCTAAGGGCTTCATATAAGCAAACGCCCGTAGCAACAGAGACGTTTAAGCTGGATACTTGTCCATGCATTGGCAGTGAGAATAGCCCGTCACAAACGTCCCGCGTTAAGCGGCGAAGTCCTGGGCCTTCTGCTCCCATGACGAGCGCGATAGATGTGTTTTTACTGTCGAGTGCTAACTCATAAATAGACTGCGTGGCTTCTCCTGCTGCGCCATACACCCAAATACCATGTGCTTGCAGTGTTTTAATGCTGCGGGCTAAATTCGTTACACGAATAAAAGGAATCGATTCAGCGGCGCCAGATGCCACTTTACTAACCACAGGCGTAATATCAGCGCTATTATCTTTGGGGGCAATGACAAAATTAACCCCTGTTGCGTCTGCGCTACGTAGACAGGCACCTAAGTTATGTGGATCGGTAATACCATCTAAAATTAAAATCAAAACAGGTTTTTCGGCAGCTTCCAATAACGCAGGTAAGTCTGCTTCTATATAAGCTTTAAGTGGCTCTGCTCCTGCAATAAGGCCTTGGTGCGGCATATGGCCAAAGCGTTGCTTTAAGGTTTCAGGTGTTTGTAATTCAACAGGGATATTTGCCTCGCGTGCAATATTAAGGACTGCTTCTAGGCGTTTGTCTTTTCGGCTGTTGCTCGCATAGAGCTTATAGGTTTGCCTTAAAGGGTTGTTCAGTAATGCGCGGACCGGGTGAAGGCCATACACCAAATGTTCAGCCATTTTTTTTCTCATCTAATTGTGGTGTTAATGTTTTTTCCAAAACAGGTTCAAAATCTATTTTTCGTTCATCCAAATCAACACGTGCAACGAGTACAGTCATTGGATCACCTAAGCGGTAGCTGTGCCCTGTGCGCTCGCCGACTAAGCGATGTTTAACGGCATCAAATGCATAGTAGTCGTTGTTTAGCGATGTAATATGAACCAAGCCTTCTACATAAATATCATTGAGCTCAACAAAAACGCCAAACCCTGTGACGCCTGCAATCTTTCCTTCAAAGGTTTGTCCAATTTTATCTTGCATGTATTCACATTTCAGCCATGCTGTGACTTCGCGTGTGGCTTCATCAGCACGTCTTTCCGTTGATGAGCTATGTTTTCCGAGACGACTCATTTCTTTGTCATCGTATGCAAAGCCTTCAGGCGATTGATGATCGAGTAGATGACCGATGGCTCGGTGAATCAGTAAATCAGGATAACGACGAATCGGTGAGGTAAAGTGAGTATAAGCCGGATAAGCAAGGCCAAAGTGTCCGCCATTGGCTTCGATGTATTGTGCTTGTTTAAGCGATCGAAGCATGACGGTTTCAATTAAATGTCTTTCAGGTTTATCACCGACTGAGATGAGGGTGTTTTGAAAGTCTTTTGGCGTTGGTTTTTTTCCGCCACCTAAGTTCAAACCAAACTCGCCCAAGAAAAGCCTTAAGGCTTCAAGTTTGTCGTCAGCGGGTGCAGGATGAACACGATAAAGCGTTGGGATTTCTTCTTTTTCGAGAAAGCGCGCTGTTGCAACGTTTGCAGCCAGCATACATTCTTCAATTAAACGATGAGCATCGTTTCGAATAACAGGAATAATACGTTGAATTTTTCGATTTTCATCAAAAATAATACGTGTTTCAGTGGTATTAAAATCCATAGCACCACGTGCTTTTCGTGTTTTCAGTAGTACGTGATAGAGGGCATATAGGTTTTGTAAGGCAGGAAGAATAAGCGCTTGATTATCTAAATCACACGTACCGGCTTTTAACCAGTCGGCAACTTGTGTATAAGTAAGGCGAGCATTTGAATGAATGACGCCACGATAAACACGTGAGCGTTGAATTTTACCTTCAGGCGTTATGGCCATCTCCATGACCATACAAAGCCTATCGACTTTAGGTTTTAACGAACAAATGCCGTTTGATAAAACTTCAGGTAGCATCGGCACAACGTTTTCAGGAAAATAAACAGAATTGCCACGGTGTGCGGCTTCTTTGTCTAGTGGTGAACCAATAGGCACGTAATGGCTGACATCAGCAATGGCAACATAGAGTTGATAGCCACCCTTAGGTTTGGGTTTGCAATATACCGCATCATCAAAGTCTTTGGCATCTTCGCCATCAATCGTCACAAATGGCAGGTGACGAAGGTCTGTACGATTTTTAATATCAGATGCATGCACAACATCAGGAATATCTTTGAGGGAGGTATGTACATCGTCAGGCCATTCGGTTGGAATGTTATGTGCGAGAATGGCTACTTCTATTTCCATACCCGGCGCCATGTGTTCGCCTAAAATTTGAATGATTTTTCCAACAGGTTCACTGTGTTTACTGGGATAGCTTAAAATTTCAAGCAGTACCACTTGCCCGTTTTTAGCATTATTTGTGTGCTCAATTGGAATCGCAATGTCTTGTGTTAAGCGTTTGCTATCTGGTGCGACAAAGTGAACGCCTTTTTCTGAAAAGAAACGTCCTACAACGCGGGGGTTTGCATGTGTAAGGACCTCGTGAATTTTACACTCAGGGCGACCGCGGCGATCAATCCCTGTTTGATGAACCAGCACGGTATCACCATGCATCACGCCACGCATTTCACGGTGTGGTATGAGCAAGTCTTTTGTGTCTTTCTCAGGAATAAAAAATCCAAACCCATCTGGATGTGCTTGGATTGTGCCACATTGCAAATTAATTTTATCGAGAAGGCAATAGCGTCCTTTTCTGTCTTGCATGAGCTGGCTATCACGAACCATTGCACGTAGGCGATAGCCGAGTGCTTCTTGCTCTGCTGTTTTCAAGAGCTTTAGCGTGGTGATGAGCCTTTTTTGGCTGACAGGACGTCCCAAGGCCTTCAGCGTATCTAAAATAAACTCACGACTTGGAATGGGGTCGGCGTATTTTTCACGCTCTCTTTGATAAAATGGATCCTGCTTATGGCGCGAGGATTTTGATTTTTTAGTCACGGTGCCCTAAGCAGTAGACGAAGATATGTTTAGTTTAACATCTATTAGACCGTTTGGGGTAATTCAAAACCGAGACGTTGAAGATAAGCAATTAAAGGAGGCAATGTCATGTCCTCAGCGGCCCAAAAAACAGGGTATTTGTTTTTAGGAAGGCTTTGAGGGGTCCACTCACATGCTGCAAGGGTTTTGTCGCAGGAAACCGCTTGTTCATGGCCTGGTTTTGATTCGATACAATTGAAGGTAAACGCATGTTTATCAAGTACTAAAGCGGACCAATGATTTGATTGTAGGCGACCCGTTAAATCAGCGCTATTTGCTGTTTGTTGTGTTATCCAAAGATCAAAATCAGATAGATTATGTAGCATGACAACGCGAGGCGTGCCTGCCGATAAAGTAGATGACTCACCATGCAGAACAAAAGGTTTACAATGACTAGGAAATATTTCTTCAGGGGCTGCATGAGTGATGATGGAAAAAAAAGTTAACAGTAAAAAAAAATAATGCATGTCGGTTTCCTAGATTGAGGCTTATTAGGTTGCTCGAGCTATTTTGATAGAATTTTAGCATAATTAAAACCAGGATATGGTAGGATAAATTTTTTGATTTTGAGATAGGTGCTTTTGTGAAGGAAAAAATAAATATTGCAGTGATTATGGCTTTGCATCAAGAAAAAATAGTCGCATGGAAAGCGTCTGATATGATATTGAACGCACCTGAAAAAACATCTGATTTTTTAGCGGTAGTTGAACAAAATCATGCCTTTAATTATCAACTTTGGCATGCTGAAGATAAAGCCCGTCGTGAAGATATGGGGCATGCCTTTGTGTATCATGCGAAGCGTGCAATTGATGGATATAATCAAAAGCGGAATGATTGCATGGAAGCAATAGATGATTATTTAATTGCATTATTAAAACCTACCAGCCGAGATACATGTCCGGTGCACTCAGAAACGCCTGGCATGATGATTGATAGGCTTTCGATTTTAGCTTTAAAACACTACCATATGGCAGAGCAAACCGTGCGTAAAGAGGTGGATGATGCGCATCGCCAGCAATGTTTTCAAAAATTAGATGTTATTAACGCGCAAATGGCTCAGCTTGCAAAGTGCCTGGGCATGTTATTAGAAGAAGTAGCCTCAGAAACACGAACTTTTAGAGTGTATCGGCAATTTAAAATGTATAATTCGAAAGCTTTAAATCCTGCGTTGTATGGCGCAGCATGATTAAGGCATTCCTGTGTTCGTTGCTTCTGGAAGTGCAGGGCTTGGTGTTGTCATGTCTCGATTCAATTGAGAAAAGAAGCCGTTTGAGACGATGCTGCCTCGGCTAGAATCAAGATCAGGATCAGGTCTTGTTATATTTTTTACTGCCAGCTCATTACCGAAGAGCTCTTTTCTATTTTTTGCCAATGAGCGGCCGCCCCAAACGAGAGCAGAAATAATCGTAGCGGGAGCAAGTAATAGCCAGACAAGAGGATTATGACTGTCATATACTTCACCTGTATCAGCCAGTGCAAAAGTAAGGAAAATAAATTTAATGGCTTTCATGATACTGGATAAGCATGCACGATAAGCATCCCTCCAGCAAAACACAGGATAGGCAGGGGTTGAACTGATTTTCAATTCGGAGAACTGATTTGTCTCGATGGCTACAATATTGGCTTGGTAATGTTGCTCTTGGTCTTCTTGGTATTGTCTTGTTTGAATGACCGCGTTGATGGTAGCGCCAATCAGAAAGACGATACCTAGTGCGACAGTGAGCAGTGCCACTATCTGAGGTAATGGGCTTGAAAAAAGTAACAGACTAACGAGCGCAACAGCAGAGACACTACAAACAAGAGCCGTATATGCTATTAATGCCTGCCTTAGGCTCATGAAGAAAATATCAAGCTTAGAGATGTGAAGCGTCTCATGGAGTGCGTCATATTCATTTCTAAACGCGGTCTTTGCTGCTTCTATCTCGAGGCTTGTGGTTCCTATCTCGAGTCTCGATTCTTTTATTTTGATGTCTTTTTCAATTAAAGCGAGCGTTGCCTTTTGTTGTGTAATAAGCAATGTTCTTTGATAATCTCTTTCTTCGTGCAGACGTGTTAGAATGCAGGTTGCAGAGAAGAAAATAGAAACAGCTGCAACGGTAAGTAGAATTTGTGCTGACATCGCTGTAATGGTAAGAAGCCCCATAAACATATAAAGACCGTCGATAAAGCCACCGTAGCTTGCTGAAATATAGCTTCTGATTTTGAGTCCATCAGATTGATAGTTGTTGTTTTTACGGTCAATTAATCCGTTATGAAAGTCGGCATATTCTCGGTCTAAGGTATTATCCAGCAGTAATTCTCGCCATTGCTCTATGTTTGGTTGTGATTTGGTGTGAGGCTCAAGGCTGTTTATTTGCCTTAAAAAAGTAGCTAACTGAGGTGCTCCAGCTGCATAAATCCGTTCGATTAGCGGGTTATTGTCTGCATCTGGATACACATAAAAAAGACCATCGGGTGTTTGACGCAAGCCATAAAAGTTCCTTAAGTCCACAGGTGTATTCCCTGGTAGAGAGCGCTCTAACTTAGCATATGAGAGCCCCTCATCTTCATCTAAATCATTTAAGCAGGGATGATTATCCAGTAGTTCGCGCCATTGCTCTATGCTTAATTTGAATGAAGGCGTCAGTCCCTTACGTTCTATTTCCCTTGAAAAGTTAAGTAACGGGGGTAGTTGATTTTGAGAGCCTGGAACAGTAGGCGCTGTGGCGCTATATATTTCGACAGCTGTTGCGAGATTGTTTTCGTCTGGACGAATATAGAAAAGACCATCGGGTGTTTTACGAAAACAATAGAGATGCTTTTGTAAGCCAGTTGATCCATTGTCTGGTAATGGCTGGTCTAATTCAGCATATGTGCCCCATTCGTCTAAAGCTTTTATGATGGCATCATTGTCATCTTGCATGTCTTTACGAGCATTGGTCATGCAACGGTTCCAAATGCGATTTCCAGCAGAAATAAAGCCGAGCAAGAAACCGACGGGCATGAGCAGGTAAGCGAAATTTTGTATGGTGAGTAAACGAATGGCACTAATACCACTTTTTACACCGCGCACAGCGTTTTTTATGCCTTTGACGGCATCGCGAATCATTTGCCAAATACGATAAATGGCTTTTTCACTGGCTATTTTACTGGGGAAGAAATAGTTGGCAAATGCTGAGACACCGGCGAGAGGAATAATGCTCAGGGTTGAAGCGATAATGCCATCTGGGGTGCGTAACCAATCATACATATCTGCTGTGGCGGCCGCATGGTCTTTCATGTCGTGGGTTGTTTCATAAAACAACTCGAGCATTTTAGGTGCCAAATTCAGTGTGTCTAAGAAACCGTAAGCGATATAAACACCACCGTTTTTGTGTGTTTTTTTTGCGTATTTTTTAATTGTTTCTCGACAACTCATGCCCACCTCCTATGTGGTGTAACTTGTCCTAAGTCTGGTTTTGAAAGCAAATACACGAGCGCTTCTAATGGTTGCTGGTTTAGGTCAGCATCGGGGGATGAATCTGCTGCAGCGCTAGTTGTTTCCATATTGATGGTAAGCGGTCACTGAGATTGCTGGGCAGTATAAAGGATAGGTGCAGGGAAAGCAAGTATTAAAACAAAGTGGGTTTTTTTTGATTAAATGTATGGGCACCAATAGATAATTATATCATGTTATTTATTTAACAAGTCATACCTGTTTATTTTTTTATGTAAGAAAATTACGATAAATAATGTAGGTGTTTAGAAAGTGTATTTTGCAAGCATGAATAAAACGTTTCCCACGCCTTTAGAGCCAGGGATATAAGTGGCGATAAATGCAATTTTTCGGTAGTTAATACCGGCCCAAGGCAGTGCACCAGGGAAAGGGGCGTTATTTAAGATATCAGGTCGTGCGGTTAAGAAAACAGTGAAGCCAAGGCCCATATTACTGGTTTCGTTGATATGAAGTGTTTTAAGAAAAGCATAACCCGCTATTGGTTCAACTTTGCTGTGTGACTCAAGAAAAGCAAAGGCATATAAGCCATGCCAGTCTCCATGCTCATCAAAAAAACCTTTGCCGAGTCCACCACCCCAGGCGTTTTCATTGTAAGTTCCTTTTTTTTCCTCGGGATATAAGTACCTGTTATGCCAAGCATAGCCAGTAAGATAAAGCTCGTTATCACCTTCAGTCCAGGTTTCATATGGACGCGCACATATTTCTTGTAGCCAAAGAGGCCATTTTTTACAGTGCGGAGGGGTCTTTGCATCTAATGGTTGAAAGAATAGTAAGCTAAAAAACAAAAAAAGGGCTTTTCTCATAATATGGTTAACCTAACAGAAGGGTTTTTTAGTAGCTCCCTTTAGTGTTAATGTTGATAGAATGATATAAAAAAGTGAGGGATTATCTTATCATGGACCTGTTTCGCAAGAAAGATCCGCGTGCCTCATCAGAGGGATTAGCGCTTCAACGTTGTTTATCTGGATTTGATTTAACTTTGCTTGGAATAGGCGCTGTTATTGGTGCAGGTATTTTTGTGTTAACAGGTGTTGTTGCCGCAACTCAGGCAGGGCCTGCTATTATTTATTCTTATATTTTAGCGGGATTTGCATGTGTTTTTGCTGCCTTATCTTATGCAGAACTTGCGGCCATGATAGGCGGATGTGGGAGTGCTTATGGTTATGCTTATGCAGGGTTTGGTGAATTACTCGCATGGATTGTGGGTTGGGATTTATTACTAGAATACACTGTTTCAGTGTCTGCTGTTTCTGTTGGATGGAGCGCTTATGTAGGCGATGTATTCTCAAGTCTTGCGATTCATTTTCCTAAAACATTACTGCATGGACCGAGTGAAGGGGGTGTTGTTAATATTATGGCGTTGTTTGTTATTGCTGCTTTGACAGGCTTGTTAAGTTTGGGTATGCGATCAAGTAAGCGCTTTAATCATCTCATGGTACTCACCAAATTGCTTGTGATTACAGCGGTTGTGGTTGTGACAGGGCTTGCGTTTAAACAAGAAAATTGGGTGCCTTTTTCGCCATTTGGTTGGGCTGGTGTGGTTGAAGGTGCGTCACTTATTTTCTTTGCTTATGTTGGGTTTGATGCAGTGGCAACAACGGCGGAAGAGGTGATTGATCCACAACGTAATCTTCCCGTTGGCATCGTGGGGTCATTGTTTGTTTGTACGGTGATTTATATTATCGTAGCGGCTTGTTTAACAGGGGCCGTGCCTTATAAATTATTAAATGTTGCATCACCGATTAGCCATGCTCTGCTTCTACTTGGGCAGCCTGTTATCGCAGGTATTGTTGGTGTCGGTGCTATTGCTGGACTCGCAACCGTAATGCTTGTGCTTTTTTATGGTTTGAGCCGTGTATTTTTAGCGATGTCTCGAGATGGTTTATTGCCGCATTATTTTTCAAAAGTGAATGCACGCACGCATACACCGATTCGTATTTTAGTGACCTGTGGCATCATGATGAGTTTAATTGCAGGCTGGGTGCCTATTGGCGAATTAGCAGAACTTGTTAATGTAGGAAGACTGTTTGCTTTTGTTGTGGTGTGCTCGGGGGTTATTGTATTACGCTACACACAGCCAGATGTAGAGCGGCCATTTAAAGCACCAGGTGCGCCTTTAACACCAATACTGGGTATTATCAGCTGTGTTTATTTAATGATTAATTTGCCATGGGTGACTCTGATACGGTTTATTGTTTGGATGGCGCTTGGGATGATAGTGTATTTTGCATTTAGTCGTTCAAACAGCAGCTTGGCACCTAAAAATTTAGCGCTTAAAGAGTCTTAATAAGAGTCGTAATACTTTTAGATTAAAAGTAAAGCCATGATGCCTGCTGAAACAAGGCCTGCTGCAGGAATAGTCAAGAGCCATGCCATGCCAATCATTTTTACCATACGCCA
>JAALKW010000010.1:12019-23403 GCA_011087865.1 Legionellaceae bacterium
CTTTTGCATTTGAAAAGCCAACCCCTGCTATCGAGCCTGTGACGGTTTGAGTGGTTGAAACAGGAATCCCGCCTTCGGTTGAGGCTAAAATAACAGCGGCAGCCCCTGTCTCGGCTGCACATCCTCGCATAGAGTTTAAGTGTGTAATGCATGAGCCCATGGTATGTACAATACGCCATCCTCCAAAAAGTGTGCCGAGACTTATCATAAAATAACAAGAAATAACGACCCAGAAAGGGACATGGAAAGGCCCTTCCAGCCAAGATGCGGACATGAGCAAAGCCGTGATGATACCCATGGTTTTTTGTGCGTCATTGCTACCATGCGCGAGGCTTAGTAAAGCCGAGGAGGTCAGTTGTAAGTATTTAAACCAGCGACTCAGTTGCTCTTCTTGGTGATTTTTAAAACGCTGATGAAGAAACATACCAATGAGTGCGCCTGCAGCGAGCCCGAGGAGTGGCGTGATAAAAATACCAAAAGCAACTTTAATAAAGCCTGCGCTTTGCAAGCTACTGAAACCACCATGTGCAATACCAGCGCCTGCTAAACCGCCAATTAATGCATGAGATGAACTGGAAGGTAGACCAAAATACCAGGTGATAAGATTCCAACTGGTTGCGCCAATGAGCGCTGAAAAAATGAGGTTTGGGCTAATAATCTCTGGGTCAATAATGCCTTTTCCAATTGTTTTTGCAACCATTAAATTAAAAAAACAAAAGGCAAAGAAATTAAAAAAAGCAGCCCATAAAACGGCTTGTCTTGGTGTTAATACACCCGTTGTCACAATGGTTGCAATAGCGTTGCCGGCATCATGAAAGCCGTTAATAAAATCAAACGCATAGGCAAGAACTATAATACCTATAATAAAGAGCGTGCTATATTCCATGGCACAGTTCCTCGTTTAGAGGTGATAACTACTTTGCGTTAATACTTTTGATATAGCATACATTAGCTGTTGAATCAAAAAAGGCAAGTCTGCGGCGCCTGCATCGAGTGCTTGTTCGGCATGTGCCATTTCGTCCGTTTTCATCTGCGAAAGAATGGCCTCTGTTTTTTTGTCTTTTTTAGGAAGGCGAGCCAGATGGCTTTCAAGATGCTTGGTGACTTGGCGTTCTGTTTCTGCAACAAAACCAAGGCTCCATTTATCTCCAACAAGGCCTGCAAAAGCACCGATTAACCAGGAGCCAGCGTACCAAAAAGCATTGAAAACACTGGGGTAACTGTCAAGCTCATTTAAACGTGCTTCACACCAAGCGAGGTGGTCAATTTCTTCGACGGCAGCTTGATTCATCTGCTCTCTTACTGTCTTGAGCTTCGCAGTCAGGGCTTGCCCTCGATAGAGTGCTTGCGCACAAACTTCACCGGCATGATTGACACGCATAAGACCTGCAATGTGTTTTTTTTCTGAAGCCGAGAGGGTGGCATCAGGTATTAGATGCGCAGGATTATCGCGCGTACAATCTCGAGTGTGCGGCGGGGCGAGTGTTCGAAGTGTTGCATCGATCTCGACTAATAGACGGTTAAAAGGGCTCATTTTTCGCATGTGTGCATACTAGCAAGTTTGGGTTAGACCAGCAAATCCGTTATGATTAAATACAAATAAATAGAGGTGATATGAGCGCATGAGCCATCCAGCAGATTATCCAGTCGATTATCAAGCACGTAGACAAGCATTGGCGAGGCTCCTTCCCGAGAATGCGATAGCAATGATTCCTGCAGCATCCGAAGTATTACGAAATGGTGATAGCCATTATCGATTTCGGCAAGCCAGTGATTTTTATTATTTGACGGGATTTAATGAGCCGGATGCAGTATTATTTATTACGGCAGGTGAGCGTTCTGAAAGTATTTTATTTAATCGTCCTAATGATGCTGTTGCTGAACGCTGGATGGGGCCACGTCTTGGACAAGATGCAGCAATAAAAACGCTTTTGGTGAATACAGCATTTTCAATTCATGAATTAACAACGCGCTTACCCGAATTATTATTGGATAAGCAAGCGGTATATTATCCGATGGGACACGCCATGAAGGATGATATTTTGTTGCAAAAAGCATGGCGAGCAACAAAAAATAAAGCAGGACGATTACAAAATACGCCCAAAATATTTGCAGATATCACGCCGGTCCTCGGTGAGTTAAGGCTCATCAAAGATAAACAAGAAATCCACTGTATGCGAGAGGCAGCTCGCATCTCTATGGCAGCACATAAATGCGTGATGCGTGTGGCGTCAAAAGCAAAATATGAATACGAGCTTGAAGCGGAATTTATTTATGCTTTAGGACAGATGGGCTGTCGTAACATGGCGTATGATGCGATTGTTGCTGGGGGAAATCGGGCTTGTACACTGCATTATACTGCCAATAATCAAGCATTAAAATCAGGTGATTTGCTTTTAATCGACGCAGGAGCTGAAGTGGGGCATTATGCTGCAGATATCACACGGACTTATCCATTGAATGGAAAATTCAGTACCGAGCAGCGTTTAATTTATGAGTTGGTTTGGCGTGCACAACAAGCTGGAATGGCTTGTGTGAAGCCTAATGCGCCTTGGGATAGTATTCAAACAGCCGTGGTTGATGAATTAACTTCAGGTCTCGTTGCGTTAGGTATTCTGAAAGGGGACGTGGATGATTTAATTGCATCGGGTGCCTACAAAGCATTTTATATGCACTCAGCGGGTCATTGGCTAGGATTGGATGTCCATGATGCAGGTGTTTATCAACAAAATCATACATCGCGTTTGCTGCAGCCTGGCATGGCTCTAACAGTTGAACCGGGTGTTTAGATTGCGGAAGATTGCGAAAAGGTTGATAAAAAATGGCGAGGGATTGGGGTACGGAGTGAAGATGATCTTTTAGTCACATCAGAGGGTCATGAACAATTGACAGAAGCACTTTTGGTGCATCCTGATGATTTAGAGCATTTTATCTGTCATGAATAAAATAGAAAAAATAGATATTTTGATTGTTGGGGGTGGTCTTACAGGAATGGCCCTCATGTTGGCGCTAGCACCACTTGGTTACCGCGTACGTCTTGCTGAAGCACGCGAGATGCAAACGGAAGCGCCTGATATATTAGAAACACGTAGCATTGCTTTATCGCCTGCGAGCATTCAAATTTTAAAGCAGCTCGATGTTTGGCCAAGGCTTAACAAAACGGCCTCCCCGATTAAAGCCATTCATATTTCTGAGCAAGGGCGATTTGGACAAGCGCGCCTTGATGTAGATGATACAAGTGATATAGATCAATCGCTTGGTGCGGTG
Source organism: Legionellaceae bacterium (assembly GCA_011087865.1). Taxonomy (GTDB): domain Bacteria; phylum Pseudomonadota; class Gammaproteobacteria; order Legionellales; family Legionellaceae; genus JAALKW01. The sequence goes on from JAALKW010000010.1 coordinate 15,287, forward strand.
GCTGAAATGCATGTGTTAAATCAAGCGCTGAAAGCGTGTTTAAATCCAAATGATATTTGGGTGCCAGCACGCGTGATAGCATTAGATGCGGCAAAAGGTCTGACACGTATTCAAACAGATTCAGGGGAAAAAACAGTACAGGCGCGCTGGGTGATTGCAGCGGATGGAGCACATTCAACCGTTAGAAAGCTTTGTCAGGCGACAGCAAAGGTTAAAACCTATGCAGAGCATGCAATCGCCGCGAATATAACGCTTTCCCGTGCGCATCATCAGATTGCATATGAGCGATTTACGCCCGATGGTCCACTGGCATTATTGCCCTTAACCGGGCCACATATGGCGCTTGTTTGGACCCAGTCGCCTCAGCACGCGGAAGCATTAACAGCAATGCCTGAGAAAAAATTTTTAAATGCTCTGCAGCATGCCTTTGGGTATCGGACAGGTGGTTTTCTCGCGGTCGGATCGAGGCAAACTTATCCATTACAGCAAGTGATGATGCCAAAACAAGTGTGTTCTAATAAAATTATTTTCATAGGGAATGCTGCACATACATTGCACCCTGTTGCGGGACAAGGACTCAATTTAGGGCTTCGAGATGTAGCAATGCTTGCAGAATGCGCGGCTAAATATGATTTGACGGATGAGGCATTGATATATTATCAAAAATTGAGAAAATCAGATCAAGCGGTGATTACCACAGCAACAGATGCTTTGGTTTCTTTATTTAAAAGTAGGTTTCCAGGTATTGGTTTCGCAAGACGGATGGGATTGTTGGCGCTTGATAATAGTGCTTTTTTAAAAAATGTAATATTAAGACATGCCAAAGGGTTAGGCGGTGTGGTGCCTGATTTAGTGTGTGGTGTGCCACTGAGTTTTAATTTGAATCAAAATAAAAATCAAAATCAAAAGGTTTCTTGATGTCAGCGCAGACAGATGTATTAGTGGTTGGAGGGGGAGTTGTTGGGCTTGCGTCGGCTGTTGCGATGGCAATACGTGGTTTTTCTGTTGTTGTTTTAGATGCCGGTCAATTAGAGATAGTTCAACTTAAAAAAAATGCACGTGTTTATGCGATTAATACTGCCTCCGAGCAATTATTTAAAACCTTAGGTATTTGGGATTTAGTGCCTGAAGCAGCACTTTCCCCTTATCAGGGCATGCACATTTGGGACGCGACAAATCATGCTGAAATTGCATTTCAGGCACGTGACTTAGCTTCTGCTTCACTTGGATATATTATTGAGGAGTCTGTGCTTCGAGTCGCCTTATTACAGCGTGCTGAAGCTTTAGGGGTTCGATTAATATCTGATGCGCGGGTGTTAGATTGCATAGAAACAGAAAACGGCATGCGATTGGTCACGGAAGATAAACGTGTTTGGGAGGCAAGATTTTCTATGATTGCTGATGGTGCAAACTCAAAGACGCGAGACTTATTAAACGTGCCGGTCACGTCATGGTCTTATCATCATGATGCTTTAGTCGCAACGGTTCAAACAGAAAAGCCGCATCAAAAAATAGCGTATCAAATATTTTCTTCAGATGGGCCATTGGCTTTTTTGCCTTTAAGTCATGCGCATCAATGTTCTATTGTATGGTCACACCCGCCAGAGAAAATAAAAGCCTTGATGCAGCTTGATCAAGTGGCTTTTGAAGCGGCGTTAGACAAAGCTTTTTCAGGAAAGCTTGGTCAGGTTAGGCTGTTGAGTCAACGCGTGTCGTTTCCATTACGGATGCGTCATGTTGAACAGTATACAGGCGCATCATGGATGTTGCTCGGAGATGCAGCACATACCATTCATCCCTTAGCGGGTTTAGGCCTTAATGTCGGGTTAGCAGATTTAAAGGCTTGGATGAAATTATTAGACGCCGAAGGAAGCAAACCCTACTCGTCTCGAATGTTAGCTGCTTATCAGCGTGAGCGAAAGCATGCCGTTTGGTTTGTGATTATGCTCATGCAGAGTATTAAATCTGTGTTTGGATGGTCTGTGGCACCGGTTCAATTTATTCGGGGTATGGGGATGCGGATTTTAAATCAAGTATCGCCTTTAAAGCGAATGTTAATAACTTATGCTGCAGGAGTAGACAACGAATAGGAGGATCTATTAAAATTAGAGTCGTTCCAACTTCCCCAAATGCCAGCCAACCTGAGTTCTTATGACCATTTTAACAGAACAAAAACCACTGACCGCTTTTACTGAAAAAGCGTATCTTGATTATTCGATGTATGTCATTCTCGATCGCGCCCTGCCACATTTAGCCGATGGGTTTAAGCCCGTGCAGCGACGTATTATTTATGCAATGTCAGAACTTGGCTTAAAAGCTGCCTCTAAACATAAAAAGTCAGCTCGAACGGTTGGGGATGTTTTAGGTAAATTTCACCCTCATGGTGATTTGGCGTGTTATGAGGCCATGGTATTAATGGCACAGCCTTTTTCATATCGTTATCCATTTGTTGATGGCCAGGGTAACTGGGGATCACCGGACGATCCTAAATCATTTGCTGCGATGCGGTACACAGAGGCTCGTTTGTCTCAGTATGCAGAAGTATTACTCTCTGAATTAAGACAAGGCACTGTTTCGTGGTTAGACAATTTTGATGCCACATTGAAAGAGCCGGCTTTATTGCCTGCGCGCTTACCGAATGTTTTATTAAACGGTGCGACAGGGATAGCTGTGGGTATGTCATCAGATATTTTGCCGCATAATTTAGTTGAAGTCGCGAATGCTTGTATTCACTTGCTTGAAACACCTAAAGCAGCACTAGAAGATTTACTTCATATTATACAAGGCCCTGATTTTCCAACGGAAGCAGAAATTATCACACCCAAAGCAGCACTACATAAGCTCTATGCGGAAGGGACAGGGTCGGTCAAAATGCGAGCTGTTTATACGCGAGAAGAGACTCAGGTGGTGATTACTGCACTGCCGTATCAAGTATCGGGCGCTAAAATTATTGAACAAATAGCCGCTCAGATGCAGCAGAAAAAACTACCGATGGTGGATGATTTGCGAGATGAATCTGATCATGAGCATCCGACACGATTGGTGATTATACCGCGATCAAATCGAGTGGATATTAAAAGTATGATGTCCCATTTGTTCGCAACAACGGATTTAGAGCGCAGCTACCGTGTTAATTTTAATATGATTGGCTTGGATGGCATGCCACGTGTTAAAAATTTAATAACGATTTTAAACGAATGGTTAAGTTTCCGGATTGAAACGGTCCGCAAGCGCTTACAACATCGTCTTGATCAAGTTTTGGATAGATTACATGTGCTGGAAGGTTTGTTAATTGCATATTTAAATTTAGATGAAGTGATTGCCATTATTCGAGAGTCTGACGAACCAAAACAAGACTTAATGGCGCGCTTTAATTTGAGTGAGCGACAAGCCGATGCAATCTTAGAAATTAAATTACGACATTTAGCTAAATTAGAAGAACAAAAACTAACAGCAGAACGTGATGAACTAGCACGTGAGCGTGATAAATTAGAAGGCATTTTAAGTAGTGAGCGGCGCTTACGGACTTTAGTTAAAAAGGAAATTGCATCAGATAGAGAGCAATTTGGTGACGCGCGGCGTTCACCGATTGTAGAGCGTCTTGAGTCACAAGCTTTAAAGCAAACCGATATTTTACCCAATGAACCCATGACCGTTGTGTTGTCTGAAAAAGGTTGGATTCGTGCAGCCAAAGGGTTTGATGCCGATGGGAAAGCACTTAATTATAAAGCCGGGGATGCGTTTCAAGCACAAGTGTCTGTGCGTAGCAATCAACAAGTTATCTTTTTAGACACAGAAGGCAAAGCTTATAGTTTGCCCGTACATACGTTGCCGTCAGCACGTGGCCAAGGCGAGCCACTGACAGGCAAGTTAAATCCATCAGACGGTGCAACGTTTGTTGCTTTGTTGGCAGCAGAATCAGCGAAACGAGTGATTTTAGCCAGTGATTTAGGTTATGGGTTTGTGACGCAGATAAAAGACTTATATGTTAAAAGCCGCAACGGACGCGCGTGCTTAAAACTACCTGCCAAAGGAGCCGTTTTACCGCCACGCGTGATTGTGTCTGATGCTGCAGCGCACGTTGCCTGTGTGAGCAGTACGGGGCACTTGCTTATTTTTCCTTTGGTAGACTTGCCAGAGTTATTGCGCGGCAAAGGCAATAAGCTGATGCAATTAACCGGTGATGAGCGTGTGGTAGATGTACAGGCTTTAACCGCGGATAATGCACTAACTGTATTTGCAGGCAAACGACACTTTACATTAAAGCCAGCTGACTGGGCATCATATATAGGTGTTCGTGGACGACGTGGAAATTTATTACCGCGCGGCTTACGTCAAGTCTCTGAATTGGGTCTTGAAGGCAGCTAGGTTTATTTAGATAAACTTGCTAGATAATACGCAAGCGCGTGAATATCATCAGCACTCATGTTTTCTGTAATACGTTGCATGGTATGGCTTGGATCGTTCTGACGTGCGCCAGACTTAAACGCTTCTAATTGATGCTTAATATAGTTAATTTGTTGCCCTCTTAATGCAGGGAACCCCGGCAAGCCATTGCCTTTTGCGTCAATACCATGGCAGGCAACACAGGGTAGAATATTTTTATCAGGGTTTCCTGAGCGATATAATATTTCTCCCTGTTTATTTTTTCGGCGGAAGTGGTGGCTGCCGGTTGGGCGGGGTTGTTTTGAGTAAAAATCAGCTAGGTTTCTAATGTCTTCAGATGTTAAATTTAAAATAAACGGCAGCATGGCCTCATCTGCGTGTCGATTTTTTCCTGTTTTTAAATCTAAGAGTTGTTTTTTTAAGTAATCCGTTTGTTGGCCTGCAAGGTGAGGCCAAGCGGGGTTTAGACTTTGTCCGTTTGGACCATGGCATGTGGCACAAGGTGACGAGATAGCCTGATGGACTAAATTATTTCCGGATGCATAGCAAATAGATTGCCAAAGACATAAAATAAGACAAATTTTTGTGACGCGCATGATGTTTCTCAAGGCAAATAGCCGTACTATAATACATTATTTTTAAAGTCATGGGTATAGGAAATGATTTATACAGAAGCAACGTTTTTAACAAGTGCTGCAAAGGTGAGCCAATTACCAGAGGATACGGGGGCAGAAGTTGCATTTGCCGGGCGCTCTAATGCGGGTAAATCCAGTGCAATTAATTGTTTAACGGGTATCAAGCAGCTTGCAAGAACCAGTAAAACACCGGGACGGACGCGTCTCATGAACTGTTTTACGCTACAAGATGAGTTACATCGCTTGGTTGATTTGCCAGGCTATGGGTATGCAAAAGTATCACGTGCTATGCAGCTGGAATGGCAAAGACATTTAGCGCATTATTTTGAAGTAAGAAAAAGTTTAAAAGGCCTGGTTGTTTTGATGGATATCAGACATCCATTAACGCCACTTGATGAGTCTATGGTTGATTGGGCACTTTCGCGTCAATTGCCGATACATGTGTTATTAACAAAAGCTGATAAAATCAGTCGTAGCCAGGCACAGAATACTTTATTTAAAGTACAGAAGCATTACGCTGATTATCAAACCATATTTAGTGTGCAAACGTTTTCATCTTTAAAACGACAAGGACTGGATACTTTACATCAAGTCCTTGATGGTTGGTATATTGAGCAAGCGTCTAAATGATTTTTTAGGGCAGGTAGGCTCTTAAGATGTATGCTCAATTCACCCGAGGTTCGAGTGTACTGTCACTGTCATGACTGGATGACGAAGCGCTTCTTGTGAAAAATGTCTGTCCGTTTGATGGCGACAGTGGGCTGGTTCGGGCCGAAAACGCTTCGTTGATTGTGGCGATGGTAGTTTCATCCGTGATTGCCTGACCGCTGTTTCGTGCGTGTATCAGTATTTCGTCGGTGTTAAGATCGATGAATGCTTGATTCGGGGACATTTTCTTCTGACCTTTTAGTTCAAGATATAACGGTAATATCGGCTGTACTTCTATTGCTCTCAGGTTTTTATCCAGACCAAGATATTCTACTGGAGATGCAGGCCTTGCTTTAAGCGAATATAGGCTGCAATTGGCTCTTGCGTGTGCGCCGATGGTTAATACATCATCTCCCTCTTGGAAATCGGAAGGGGCATCTCCAGGGGTTAAATTGAAAGGCAGCGTATGAAAAACATGTAGTTTTGGCATTGAAATTCTCTTTGATAGTCTATTTTAAAAAACGAAATAGTGTACGAATATTAATATTCATTGTCAATAAATAAAACACTTAATGGGGGTTAAGTGGAGGTAAGTGTACGTTTTTTGATTTCTTAGATGATGGGGGGTAGCTTTTTTTGGGTATGGATTGGATAGCAAGCCAGAGGATGTGACCTTGCCAAAGGCTTGTTTTTTTTGTCTGATAAAGTGACTCTGATAGTGATTGAAGTGCATGTATTAATTTATCATTTGGTGCTTGTTGAATAATATCATCAAGATTTAATATTTTTTTATCCGGCCATATGTGTTGTGCCCAGGCAAGAAGTGCTTCACGTGCCGCGACGGGATTATTGCCAAGACAAGCTTTTTTGAGGGGCTTCAGGGGGTTTGGTGGACGAGCTTTTGTTTTATTAGAAAAAAAGAATATAACACTGAGCAATAAAAATGTTGCAAATAATGCCATATGCAACGCCACGCCATGCATAAAGGCTGTATTTTTTTTATCTAATACGGGTTTTTGTATAGGACTTAAAGGCAATGCAATTGGAGATGCAGGAGAAGCCTGTGTGTTTGCATCAGCAATAATCTGTAGCGTTTTTGCAGGCAGCGTTGCGTTCGATTTTTGATTTGTTTCTGTGTTAAACCAAGTAATTTTTTGTTCGGGAATGGTCACGGTGCCAGGCTGATTTAACAAATAATTAATTTTTATCGTCATTTGGCCTACCACGTTATCACCTATAACACGATTATTGGTGTCTGGTTTTTCTGGGTACATTTTAAAAGTACTATTTTTTTTAGGTTCGATAGGAGGCAGTAGTTCAGCTGGCAATCCGGTTGCTTGTAGCGTAATGATGCGAGTCAATGTACTGCCCTCGCTGAGTTTTGTGTTTGACTGGCTATAATCTTCATGAATAGAGACCGCTTTGGCAGGTAGCCAGGTGCTGGGCGTGAAGTCATCAGAAATGGGCTTGATTTGAAGTGTTTCAGAAGCACCATGCGCCTCGGCACGTCTCGGGACATCATCATAGATAAGGGCTTGAAATTTAGGCGGGAAAATAATATGGCTGCCTAATTTTTGAGGAAAAAAAGCATATTTTTGTTCTTCCACTAAATAGGGTCTACCTTTTTCAATCACTTGGTATTGCTGATTACTGCCGAGTGGCACAATCAGTGCATCACCTAAATTAGGGGGTTGGTAAGCGGCATCTAAAATAGATGAATAATGAAAAATTTTGACAGTATAAATCACTTGTTGATTGAGCCGCGGATGTTTATTAGATAACACTGTTTTAATAAATAAGGCTTGATCAATATGATTAGTAGTATTTTGTCGTGAAGTGGTATTTTGCTGGTTTGATGCTGCGTTTTGATTGAGTGTAAAAGCTCTACTTCGGGCTTTTCCAATTTGAATGGCCGGAATCGTCAGTTTTCCGGTATGTTTGGCACGTAATGTAAGGCTCCAACGTGTGGTCGCTTTAGACTGGCCATTGTCATACACATAAGAAGCGCTGTGGGCTGTGCCATGAATATAAAAATCATAAGCCAATGGTCCAAAATCAGGTAACCCTGCTGGCGCATTTTCATCGAGCTCGAAAATAAGATTAAACATTTCACCCGGTGAAACAAAATCAGGCTCGGTATGTACAGACAGTGTTGATGCGTTTGCGATATGAAAACTCGTGAGTAGCCAGAATATTAGAGTGAATAGGCCTGATTTCATGAGCGTGCCGCCTTTAAGCGACGCCAGTGGTCGCGTGAAAATTTTTCGCGTAAAAGACCACCTGGATCATCTGGAATGAGTCGTAAAGCTTGCTCTTGCGCTTGCTGCTTTTGGTCTTGATCTTGTTTATTTTTATCTTGATCTTGCTGCTTTTGGTCTTGATCTTGTTTGTTTTTATCTTGATCTTGCTGCTTTTGGTCTTGATCTTGTTTGTTTTTATCTTGATCTT
>JAALKW010000010.1:23413-29308 GCA_011087865.1 Legionellaceae bacterium
TTATCTTGATCTTGCTGCTTTTGGTCTTGATCTTGTTTGTTTTTATCTTGATCTTTTTTATTTTCTTCTTGCATTTTTTTCAATAAATCCCGATTATATTTTGCATCTTGATGGTTAGGGTTTATTTTCAGCGTTTTATCATAGGCTGCGATGGCTTCTTGATATTTTCCAAGATAAGCGAGCGCATTGCCTTGATTATAAAAACCAAGCTCACCGTCTAGTTGTTTAAACTGCTCTGCAGCGTGCGTGTAATTGTTTCCTCGATAGGCAGCAACAGCTTGCCAATCAGGACGAGAGAAGTTTTTTTCAGCGTCGGCATATTTTTTTTCTGCCATGAGACGAGATGCACGCTGATTGTTGTTTTCAAATAAAGTGTAAAAACTAAAAGCATAAGCAGGCGTCATAGAGACAAAAAAGCATAATAAAGCACAGTAAAAACGCATCATATTGATAGCCTCATGAGCCAAGCACGTCGAAAAACAGGCAGAAGGCATATCATTGCAGGAATTAAAAACCAGCGGCCATCATCACGCCAAACAGGGACTGTATTGTTAATATTTTCTTGCATGACTTCCTCATAAGATCCAGAAGTAAGCCATTGTTGAATATCTTTTTCTGTATGAGAAAATGTAATATTTTCTCCACCACCCGCTTTTGCAAAAGCTTTAAAAGCAGACGAAGGTTGTTTTGATGCGGTTAGCGCAAGAATAGAGGTGTGAATCTGTGTCTCTGAGAGTTTCTTCGCCATATGGATAGCAGCTTTTGACGGCGGTGTGCCCGTTAGTACGAGTAAATCGCCATATGGTGAACCTGATTGCTGTATGAGTTGTTTACCTTCTTTGAGTGCTGCCATGAGGTTGTTACCGCCTATAGGCATGATACTCGGTTCAAGTTGATTGATAAGCGCATCAATCGTTTGTGCATCCACTGTTAGGGGTGAAACAACAAAAGGTTCTTCTGTATAAACAATCAGGCCAAACTGGCCTTTGTTTTGATATTGAAATAAATCATGTAGTTTGAATTTTGAACGTGTCAGTCGGTTTGGCTTAATATCTGTTGTGAGCATCTCAGAAGATAAGTCCATGAGAATCAATCGAGGATGAACAGCATGATAAGTGGGTGTTGGTAATTTTTTCCAAGTGGGACCCGTCAGGCTTAAAAGCATGAAAAATGCAGCACAAAATAAATAAAGCAGTGCACGTTTTTGGGCACCGAGCCCTTCGGTTTGAATAAGATGGGGTAAAAGATGTCGATCGCAGACGGCTTTCCAGGCATGGGAGAGTATTTTTTGGCGTAAAAGAACATAGGCCAATAAAATCAGTGGAATGAGAGCAAAGAACCAAGCGGGCCTTAAAAAGTGTAATGGATAATTCATGTGCGTCTACCTTTAAATGCGATGTATCCGAGTAGCAGCATCAGACAGCAAAATGCAATGGACAGAGGATCGGGATAGTAGGTTTTCTCTGGGCGAATGCTCGTGTTGTCGTGTGTGACGGTTTCTAATTGGTTAATGAGTTGATAAATTTGCTCAAGAGAGCGCTTGTCTGTTGCATGAAAATATTTACCATCGGTCATATTTGCAATGGTTTTTAGGGTTTGCTCATCTAAATCATCAACAGAGGCTGGCATATTGCCAAACATTGGGATACCTGAATGACCACTGAGTCCAATCGTATAGACTTTAATATCAGACTGCTTGGCGAGCTCTGCTGCTTTTAAAGGTTGCATCATACCCGAATTATTGGCGCCATCAGTCAGTAAAATGACAACCCGACCTTTTGTAGGTACATGTTGCATGTGTTTTACAGCAAGACCCAAAGCATCACCGATGGAAGTTGTTTTACCAGCAAGCCCAACAGTTGCATCATTGAGACGCATTAAAACAGTCGCGTGATCTTTAGTAAGCGGGGTTTGTAAGTAGGCACGAGAGCCAAATAAAATAAGGCCAATGTGTGAGTCGCCACGGCGTTTTACAAAGTCCTCTGCTGCTTGTTTAACGATTTGAAGTCGGGTTGTGGGGCGACCGTATTGAATGCGGTCTCGAATCTCCATGCTGCCGGAAATATCCAACACTAACATCATGTTATGTCCTTCATGCTTGAGCGGTAGTGGTACACCTATCCAACGTGGACCTGCCGCTGCAAATACGGTGAGTCCAAAGATAAGATAAAACCAAAGAAACGGGCTGGTTTGAGTGGGTTTAGCCTGTGCGTTCAAAGGTACAATGCTATCAAAAAAAGGAATTTTAAGTGGATTTTGATGTGTTTTTTTAGCACGAGGTAGACACAGCCAAATGAGTAAAGGCAGTGGCAGCATAAGAAGAGCAAAAGGGCTGGCTAGTTCAAACATCGTTTGCTCCGTTGTTTAATCCACTCACGTGTAGCTGTTAATAATGGCATGAGGTCTTCGGTGGCATCAGGATTAAAAGGGGTGCTGAGCAAGCTGGTTTGGATGGCGTTAAAATCAATACCATGGCTTGTATCTTGTAAAAATAACAACCATTTTTGTCCATGTAAACTGGCAACATCAATGCGTGGATGATAAACCAATGCGATTTGTTTGAGTAAAACCGTAATGGCCGCAGCAGTAGATGCGGTATTTGTTTTTTGTGTGTAATCAGTTTCAATGCGCATGAGCTTCAGAAGGGCTTCTTTTTTGGGTGCTGCATAGGCTTGTTTTTTTCTATATTTGATATAAACCAGAATGCATATAATAACTAGTCCAATCAAGCCGCAATAACCAGGCCCAAGCGGCCAAATACTAACAGCATGCGGCAGGTGAATGTCACGCAAGTTTGCCAAAGGATTTATATCAGGCATGTCTGCTCCTTGGAAAACTTTGATGGGCTAAGGTTATCCAATCAGTTGCTGTTGTGAGTGAAAAATATGCGCTATTCAATCGTTTAAAACAGGCTTCAATGTTTTCATTTCGTGTTGCAACTGTGTTGGAATAACTGTTTCTTGCTTTTTTTCGTCTGAGATCTAAATAGCTTGTTTGGGTACCATTGGTAATCGGGTAAAGGCCTGCTTTGGGCGCTGTGAGTTCAATGGGATCGATAATATGATAGGCAATGATGTCATTATGTTTTTTAATACGTCTTAATAAAGGCTCTGAAGCTTCATTCAGAGAATAAAAATCGCTGATTAATATCAGCAAACTACCGGGTTTTAAAACGGTTTTTAGGTTGAGTAAAGCCTGATTAAGTGGGGTTGGTGTGACATCAGGCGCATAATGCTGTGAGGCGGTATAATCAGAGAGGCTTTGAAGTAGAGGGAGTACGCCTTTGTGACGACTTTCTGGCATACGTGCATCCTGTTGTATGCCAGAGTATAAAAAACGACCGACACGATCGCCTTCAGATATTGCAATCCAGCCGAGTAAAGCAGCAAGTTTTGCTGCAAGTACCGACTTGAACGCACCCTGTGTGCCAAAATGCATGGAAGGATTAAAATCAACGAATAGCACGACGGGGCGTTCTCGTTCTTCCTGATACAGTTTAATGTGAGGGCGTCCGGTGCGTGCGGTTGAGCGCCATTCCATATGACGAATCTCGTCTCCTGCTTGATAGTTTCTTACTTCTGCAAAGTCCATGCCGCGCCCACGTAAGCGCGTGTCCCGGTGTCCTATGTGTGATGCCGTTGTACGGGCAGCATTTCGTTTGCTTTGCACCTGGTTTCTTAAAGCCAGTAGTTCGGGAAGTGTTGCAATGGTACCTTGCTGCATAGACATAGCGTGAGCGCCTTAATTTAAGGGAGGGCGACCATTTGAAGTAATTTATCCAGAAATTTATCTGAGTGAATGCCTTCAGCTTCTGCTTCAAACGTTAAAATAATGCGATGCCTTAGCACATCATGTGCAACGACATGAATATCTTCAGGAGTGACATAGTCGCGTCCGTTTAGCCAAGCATGTGCCTTTGAACAGCGGTCAAGCGCTATGGTTGCGCGTGGGCTTGCACCAAAGCGAAGCCAGCGGGCTAAGTCGTCACTGTAGCGGCGCGGGTCTCGGGTAGCCACGACGAGTTCAACGAGGTAAGTGGCTAAAGCGTCACTGGTGTGTACGTTTAATACTTCTTGGCGTGCTTTGAAGAGTATTTTTTGAGGCACGGGGGGTAGGGTATTTTGAGTTGATTTTTCTGTGGAAGAAGTGCTTGTTTTTGCTTCATCTCGTGTGAGCATTAAAATTTGGTGTTCAGTCGCCGCATCTGGGTAATCAATTTTGACATACATGAGAAAGCGATCAAGTTGTGCTTCGGGCAGAGGATAGGTGCCTTCTTGTTCGATGGGATTTTGAGTCGCCATCACTAAAAAAAGCTCAGGTAAAGGGTAAGTTGTGCCGCCAATCGTAATTTGGCGTTCAGCCATTGCTTCAAGCAATGCAGACTGTACTTTAGCGGGTGCGCGATTGATTTCGTCTGCTAAAATTAAAGGATGGAGTAAGGGGCCTGGCTGAAATACAAATGAGCCATCTTCAGGACGATAGACATCAGTTCCTGTTAGGTCGCCAGGTAGCAAATCAGGGGTAAATTGAATGCGGTGAAAATCACCTTCAATGCCTGCTGCGAGTGCTTTAACGGCACGTGTTTTGGCAAGACCCGGTGCACCTTCAACTAAAAGGTGCCCATCTGCCAGTAAGGCAATTAAAAGACGTGATATCAGCCTTTCTTGTCCGAGCACCTGCGTGTTTAATTTTGCCTGTAAGTTTAAAATCGTGTCTTTAACTTGCTCTGAAGACATGTATTCCATTCCATATGGTTCGCAAATAATGAATTGTAAAAAATAAATTACGTGATTTCAATACAGTCAGCTTGCGGTCCTTTTTTGCCTTGAATGAGCTCAAATTTAACATGTGCCCCATCTCTTAAGTTTCTTACATCTTCAGGCCGTGCAGCACTGGCATGGAAAAAATATTCTTGATGTCCGGCAATAATAAAACCAAAGCGTTTTTTTCGGTCAAAAAATTTAATCACGCCTTGTTGTTGTCCTTTTTTTGATGATGAAAAGCAACGACAAAGTGCTTGGGTGATACGTGTTAGTATGTTCATAGTTATTATATCCTAGGTATTCAAATTTTATATTTAATAATATTTAGTATTATCCGCGAAAAAGTATGGGTAACTCAGTGGTCCGCGGGGTATATTTCAACCGGTTTGAGCTTATCATAAACTCGGGTTTTTGAGCAATCGCAGGGGTTATTTTAATCTTTAAATCTGATAAGATTACTTTCATTTAGGTTGCTTGAGGGGCCATTATGTTTTTCCGGGTGCTGTTTTTCTTGTTAGGTACAGTATTTATTGGTCAAGCATTAGGACATTCAAAATTCACCTATGGTTATCTCGAGCGTGCGGTCTTGTTAGATAAGCAATTAACGCTAAAAGCAAAACTGGATACAGGGGCTAAATCTGCGTCACTGAATGCAAAGCGTATTCGACATGTTGATATTAACGGTAAGCCTTTTTTAAAATTTATTGTCCCTACAAAAGCTGGCGATGTGCTATTTACTTGTGCATATGTCGGTGACGTGAGTATTAAAGCACGATCGGGAGAAATTGCAGGCATGCGAATTAAAAAAGCATATATAAAACGTCCGGTGGTGAGTATGCCTATTCAGCTGGGGCATGAAACACGAACCATACGTGTTAATCTTGCTAATCGTAAACGGTTTACTTATCCACTGTTATTAGGACGAGAAGCGTTGGTTGCCTTCAACGGTGTGATTGATCCCGCACAAAAATTTACTTTACAGCATCAACACAAAGTGATGGCAGAATGAAATCACGCACACAGCATCTGTATGGCATTATTATTTTTTTGTTGATACTGGGTATTGGTTTGTTTATGTATCGCTCTTTTGTATTTGACGTACCGTTTACGGAAACCAAAACGATTAATAGCT
>JAALKW010000010.1:29318-30293 GCA_011087865.1 Legionellaceae bacterium
TGTATTATCGAAGGATTTTTCTTTAGGCAGATAAGCAAGCAGGGCTATCACGAAAGCCGACTTATTTTAAAGCCCAACCCTTACCGGACAATCAACAAGCGGCTGTTGATGCTATTATTGCTCATGCGCGTCAGTCATCTGCTGATATTCAAACCTTTGCACAAAGTACGATTCAAGAAATTAATACACAAAGTGGTAATGCAAAGTTGCTATTAGAAGGCAATTATAGTGAAAAAGCAGTGGTTCAAGCGGTTGTGCAAGTATTAAATCAAGCAAAAATAGAAGCATTGCCCGTGCAAGGCTTTTATTTGAAACAAGACAATAAAGCGGAAGCCAAGTGGTTTTTAGCTGTGCATAACGGGCAGTCTTGGCTTTACCTTAACCCAGAAACAGGGGTGCTTGGTTTACCAAAGCATTTTTTAGTTTGGCAGTATGGCGCAAATGCCTTATTGGATGTAATGGGTGGAAAAAATGCACAATTTAGTTTGACGGTATCACCGACACCAATGAATGCCTTGAGTGCGGCTAAAACACGGGGTTTACAAGCAGAATCTAAGCTCATGCGTTTTTCGCTGCTTGCATTACCCGTTAGCCTGCAAGAAACCTATAAAGTATTGCTGATGATTCCTATCGGTGCTTTTATTATTTTATTGCTTCGTAACTTTGTGGGGCTCAGGACATTTGGGACGTTTATGCCCGTTTTAATTGCGCTCGCGTTTCGTGAAACACAAGTGATATGGGGTATGGTTTTATTTACACTGATCGTCTCTTTTGGCTTATTGATACGTTTTTATTTGGATGAACTGCGGTTGTTGTTGGTGCCTCGGTTGGCTGTTATTTTAACGGTTGTGATTTTGTTGATGTTGTTTATTAGTGTGGTCAGCCAAAGTTTAAATTTAACGGCGGGGCTGTCGGGTGCATTGTTTACGGTGATTATTTTAACCATGACGATTGAACGTATGTGTCTTTCGTGGG
>JAALKW010000076.1:0-1553 GCA_011087865.1 Legionellaceae bacterium
ATTGTTTTCTACTCATAATACCCTCCAAAAATTAATCTTATTATAACGATTAAATAATTGGGAGCATTTCACGTAGCATGCGCAGTGGAGATACAGCATTTCGGTATGGGGGTGAAGAGTTTATTACGATTTCAGCGCATGTTGATCCTAATCAGTCGGGTATTTTAGCCGCACGGATATGTAAAAACATAGCAGCTAAAAAACAGCATGGTTCGGTGAAACGTATGATTACCTGTAGCGTCGGTGTTGCTACGGCCTTGCCTTTGTATGTGCCCTTAAATGCTGAGTCTTTAGTGAAGCATGCGGATGAGGCTTTATATGAAGCAAAAGAAGCAGGACGAAATAAAGTGTGTTTTTATGGGGTGGTTAATCATCTGAGCGCCAGTGAAGTGGATATCAGCTTAGTCAATTTTGCTCATATTAAAAAATTGACGGGTGGGGATGTAGGACTTCAAAAAGAACTGTATGATATTTTTTTGTCTGAAACAAAAAATAATCAGACGGTGCTTGAATCTGTTTTTGTATCGAAAGCATTGAAGGAAAAAGCATTTAAGACCATCGTTTCGGTCATGCATCAGTTGAAGTCTTCGGCTAAATCTATTGGCGCAATTCCTTTGGCGGACAGTGCTGAGCGTCTAGAGTTTGCAGCACGTGCAGGGAACGCTAAAAAAATTAGGATACTAGCGCAGGATTTTGTAGGTTTATTGAGTAAAACACTGGATGTAGTGGAAGCGCATCTAAAAGCTAAACAGTGAGCCTCGGTTGAGTTTATTTTTTTCGTGTTAAATACCAAGGCATAGCAGTAAATAAAATTAAACCACCGATAAGGCAAGATTCAAATAAGTAAATATTTTTAATCAGTACTTGGGCTGGGGGAATAAACCCGAGCAAGATGGTCACCACGCAACAAATCATCCCTAAACCAGCTACGAGCCAAATACCCACCATGCCCCCCGGAATACGGTAAGCACCGCGTTGGTTGGGTTTGCTATAGCGGAGCTTGATTGCAGCAGCAAACATAAGCACATACACGATTAGTGCCATTTGTGAGCAGCTGGCGCTTAATATCCAATAAGCGGCATTAATCGTATGAAATAAAGTATAGACACTCGTAAGAATGGTAAAAATAACTGCCTGTGTAATTAAAATTTTTGTCGGTACACCGTGCTGATTGGTTTGGATGAATTTTTTAGGCATACAATCATCTTGCGCCGAAACCAATAGGGCCTTGGTTGGGCCAATAATCCAGGCAGAGATACTGCTGACAGCGCCAAGTACAATCAGGACTGCAATAATAGGGGTGAGCCAGGCCATGTGATAGGCCTCAAAGAAAATGGCATAGGCGTCGATTAGCCCTGAAACCATGCTTAATGTTTCAGTGGGGACAACCATGACAATGGCGAGTGAACCAAGCACCAAAGTAAGGAAAATCAGAATGGTTGAATACAGCAAGGCGCGTGGGTAATCGCGCTGAGGGTTTTTGACCTCACCGGCATGAATGGCTGACATTTCCATGCCGATTAAGCCAAATAATACAGCTGTAAATAATGGAA
>JAALKW010000076.1:1563-5584 GCA_011087865.1 Legionellaceae bacterium
AGGAGGGCCCCCCCCCCCCCCGCCGTCCACCCCACACGATCCAGCTGTAAAGAAGGGAAAGTGGCCAAGGGCGGTAAAGTCAGGCAACCAGGCTGGAGGCGTGAAGGGGGTTGCAAGTGGCTTACCTTGAAAAATCCAAACCCCGCCAAGGAGTATAATCACAAGCATCGGAATAATCGTTCCCATGGTGGCACCGAGTGTGCTAATCAAGCTTGAAATTTTCATGCCCTGACAATTAAGAAACGTAAATAACCAAAAGAGTCCAATTGAGGTGGTGAGCAAGTAAGACTTATGATTTGCAAGGCTTGGGTCAAATAAATAAGCAAGGGCTGCCACCACAAAAGCCATAATCGTTGGATACCAAACAATATTATAAATCCATTGTAACCAAATGGTCATAAACGCTGTGCGTTTACCAAAAGCTTCGCGTATCCAGATATAAATGCCACCGGTGCTTGGATAGGCTGTGGCGAGTTCAGCAGCAACCAATGCAACAGGAATAAAAAACACAAGTGCTGCGAGCGCATAATAAGAAATCAGAGAAAAGCCGAGTGTGGCAGAAAGAGGCAGGGTACGTAAGCTATCAACGGCAATGACGTTAATCATGACCAGTGAAAAAACACTTAAAATACGCTTAGATGAAGCCACAACTGATTCCTAAACTTGAAGAACGTAAAAGAAGCGCATAAAGTACCAGCTTGAATATTTAAAAGCAAGGTTGAGTTGGGTTTGAGTGCAGTGAAAATGCTATTTGAGAATAGGCGAGATACTGATGTATTTCATGCGGGATTATTGTTCTCAGAACCTGTGCAAGAAATTGTGTGTTGGGATGCAAGATATATCCATCAAAGCTTAGCCGCATTAGATGCTTTAAGGCGTGAGGGTTATTATTTAGCGGGTTATATCAGCTATGAGGTGGGTTATGTTTTACATGATTTAGCACAGCTGTTAGATAAGCCTGATTTTCCGCTGATACATTTTTTTGCGTTTAAAGCGCCTCAATATTTAAGCCGTGCAGAAATAGATTTATTGTTAGAAAAAAAAATAGATAAAAAAGCATTTAAAATTAATCAGCTCAAACTAAAGCTAGATAAGCAGGGTTATGAGGCAGCATTTGCTCGTGTAAAGCAGCATATTATTGCAGGGGATACGTATCAGGTGAATTTAACATCAAAATACGTATTTGATTTACAAGGCAGCAGTCGCGCTTTGTATGCTTTATTACGTGAACGTCAAAAAGTGGCTTATTCAGCCTTACTTGAAATGCCGGGCTATGAGATTTTATCGTTGTCACCCGAGCTCTTTTTCTCTAAGCAAAAGCATCATATGCGTGTGAAGCCTATGAAAGGCACCATGCCAAGAGATGCGGACGCAATCCAAGATAAAGCAAACCAAGATTTTTTAGTGACAGATGCAAAGTCACGTGCCGAAAATTTGATTATTGTTGATTTATTACGTAATGATTTATCGGCTATATCAAAGCCTGGTTCGGTCCAAGTCTCTGAATTATTAGCCGTTGAATCTTATGAAACAGTGCATCAAATGACCTCAAGCATTGAAAGTGAGGTGGAGGTTGATTTAAATTTTTCTGAAATTATCCATGCTTTGTTTCCGTGTGGATCAATTACCGGTGCGCCAAAGCGGCGAACCATGGAAATTATTCATGCCGAAGAGACAGCGCCAAGGCATGTTTATACAGGGGCAATCGGGTATATTACGCCGGATAATAATATGTGTTTTAGTGTGCCGATTCGAACGTTACTCTGTCGAGATCAACAAGGTGAATTAGGGGTTGGCGGTGGGATTGTGTATGACTCAAACGTAGCACTAGAATTTGATGAATTACAATTGAAAGCGAAGTTTTTTACAGATTTAGTGCGATAGCAGGTGTTATGAAAAAGCATGTATTACTGATTGATCATTATGATTCGTTTACACAATTAATTAAAAGCTATTTTGAGCAGTTAGGTGCACGTGTCACTGTGATGCAATCAGATGCGCTGATATTAGAATCGCTTGATCAATTAGCACTGACGCACGTGGTGTTATCGCCAGGCCCCGGACATCCAGAGGCAGCGCATGCAACACGTGCATTTATTTTAAAATACTATCAACAATATCCTATGCTTGGGGTGTGTTTAGGGCATCAATGTTTACTGATGGCATTTGGCGGGGAAATGGTAGAAGCCTCTGAAATTTGTCATGGTAAGCAGTCTAGAATTGATTATGTGTCTAAAGGTTTATTTAAAACAATAACGTCACCTTTTTTTGCGACGCGCTATCATTCGCTTGTTGTGTCGCCGGATAGTGTCCCGGATGATTGGGAGGTGACGGCATGGTGTTTTGATGCAAAGGGGAGCTTAATCATGATGGGGGTACAACATCAAACATATAAACTGTTTGGTGTGCAGTTTCATCCTGAGGCAGTTTTAACAGTACAAGGTATGCAGTTATTTAAGAATTTCTTAATGATTTAAATTTTTTGATTTAACCTTGCACTTTTTGTATGAAAACGAGAGACTAAAAGGGCTACTTTTTCATTGTTATGAAGATGAACAACGAATTAACTTAAGCGACAATCACATGATCAGTATCAGTGATCAATGGCACTCCTGCAGATGCGAAATAAACGATATTGTTTATTAGGGACCGATTTAGATTTTTAAACAATATTCGTGATGCATGTGGCTGTTTTAATCTCAGAGATATTACGTATGGTTTAAAAAAAGCTGGAGTTTTGTGTTGGTTTGCCGATATAGGTGGAAAGGATGGATGAAAAAATGCAAGATAAAATTACTGAACCTTGTTTACAACAAAAGAGCGGTTGCTGATGAGCCTCGGGGCATTATTTAAGGATAATCAGGCGGATGGCAAATAAAAAGTTAAATAAAAGTGTCGCACAATTGGAAGCTGAAAATGCCAGGTTACAGGCTGAGGTAAAGCAACTTGAGTCAAAGCTTGTGACAGATAGCGCTGCTTTTTTAAGCATTGTTGGCAAAAGCTTAGATGGCATTCTAATTGTCAATCAGGACCGGATGGTGGTTTATGCTAATGATGCGGCTATGACCTTATTTGATAAAAATATTGCTGACTTATTGGGTGAGCCTTTACATCTTTCTCTTGATCCAATGGTTTTAGCGAATCAAAAAAAAGCGGCCACTGAAATTCATCTTCCCCAACCTGATAGCAAGCGTAAAATAGCAGAACTTTCTATTTTAATGACCGATTGGAAGAATGAGCCTTGTTATGTGATGAGCTTTAGGGATATTACGGAGCGGAAAAAAACAGAAGAAATTTTAGCTTATATGGCAGAGCATGATGTGATTACTAATTTACCGAATCGTATCGCATTTGAAAAAACTTGTCAGAAGCTATCCATGAAGCAATGTCTCGTGAAGAGCATATGGCCATGCTGTATTTAGATCTTGATAATTTTAAATTGGTGAATGATACCCTTGGGCATCAAGCAGGAGATGAGTTATTAAAGCAAGTGGCCGCCCTCTTAAAAGAAAATACGCGTAAAGGAGATACGGTTGCACGATTAGGGGGAGACGAGTTTGCGTTGATTTTAACTAGTTTAAGAAAACCTGAGTATGCTGGCGGGGTTGCGGAAAAACTGATTCAAAAAATGCAAGTACCGTTTAATCTAGATGGGCATCAAGTATACTGCCATATGAGTATTAGTATAGCTGTGTATCCTTTAAGTGCTAAAACAGCTGTTGACTTGATTAAGTATGCGGATATGGCGATGTATGCAGCAAAATACAATGGGAAAAATCAGCATCGTTTTTACTCTGAAACGTTGAATGAAAAAGAAGAGCGTTCTTTACAAGTATCGACAAGGCTTAGAAGTGCCATTCAAAAAAAAGAACTGTTTGTTGAATATCAACCGATTATTAATTTAGAAACCGGTGTTTGTCATGGGGTTGAGGCACTTGTGCGTTGGAAGCATCCGAAGTTAGGTATTTTATATAGCGCCACCCATTAACAAGTAGACTCACTTTTCAAAACACTTCCCATT
>JAALKW010000077.1 GCA_011087865.1 Legionellaceae bacterium
GCATTTAGGGCATGAAGTCGGTGTGTTAGATAACTGGGTGCAATTGCAGCATCAGTATGATTGTTATTTTTTTGCAGCCGACTGGCATGCTTTAACCACGCATTATGATGAGCCTGGATTTGTGAAGCAGTATGTTTGGGATTTATTGGTTGAATGGCTTGCGTGTGGGGTAAACCCAAGTTTATCACGTGTTTTTATTCAATCGTGGGTGCCTGAGCATGCGGAGTTAAGTTTATTGCTGTCTATGATAACACCGTTGGGTTGGCTTGAGCGTGTACCGACATACAAAGATCAGCAAGAAAAATTGAAAGAAAAAGAACTCGCAACGCATGGTTTTTTAGGTTATCCCGTACTTCAAGCTGCAGATGTATTGCTGTATAAAGGCAGCTTGGTGCCAGTAGGAGAAGATCAGGTCGCGCATATTGAATTAACACGTGAAATTGCTCGACGGTTTAATTATTTGTATGGGCGAGATGCTAACTTTGAAGTTTTGGCACAACAAGCCGTCACTAAAATGGGTAAGAAAAACAGTAAGTTATATCAAAAGCTCAGAACAAGTTTTCAGCAAGATGGTTCTCATGAGGCGTTAGATACAGCGCGTGCATTGGTTGATACGCAATCTAATATTTCAATTGGTGATAAAGAGCGATTATTAGGGTATCTAGAAGGCATGGGTAAACTGATTTTACCTGAGCCGGAAGCGCTCTTGACGGCATCTTCTAAAATTCCAGGGCTTGATGGTCAGAAGATGTCAAAATCGTATCATAACACAATAAAGTTACGTGAAACGCCGGAGGAAGTAGAGAAAAAAGTGATGACCATGCCGACAGATCCGGCACGTGTGAGGCGGAGCGATCCAGGCGAACCTGAAAAATGTCCTGTTTGGCAGTTTCATCAGTTATATTCAGACGATTCGCTAAAAGATTGGGTTCAAACAGGCTGTCGAACGGCTGGTATTGGTTGTATTGAATGTAAACGACCTGTGATTGATGCCATTCATAAAGAATTAAAGCCAATACAAGAAAATATTAGAGATTATGAATCAGATATTGGTGCTGTAAAGCGCATTGCTGTTGAAGGCAGTGAACGGGCGCGTGAAGACGCGCAAAAAACATTAAACGACGTACGTGAAGCAATGGGGTTGGATGATTGATGTCAGCAGGTGAACGGTTACAAAAAGTATTGAGTCAAGCAGGACTCGGTTCTCGTCGTGAAATGGAAGTTTGGATTAAAGACGGTAAAGTGCAGCTTAATGGACAAGTGGCAAAGCTTGGCGATGTTGTGGCGCCTACGGATAAAATTAAAGTGCGAGGAAAAGTACTTAATAATCCATTAAAATCGCCATTGAGAACACGTGTTTTGATTTATCATAAGCCGGTGGGTGAAATTGCGAGTCGGCGTGATCCGAATCACAAAAAAACAGTATTTGATAATTTGCCCATGCTGAATCGTGGGCGTTGGATTCAAGTCGGCCGCTTAGATATTAATACATCGGGGCTTTTAATTTTTACTAACGATGGGACGTTTGCGAATCAATTGATGCATCCTAAGTATCAGCTCGAGCGAGAATATGCTGTTCGCGTGCACGGTCGCGTTAAACCCGAAATGGTTAAAGTTTTAGAAACAGGCGTTGCACTGGATGATGGTATGGCACGTTTTAAATCCATTAGCTTTCAAGGAGGGGGAGACGCTGCGAATGCTTGGTACAATGTTGTGTTGACCGAGGGACGTAACCGAGAAGTGAGGCGACTGTGGGCAACACAAGGCATAGAAGTGAGTCGTTTAATTCGTATTCGATATGGTTCACTTCAAATGCCGAAATTTTTGGGGCGAGGGCAGCATATGGAGCTCGCATCAGATGCTGTATCAGCCTTTAAAAAAGCATCGTTGGAGGCATCGTCATCATGACAACAGCATTAACAGTATCCATAGAAAAGCTGAGCCATGATGGCCGCGGGATTGCGCGTATCGATGGTAAAACAACATTTATTGATGGTGCCCTGGAAGGCGAATTAGTCACGTTTGAATATACGCGGAAAAAGCGTGATTTTGATGAAGGGCGGGTGATTAGCATTGAAAAAGCTTCTCCCTTTCGGGTTGAGCCTCGTTGCCCACATCATGGCATATGTGGCGGGTGCTCGTTACAGCATCTGGATGAAAAAAAACAAATTCATGAAAAAGAAGCATTAATGCTGGATGCATTGGCACGTATTGGGCATGTTACACCGCAGGAGGTTTCACCCGCTTTATCGGATGAAAGCCCATGGAACTACAGAAGTCGTGCGCGTATGAGCGTTAATTTTGTGCCTAAGAAAAATCGGGTATTGGTTGGTTTTCGTGAAAAGCGTAATCCACGTTATGTGGCAGATATTACACAATGTTCTATTTTGCATAAAAAAGTGGGCGATTCGTTGATGGATTTGAGTGCATTAATCGGGGCAATGGATAACCCAAGAGTTTTTGCACAAATCGAAGTCTCAGCAGGGGATGATGTGGTAGCACTTGTTTTTAGGCACTTAGAGGCACTTTCTGACGCAGATAAAGCAAGGTTTAGAGCTTTCTCGGATGAGACGGGATTCCATATTTTTTTACAACCAGGCGGCCTTGATTCGATTCAATTATTTTATCCAGAAGGGGAAGCTGCTTTACATTATGCTTTGCCAGCACAGGATATTAAATTTTCGTTTTATCCCACTGATTTCACGCAAGTTAATTCGCGTCTTAATCGTGCCATGGTGACACAAGCAATGGATTGGTTAGATTTAAAATCAGATGATGTGGTGCTTGATTTATTTTGTGGCTTGGGTAATTTTTCGTTGCCGATGGCACGCGCTTGCAAGCGCGTAGCAGGGGTTGAAGGCAGTGATGAAATGGTGTTACGTGCAACAAAAAATGCCACTCAAAATCAAATCACTAACACAACTTTTTCTTGTGCAAACTTAGATGATTCAGAAGCATTACTTGCATTAAAAGCACATCAAGCCAATAAAGTATTACTCGATCCACCGCGTACGGGTGCCTTCGAGATTGTAAAACATATAGAGCAAATCAATCCCTCAGAATTATTATATGTTTCATGTAATCCGGCGACGTTTGCAAGGGATGCAGATATACTCGTCAATCAAAAAAATTATGTGTTAAACAAAGTGGGTGTCATGGATATGTTCCCTCATACCACACATGTTGAGGTGATGGGGTTATTTAAAAAAGGATAAAAAAGGATAAGAACATGGTTAAAGTCAAGGAAGGCGTTGCGTTATTACCTGATGGTAGTATTGATGTAACGAGATGGCTTCAACAGCTGGGTAACCGGGGCTATTTTCAAAATATGGCACATGTTCGTAGTGCCTGCGGTTTGACCCAAATTGCAGGACATGACCAAGTGACTGAAGCCGGTATTTCTTGCTTGCAGCAAGGCCTTGCCATGGCTGATGTGTTAGCTGATTTAGAAGTGGGGCAAGATACACTTGCCGCAGCTATTTTATTTGAAAGTGTGCATTATGCTGAACTTTCTTTAGATGATATTGAAGAACAGTTAGGCCCTCAGGTGGCGCGGTTGGTACGAGGTGTGGATCGCATGCACGCCATTTCTAATATGCAAACCCTGAAAAACAAAGTCTCTCAAAATAAACAACAGCTTGATAATATTAGAAAAATGCTGCTCGCAATGGTGGATGATGTGCGTGTGGTACTCATCAAACTGGCTGAACGTTTATGTGTGATTCGCAGTGCAAGTTTGATGCCAGAAAATCGGCGCCGGCAGCTTGCCATGGAAATCATGGAAATTTATGCGCCACTTGCAAATCGTTTAGGGATTGGGGCCATTAAGTGGGAGATGGAAGATTTAGCTTTTCGTTACTTACATCCACAAGATTATAAAGCCATTGCAGCCGGTTTAAAATCAAAGCGGCTTGAACGCGATAAATATGTTGATTGGGTGGTGAAAGAGTTAAATATTCAAATTTCAAATATGAAAATTATGCATTTTGCCGTGTATGGACGCTCAAAGCATATTCATAGTATTTATCGTAAAATGATTCGAAAAAATGTGTCGCTTGAAGAAATTTATGATGCAACAGCGGTTCGTATTTTGGTCGAAACAACAGAGCAGTGTTATGAAGTACTGAGTGCTGTACATAGCTTATGGGATCAAATTCCAAGCGAATTCGATGATTATATCTCACAAACAAAATCAAACGGATATCAATCGCTTCATACCGCAGTACGTGGTCCAGAAGGGCAGGTCTTTGAAGTGCAAATTCGAACCTTTCAAATGCACGATCAAGCCGAAATGGGTGTTGCAGCGCACTGGAAATATAAAGAATCGTCAGGAGATGTACAAGAGTCACATGACCGGAAAATTGAATGGTTACGTGAAGTTTTAGCTTGGCATCGTGAAATGGCAGCAAGCCAAGGTGTTTCGGAAGCCGTTGAGTCAGAGTTTTTAGACGATAGGGTGTATGTCTTTACGCCTGATGGCGATATTTTAGATTTACCCCATGGTGTCACACCACTTGATTTTGCTTATCATGTGCACAGTGACATAGGCCATCGTTGTCGTGGTGCCAAAGTGAATGGAAAAATAGTTCAGCTAACTTACTCATTGAAAACCGGTGATAAAGTTGAAATTTTAACAGGTAAAGATTTAAAACCTTCTCGTGATTGGATTAATCCACACTCAGGTTATTTAAAAACATCACGTGCTAAGGCAAAAGTTTTGCATTGGTTTAAAATGCAAGATTATGAAAAATATCGGCTGCAAGGCCAAGACATGCTTGATAAAGAATTAAAAGCATTGGGCATTCAGCATGATCGTGTCAGTGAAGTATTGTCTTTTTTTAATTTTAAACGCTTGGATGACTTACGTGCGGCTTTAGGTCGAGGGGACTTAAAACTTGGACAAGTTATCTCAAGATTAACACCTGCTGTGACTTCATCAGATAAAAATACGATGGAGCATATGATAAAATTACCACCTAAACGCGCGACTTTATCGAGCGATGATTTACGTGTAGAGGGTGTTGATCATGTTTTAATGCATATGGCACGCTGTTGTCAGCCTGTCCCAGGAGATGCAGTGATTGGCTATGTAACGATTGGGCGTGGTGTTTCGGTTCACCGTGAAGATTGCTCTAATATATTGCACTCCACTGAAAAACAAAAAGACCGTTTTCTTGAAGTCAGTTGGGGAAGCGAAACCTCTGAGCGTTATGCGGTTGATATTTTAATACAAGCCTTTGATAGACAAGGATTGTTACGAGATATTAGTTCGTTACTCGCAAACGAAAAAGCATATTTATTTGCCTTACAAACACAATTGCATCCACAAGAAAACATGAC
This sequence comes from Legionellaceae bacterium, assembly GCA_011087865.1. GTDB lineage: Bacteria > Pseudomonadota > Gammaproteobacteria > Legionellales > Legionellaceae > JAALKW01. The sequence continues at coordinate 5,341 of JAALKW010000077.1, forward strand.
ACAAATTACGCTAACAGTTGAAGTCGCGGGTTTAAGTAGTTTATCTCGATTGTTATCTCAACTAGAACAAATTCCAAATGTGCTTGAAGCACGACGTCAGGTGTAATTGCTTATCTGACATATTCCTTCCTTGTTATTGGACTATATGAAATGCCCCCTTACGTTCCAACAAACCCCTGGTGCTCTTAAGCGCGTTTTTT
>JAALKW010000078.1 GCA_011087865.1 Legionellaceae bacterium
CCCCCCCCCCCCCCCCCCCCCCCCCCTCCCCCCCCCCCCCCCCCCCCCCCCACCTCCCCACTCGGGAACCTGCAAACATCCAAATACCGAGCACCGGTAAGGCGCATGCCAGTGTCAATAAACGTCTTGGCCCCCAGCGGTCCATTAGCACCCCAACAGGGAGTTGCATGGGAACGTATGCATAATAATAACAAGCAGAAAAAATACCAAAGCCTGTTGCCGATAAGCTAAAGTGCTCTCTCAGTGCGGGCTCCATCACGCTTGGCATAATACGCAGTAAATACTCATACGAGTAAAATATGGCGCCTATTCCACAAATAATCCATCCAATCACTGCGGCACGTTTCGCTTTTGATAACATGTTCTCTCCTTTTGATGAAGCCAGTTTATTCACTTATATCTGACATATTTGATGTATTTGATGTAATGGAGCTCACGCCACTAGCAACAGCTGCATCATAAACAGCGCGAGATACAGACAATCTCAAGCGTGGGTCAATCGGTTTTGGAAGGTTATATTCCGGACCAAATGCCCAGTGTTGCAAACCAGGGTAATTACGTTTCACTTCGTCAGGGGCAGGCTCATGTACCAAGCGTCGAATCGCCTCAACGGCTGCGATTTGCATGGCTTGATTAATACAGGTTGCACGTGCATCAAGCGCCCCCCTAAAGATATACGGGAAACAAAGGACGTTATTGACTTGATTCGGATAATCACTGCGTCCGGTTGCTAAAATTAAATCATCTCTGACTTCACGCGCCAGTTCAGGTCGAATTTCAGGGTTCGGATTAGACAACGCAAATAAAATCGCACCGGGTGCCATGCAGTTTAAAAGCTCAGGAGTTAATAAGTCGGGTTTTGCAACCCCAATAAACACATCGGCATCAACCAACGCTTCATCGAGAGTCCGCTCATCTCGTGTGGTCGCAAATGCAAATTTATACGGATTTAAATCTTCACGTCCAGCGTGAATCACACCTTTGCTGTCCAGCAATAACATATTGGATTTATCAGCGCCGAGGCCCACCAACAAACGCATCGAAGCAATCCCTGCAGCCCCTGCGCCAATGCATACAATTTTAGCCTCTGACAGCTTTTTATTTTGTAATTCAAGCGCGTTTAAGAGTCCTGCCGCAACGACAATTGCAGTACCATGTTGATCATCATGAAAAACCGGAATATTGAGTTGATCGGCTAGCACTTGTTCTATTTCAAAACATTCAGGGGCTTTAATATCTTCAAGGTTAATCCCACCAAACGTTGGCGCAATGCATTTTGCTGTCGAAATAAAATCTTGCGGGTCGTTTGCATCCACTTCGATATCAAACACGTCAATGTCTGCAAATTGCTTAAATAAAACAGCTTTTCCTTCCATCACAGGCTTACTCGCCAAAGCGCCCACATTGCCTAAACCCAGTACAGCTGTACCATTGGTCATCACAGCAATTAAATTACCTTTGGCCGTATAACGATAAGCATCTTCAGGAGTCTTCTCAATCGCTAATACAGGCTCAGCAACGCCTGGCGTGTAAGCCAATGATAAATCATCTTGAGATTCTGTGGGTTTGGTCAGGTTGACCGAGAGTTTTCCTGGTTTAGGAAAGGCATGATAATGTAGCGCGCGTTGTTTCAATAAATCATCTGTCAAAATGGATACTCGGTTCGTTAAAAGGCGGATGAAGAGAAATGCAATGAAGAGCCATTCTAAATATAAAAAATAAGGCGCATTTTATTGCGCCCATGATTTAAACCTGAATCATCTCGATCGCGACATCATCCCTGTTGATTGGCTTACTTGGCGTCAGCTGAGTCGTTTGCACTCGCTGCCGCTGGTTTCTTGATGCTATATCTATCACGGAAACGCTGAACACGCCCGCCGGTATCTGTTACGCGTTGTGTCCCCGTATAAAACGGATGACAACTAGAGCACACTTCTATACTCAAATCTTTACATAGTGTTGAACGTGTTTCAAAGGTATGACCACAACTACAGGTCACTTTAATCATTTCATAGTCTGGATGAGTGGACATCGTTAAAACTCTCTTAAAATAATCATTCAATAATCAAGCGTGCCATTTTAACATGCACGTTGAAAAAATCAATGGCGTCTCAAAACATCTATTATCAATATAAAAAAAAGCCCCATCGCTGGGGCTTTTCAATCACATCCCATTAACACTTAAGCGCCAGCGCCAGGTGCTACTGTTGCTGCTTCAAACACGTCATTTAAAGCATTTGTTGCTGTTTGTTTTTCAGCACTCACGTCTGTATGCGCGCCGCCAGTGAACATCATGTTAACTGAATTCGTACGGTAGCTTTCAGAAATCAAAGCAGGGAGCAGTAAGCAACGTAATGCACCAAGTAATTTAGAAAGTAAATCTGTTGCTACTTGCTTATAGGTTGATGTACCTTCAGATTTAAATGTATTGATATACACTTTTTGGTCTGCTTCAAATTGGCTTAAAAAAGCAGCTTTATTTGCTTCTGTTGCTTCTTTAGGGTCATTCGCTTTAACAGCATCTGTCAATGTTTGTACATTTGCCTTAAATGCAGCTTTGAATGCGTCCAATGCCGCTGTTCGTGCTGCGTTTTTCCCTGCATCAACGGGTGCTACAGAATTTGCGGCAGCTAATGCTTCGTCTGCAGCTGTAAAAATTGGGTCTGAAACTGCTTCAATATTTTTTAATTTAAAACTACTCATAACAACATACTCCCTTAAAAATCACATCTAAAAAGTGAAACTAAATTAACCATCTGGCAGGAGCATTGTAAAGCACCTTTACAAATTATCAAGTTGATTTTCATTTTTCTTTGTAATTTCTTTACCGAATTGAATGTATTTTTATCTAACACATTAAAATAGAAAGCAAATATTAGTCACATTGTATCCATACAGGCGCATGATCTGAAGGACGCTCAAGCCCCCGCGGCTCAATATCAATAGCACTTTGCTTGCATGATTTACTTAATGAGTCACTTAAAAGCAACAAGTCAATTCTTAAACCATGATTACGTGGAAACCCTGCTGCACGATAATCCCACCAACTAAAGGCTTTCTCTGATTGCTCAAACAATCGGAAACTATCCACCAAACCCAAGGCCAATAATTTTTGATATGCTGCGCGCTCAGGTGGACTCACAAGCACTGAGCCTGCCCAACGCGCAGGATCATGTACATCACGGTCTTCTGGCGCAATATTAAAATCACCTAAAACAACCACTTTTGAATGCACCTGCAACGCTTCTTGAACCATATTCGTCACATGCGACAACCACTCTAATTTATACGCATATTTATCCGTGCCAACAGCCGAACCATTCGGCACATATAAATTAATCACTCGAACGCCTTCAATCGTTGCCGCTAAAAATCGTTTTTGTGGATCGTCATAATGCGCAATATCAGTCACAACATCTTGAATCGGCATACGGCTAATAATTGCCACCCCGTTATATGTTTTTTGCCCTGAATAAACAACGTGATAACCTTGTTCTACAAAAGCCGCTTCAGGAAAACGTTCATCAGGCACTTTGGTTTCTTGTAAAGCTAAAATATCTGTGTTTGATTGTTCAATCCAATCTAACACGGCCTCAAGCCGAACATGAATTGAATTGACGTTCCAACTCGCAATTTTAAGCATAAAATCTCTCATCATAATCAATCATTAAAGGCGCATGGTCAGAAAAAAACGGCTCAGGAGAAATACTGGCATCTAGTACATATGGCGCCAAATCAGCCGTAATCACCTGATAATCAAGCCGCCACCCTACGTTTTTAGCGCGTGCTTGGCCCCTGTTTGACCACCAAGTATATTGATCAGGTAACTGATTGACCACACGAAAAGCATCGGTAAAACCTTTTTCACCAAACAATACATCAAGCCAAGCACGCTCTTCAGGTAAAAATCCTGAGTGCTTTTGATTTGCACGCCAATTTTTAATATCAATCTTATGATGTGCAATATTATAATCACCACATACAATGCATGGACGCCCTGATGCTTTTAATGCATCAAGATGCACTTGAAACTGCGCTAAAAAATCATACTTAACTGCCTGACGAATATCACCTGTCGTGCCTGACGGTAAATAAATAGACGCAACACTAAAGTTAGGATAATCAAACTGTAAATATCGACCTTCTGTGTCACTGATTTCAAACCCAAGGCTTTTAACCACTGATACCGGCTTGTTACGAGCATAAATCGCAACACCACTGTACCCTTTTTTTACAGCGTCAACATATTCACAATAATAATTCTTGGGAAAAAAAGTCGGGTCCGCTTCGAGTTGTTCACGCTGCGCTTTGGTTTCTTGGATACAAATAAAATCAGCCGATTGTGCTGCCAGCCACTCAAAAAAACCTTTCCTCGCTGCTGAACGAATGCCGTTGGCATTAAAACTAATCACTCGCATGATGCATAAACTCCAAATTATTTTTTAGTCTGTAATTGCAATGCAATGTTTGCCAAACGCATCCCTTGTGCTTGAGCCAAGCTCATTTCATCGCTACTCAGCGGATTATCTTCACCCGATGCACCTGCCACATGCGTTGCACCATAGGGTGTCCCCCCTTGCTCCGTTGTATTGAGCGCTGACTCGGTATACGGTATGCCCAGCAATAACATGCCATGATGCATCAAGGGCAACATCATGCTGACCAATGTTGTTTCTTGCCCACCATGCATTGATGCGGTGGATGTAAATACAGAGGCCGGCTTGCCCACTAAATCACCTGACAGCCAAAGCGACGCCGTGCCATCTAAAAAATATTTAACCGAGGCCGCCATATTACCAAAACGCGTCGGACTCCCGAGTGCAAGCCCTGAACACGCGCGCAAATCATCGATAGATACATAAGGCGCACCTTCATCAGGAACCATAGGAGACGTTGCTTCACACGTGCTTGAAACAGGCGGAACGGTTCTAAGTCGCGCCTCAATGCCTGCCACTTGAGACACACCTCGCGCAATATGTTTTGCAAGCGATGCCACGGCACCATGTTTTGAATAATATAAAACTAAAATATATGGCTCGGCCATGCTCCATCCTCTTAAAATTAATACCCCCTGCAAAGCTGACCCAATTGTTGGGGTTCTCTATATCCCCGAGCACAAATCATGAGGCATCAGCAGGGCTAAGATAAACTCACCTCAGGTGGCTTGCCACCATATGTTTTTTCATACACACGCAGTGCATCATGCGCTGCATCTTTAAGCCCTAAAGCCAAATTAGCACGATATAACACCGTTAAAGCTTCTTTAACCGTGGGGGCCTGTGGATAAGTTTGAATCAGATAACTGGCCCGTTCAGCAGATGCTACATAACGCCTACGCTCATAATAATATTTTGAAACGTTTAATTCAGACTTTGCAAACATATTTCTTAAGTAAATCATATGTTGCTCTGAATTGGCTTTATATCTGCTTTTCGG
>JAALKW010000011.1 GCA_011087865.1 Legionellaceae bacterium
CCCCCCCCCCCCCCCCCCCCCCCCCCCCCCCCCCCCCCCCCCCGCCTGCGGTGGGAGTATGGTTTATGGTTGCAAGGGTGGCGGCAATCGGTAATGCAGGGATTCCGATGGGATGCTTTTTATTGAGTGCAAGCTTGCTCGCCAGCATGAATGTGCCGATTACACTGATGGGTATTATTTTACCGTTTTATAGCTTAATCGATATGCTTGAGACTTCTCTCAATGTCTGGTCTGACTCATGTGTCACAAAAGTAGTGGATGCGCATGTAGCAGATGCCGCTGAAGTGGAGGCAAACACGGCATGAGAAAGTATTTTTCATGCTTTATGGCAGATGCAATCAGATGGATTTATGATGCAACATGACTAAATTATTTAATTTATCTATTCAATCAGATATTGAATTAAACGCCTCTCTGCCTGCTTCAGAAAAACCAGATGTAATCATTAAAAAATCGAGTCAGCATTTATCAGATGCTTTTCACTTAGATATAAAAAATATTGCAAAGTTTCAAATCAAAAACGGCCATCAAATTTTTTATATGCCTGATGATGGCGTAACAGCAGATGATTTGAAATTATTTTTGATGGGCTCTTGTATGGGCGCTTTATTGCAGCAACGGGGTTTTATTGTTTTACATGGCAATGCAATCAGCTTTGATAATCAAACGTGTACGATTTATGTGGGCAATCAAGGTGCTGGAAAATCAACAACAGCCGCATACTTTTATCAGCAAGGTGCGTCAGTGGTTGCAGATGATGTGGGTGCAATCTATTTTAATCAAGCAGGCCAGCCGGTTGTGCTGCCAGGCATTCCGCAACTAAAATTATGGCAAGCCAGCGCGGATTTATTGGGGCTATCAACCAAGCATTTAAAACGAGTACGTCAGCACCTGGATAAATTTATATTACCGGTAGAAAAGCACCGTTTTGTGACTCAGCCATGTGAAATAAAAGAAATCATTGAAATTGATCAATCCAGTCAAACACCACAAAAAATATCAGGCCTTCAGAAACTTTTACAATTACAACATCATAGTTATCGCTATTATTTTTTATCTCAAATGGGGTTAGAACCAGTTTATTTGAAAAAACTCATGCAATTGGCACAGCAGGTACTGTACACTAAAGCCCCCCGTGTACTGTGTGAGTGTGCAGATGTTTAAAGCGACTGATTCTTTTATTCAAAATAAAAATTTACAGTCTGTTGAGATAGACAGTGACTTGGTGATGATTTCTGAAGATCAAAAAAATTTCATCTCGCTCAATCAGACGGGTAAATTTATTTTCGATTGTTTAAGCGTACCTCAATCTATGGATGAAATACTTCAAGGCATCAGCAAACAGTTTGAATTTGATATTGATAATGCATCTGTATCTGAAGATATCCAGCTATTGTTGCTCAATTAATTAAACAAAATATTATTTTACGTGTTTAGGGTGTGTCCCTAAAGTTTATTTTCAGTGAAAAGCATGCGTTAGGCGAGCCATAAGGTGGACTTTATTTGTACATAATGATATTATGTGCAAAATATAACTTTAGTGAAGATTTTTAAATGCCGGGAAATACCGATAATGAGTTTAATCAAGATGCTCAAAATACGCATGACCGCTCTGTCACTTTAACTGTTAGGGCAAGTTTACAGGCATTAAACAGAAGATATGGCCAAGGATTAAACGAAGTCGCTTGCATCGAAGAAATAGGCTGTTTGGTACATCAAGAATTTAATTATTCTAATATTTTATGTGATTCATCGGCGAACACGAAACGCAGAGAGGCCCGTGATTTTTTGGTGTTATTAGAAGGTCGATATAACGCTGAACATAGCCATACAGGTTATACCATTATAAGAATTTTGTCATTGGTTTGGATGGGTATCAAAGATGATAGTTTAAATGCTTTTCCAGAGGAAATGAGACAAACATGTCAAACTGATTCAGGGCGTGCAAAACCTGAAATTATCGTCTTAAAAAAAGAATCGCTGATTGAAAAGTTTATTGATGCGGCTAGGGTCTATGATACAACAGGTAGTATTTGTACGGGTGGGGCAATTCATAAATTAATTGAAGCTTTAAATTATGCGCATACGGATGTTGTGATTGCAACAGGTGCACATACAGTCTTACCGGCTGCAAATGCAATGAGTTTAGCGATTGTTGGTCAAGCTTTACGAGAAGAAACCCCGGTGACACAATCACGTTTATTAAGTGATTGGGATGAAGACACTGCGGCTGTTCAAGCGTTTAGGAAGTCCGTAACGCATCGCATTAGAGGCGGCTTAAGACAGCACTTTGGCGAATTATTACGGCAGCGAGACATTGATAATATTCTTTTTGGCTTGCCTGATATGCCAAGACCGCCAGCACCTCATCAGCGGTTGAATCAATTGGTGACAGAGATTACGAATACTTTGCAGGTAACAGGCTCCCCCGAGCGCAGAGCAGGTATAACGACTTTGCATCATAGGGCGCGTGGCATTTATTTAAAAGAATTTTTTTCTGATGAAGTAAAATATCAAGTGTTAAATTTAGACTATCAGTGGTTTTTATATATGGAGCATCTCAATAGATTCTTAACAGAAATACAGGATGCCGAGCATGTAGATAAATTAAATCAATTTATCCACGCTATTTCAGAGGCTAAGATAACTTTTGATGGTGCACAACCTGAAAATCCTTGGGTCGTTGATATGTACGCATTATCTCAGCAGTTTAATGATACCGTATTAAGAGAAATAGATAGTCTTAAAAGTGTTTTAGCGTATGAGCCTGGCTTATGGCGAAATATCATCAACCCTATTCTAAAAGGCATATTGGGTGTGCTGTCTGCGCTATTGATTATTCCAGGGGTTGTTGTTCAGTGTACGGCGCAAAATGGTTTTATAGGCACGTTCTTTAAAAAACCAGATACAGAGAGTATGGAAGCATTAAAAGCGCAATCATTAGACAGTATTCCTCAGTTACAACTGGCTCAATGACCAAGTCATCATCGTTTCTAGGGGCCGTTTTTAAACGGCCGCTAGATTTCCTTTAGATTCAAGCCAAGCTTTTCTGTCGGATGCTCGTTTTTTAGCGAGCAGCATGTCCATTAAGGCCATGGCGGCAGGTTCGTCTTCAAGAGTTAGTTGTACGAGTCTTCGTGTGTTGGGATCCATCGTCGTTTCACGGAGCTGTATTGGATTCATTTCGCCTAAGCCTTTAAAGCGTTGGACATTGATTTTTGTTCGGCCTTTTTTAGCGAGTTGTTTGAGCATATTTTCTTTTTCGTCATCATCTAAGGCATATTGAATGATATTCCCGGCATCAATACGATATAGAGGCGGCATGGCAACAAACACGTGTCCAGCTTTAACCAGCGTTTTAAAATGTCTTAAAAATAATGCACAGATGAGTGTTGCAATATGGGCGCCGTCAGAATCAGCATCAGCTAAAATACAAATTTTGCCGTAACGTAAGCCGCTTAAATCATCAGAAGCTGGATCAATACCCATGGCAACGGCAATATCATGAATCTCTTGTGAAGCAAGTACTTGTGAAGAATCCACTTCCCAGGAGTTTAAAATTTTACCGCGTAGGGGCAAAATAGCTTGGAAATCTTTGCTACGTGCTTGTTTAGCAGAGCCGCCCGCTGAATCACCTTCGACTAAAAATAGTTCCGCCTGGCTTAAATCTTGTTGCAAGCAATCAGATAACTTACCGGGCAAGGCAGGGCCTTGCGTTAAACGTTTTCGGGTCACTTGTTTGGCTTGACGTAAACGTTTTTGTGCACGTTCTATGGCAAGGGTTGCAATCTGTTCGCCAACACTACGGTGTTGATTGAGCCAGAGAGCAAACGCATCTTTGACGACACCATTCACTAAAGAGGCGATGGCACGCGAGGTGAGGCGTTCTTTGGTTTGGCCTGCAAATTGTGCTTCTTTCATTTTGAGCGAGAGTACATATTGGCAAGATTCCCATAAATCATCTGCTGTGAGTTTGATGCCTCTTGGGATTAAATTACGGAGTTCACAAAATTCAGATAAAGCATCAAATAAGCCAGAACGTAGGCCATTAACATGCGTACCGCCTTGAATGGTCGGAATTAAATTGACGTAGCTTTCTGTCAGCGGCGTACTGGGTGACGTCGCCCAAACGAGTGACCACTCAATCAGAGTTTCTTTAGATTTAAAGTCACCATGAAAAGGTTTTTCTGGCAGATGCTCGCTGTTATCGAGTGTTTGTATTAAATAATCATTCAGTCCATGTTCATAGCACCAAGTGGTTTGATCAGAAGTAAAATGATTAATGAGTGTAATCGATAAGCCAGGGCACAAAACGGCTTTAGCACGTAATAAATGCACGAGAGGTTTGAGTGCAATGCGTGTGGTATCAAAGTACGTTGCATTGGGTGTAAAGCGTATTCTTGTGCCTGTATCTCGTTTTCTAACGGAGCCCAGTATTTCTAGTTCTGTTGTTTTATGGCCATCAGCAAAAGCAATACGATAGTGCTGACTTTGGCGTTTAATATTGACTTCAAGGGTGTCAGATAAGGCATTAACAACAGATACCCCAACACCATGCAAGCCGCCGGCGAACGTATAATGTTTGTTTGAAAATTTACCACCAGCATGTAAGCGTGTCATAATCACTTCTGCACCACTGACACCGAGTTCTGCGTGTAAATCAACGGGCATGCCGCGACCGTTGTCTTCTACTTCTATTGAGCCATCGTCGTGTAGCGTGACGGTAATTTTGTTTGCAAAGCCTGCCAGTACTTCATCTACGCTATTATCAATAATTTCTTGCGCTAAGTGATTGGGGCGTGTTGTATCGGTGTACATGCCGGGCCTTCGCCTAACGGGGTCAAGACCACGTAAAACTTCAATTGCATCAGCCGTATATTGTTCAGACATAAGGGCCGTCTCCTCTGGGTTATGGCGGCTAGTTTAACATGTTTTTAGGGTGAGCGGTGTACGTTTTATGATTTGGTATGCTGATGTATTTGGATGTGGGATAGATTCAACGAGGCAGAGTTCATGAACAAACCAATGTATAGGTTTTAAAACACAAGATGCTAAGGGGTGCGTGGAATCTCGTGCGAGTGTTACATGGGGTTTAAATGCATGGCGTTCAGGTTTTAAGCCCTGTGTCAGCAAGTATTGATTTAAGAAAGCATGTAATTGCTTGAGTGGCTGAGAAGATTCGGGGTTAAAATATGCGAGTTTTAGTTCAGGCCAGTAACAAGCTTCGGTGAGTTTAAGTTCAAACGGTGTAATAGGACAATCTAAGTGTTTGATTTTATTTATAGAATCAGTCTTGAGTGCACCGAGATATGCTAAAGTTAAGTGTAAATTTTCAGCAAGGCTCGGGGTGCATGGTGTTGCTTTTGTGATGGTTTCTGCGTGTTGGTGCAGTGTCTGTTTGGTGGTTTCATCAGGCCATAGCGCTAAAAAATACTTAGAGGTACTCTTGTTTGGGGGGTGATATGTTTTGGCGCGCTGAATAAGGCCTTTTAAGGCCTCCTGTACGGCAGCTTCACGAACTGCTGTACGGTCGCCTTCAAAGGTATAGCAAGTGGCGGCTGTGGGTTGCCCTAAACCTGAGAAGGCAATCCAAACTGTGCCAACCGGTTTTTCTTGTGTCCCACCATGAGGGCCGGCAATGCCACTAATAGCAACGCTTAAATGCGCAGCACTTTGATGGATAGCGCCTTCAGCCATGGCGCGTACGGTGGCTTCACTGACCGCACCATCTATTTGCAATATTTGCTCTGTAACACTTAATAATTCTTTTTTTGCTTGATTAGAATAGGTAACAAACCCGCGATCAAACCAGTGAGAGCTGCCAGAAATTGCTGTCAGTTCAGCAGCGAGACTGCCGCCTGTACATGACTCTGCAACAGTGAGTTGTTGCAGATTTTTTTTGAGTAGCTCGCCGAGCGTGTGTGCTAATTTATTGAATTTAGTCATATTTATTTTTCAAATAAATCCGTTAGAAAGTTTGTCATGGATTGAAAGGCTCGATGTGAGGCAAGGGCGTGATATTTTGTGCCAAGGACTGGGTCATTTGCATCAGGGTTGGTAAAGGCATGGGTGGTTTTGCCATACATATGCAGTTGCCAGTCAGCTTCTGCTTCGGTCATTTCATCACAAAATGATTGTACTTGATTGGGGGAGACCATGGGATCATCATAGCCGTGTAACACTAAAATTTTAGATGTGATAGGACGAATCGGCGTGTTGTCTGGACGGTTTAATAAACCATGGAAGCTCACGATACCTGATAGTGCGGCACCACTGCGGGCAAGATCTAAGGCACACAGCCCACCAAAGCAAAAGCCAATGGCAGCGGTACGGGTGCTATCGACTTCTGGTTGTGCCAGCAGCGCATCAAAACTGACTTGAATTTGTTTTAATAAATGTGTACGATCCGTTAAGAGTGGTGTCATTAATGCTTTTTTTTCATCGGTTGTTTCGCCAACGCGACCATTACCGTATAAATCTGCTGCAAATCCAACGTAGCCCATTTGAGCAAGTGCTTCTGCTTGTTTTAATGCAAAATCGTTGCGCCCACTCCAATCATGAAATACTAATATACCGGGACGTTTTTTTTGTATTGTGTTGTCATACGCAAGGTATCCATGTAAGGCTTGCTTGTTGTTATGATAAATATGATTTGAAGTGTACATAAAAATCAGTCTCAGAAACATAAAAAGAAAGAATAAGATACTTTCTAATGGACTGCAAATATGCTTGTGATTGAATAATAGCTGTTGTTTAAAGTTTTAGAAGGGGGTATAGATGTATAAACCATTAAGATATGAAGGGCATGAATCTGCTTTTAGTGAGTATTTCTCTACGGTTAAAAAGCAAATGCAGGCGCTTAATGACAAACTAGATAGTCCAAAGCGAGCAGAGGATACAGGTGTTAAAAACACACAAAGATTTTTTAGTTATTCTAGTAGTGATGAGTATGCCAATATGCCAACTGCTAGATCAGAAAGTCAGCTAGCTACTAGATCAGAAAGTCAGCCAACTGCTAGATCAGAAAGCCAGCCAACTGCTAGATCAGAAAGCAAGCCATCTGAACAACCTGTAAAGAAGAAAATAAGCCCAAAGTTAGTGCCACAAGGTTCCCCAGCTAAAGCCACCGGGTTTTTTTCTATTGATCAGCAGGAGTCCATTAGAAAAACAACAACAACGAGCATGAACCCCGTTATGATGACCAGTAGGGCAGAAATAGCACAAAGAGAGGCTGTGCTTCAAAAGATAGAAGCAATGAGACCTAAACCGAGAGAAGAAAGCGCTTGTACGATTAGTTAATATATCTTAAAGAGGAGTTAAGGATGGCTGAAGATAAATTTACGAAAATAACACAAAACTTGAACACGGAGCTGGCAAAGTTGCGTCGAGAAATACCTGATGTCATGAAAGGATTCGCTTCTCTTGGGCAAGCTTCAACAAAAGCAGGTGCTTTAGATAAAAAAGCAAAAGAGTTGATTGCGATGGCACTTGCTGTGGCAAACCATTGCCAAGGGTGTATTGGTTTTCACGCACAAACGTTAATTAAGCTCAATACAACGCGAGAAGAGTTTTTAGAAATGTTAAGTATGGCGATTTATATGGGGGGTGGACCCTCTTTAATGTATGCGGCTGAAGCACTCGAGGCATTCGAGGAATTTAGTCAAGCCTAACATGATGTGTTTCTTCAGGGGGTGGTGGTAATATCACCCCATCGACATGTGCAATAGAAGTAACCGGTTCTTGATGTCTGACTTCACTAGGTTTTATCGTCGAACCGTGACAGGGGTATTTTTGGGTGACGCCCATTAAGGCCACTTGTGAGACGGTCATGTTATTTTTGTCGCTTTCTTGGCTGGATATCTCGCGATAAGTTTGCTGAATAATTTCATTAAGCATGAGCGAATTAAGAGCAACACCTGCCGGCATGCAAAAAATGGGTGTGCCGTGTTCTTTGGCCGTGTTGTTGGCGAGCATTAATGTTTCAGCGATTGATTCACTGGTGAGACCTAAAATGGTACGGGCTGAGCGTGCCCAAGTATGGGCTTGTTTATCTGCTTTCATTTCCATTTTGGGAATATTATTTGCAATATTAATATAGCGTCCAATTGTATCTGCATGGCTTATATTGCAGCCAATCAATAAGGTCAGTGTGATTAAACTGCGAATCATTAAAAATCTCCTGTTAGATGCCATGAGGATTAATCCAGTGTGCTGAAAAGGCAATGATTAAAAATATAAAGAGCCCAAGTGATAAAGCAATACGCCATGTGAGTGCTTTGACCGTACGTTTAGATTGGCTATGATCGCGGACAAGAAATAATAATCCGCTAAATAATGTGATTAGAATAATAAACATGATAACCAGGATAAAAATTTTGGTGAACATTTGGTATACTCCCGGGATGCTTTTTTTGAGTGAGTGTTAAATAATCATGAGCCTTAGTATATCTCGTTTCGGTTATCGATTCACGTCTCCACATTGGGGGATGTGTTTATTGGCTGTATTGGGTATGGGTTTATTTGTAAGTCTTGGTGCGTGGCAGGTACATCGTGCCGATGAAAAAAAACTTATTTTAGCGCATGAAGCGGCATTGGCATCACGTGAGCCTGAGCTATGGTTAGGTGATATGGATGATGTTTTACCGTTTAAACGGGTGCTGTTTGCTGGAAAATTTTTACCACAGGTTTTATTTTTAGATAATCAATACCATGCACATGAAATAGGCTACCATGTTATTTCACCGGTTTTGATGCCGACAGGGCGTGTTTTATTAGTAGACAGAGGTTGGGTGTCAGCCGGTCGTTCACGGAAACAATTACCTGAAGTCAATATTCCGAGGGAGATTCTTGATTTATCAGGCACGATGTATATGCCATCCAATAAAACATGGGTGTTTGGTCCAGGATTTGAAAAAAAAGGGACGAATCAGTCTGTGATTGAGTCGCTTGATTTTAATTTAATCAGTCAATTTTTGCATAAATCCGTTTATCCGTTTATCATTCGGCTCGATAAAGACAGTGCTGCAGGCTATGTCCGTGATTGGGTGACGGTTGTGATGCCACCCGCAAGACATCTGGGGTATGCATTCCAGTGGTTTGCTTTAGCATGTGCTGTATTGATTGTATTTGTTGCACTAAATAGCAGAAAAAATAGTAGGGAAAAATGACTGTATTCAATAAACTAATGCAAAATAAAAAAGTATTTATGGCGTTATTTCTGGTGTTTCTAGCGCCAGGGATTTTGGCTATTATTTTTTATTTGAATCCCAGCTGGCTGGGTGGTTTGCCGACCAATAAAGGACGAATGATTCGGCCTTCAGTTAAGTTTGCTTATTTAGATGAAGCCAAAGAAAAAAATAAAGAGAAGTGGCATATGGCCGTTTGGTGCCCCAATGGTTGTGATACCACTTGTTTACAGGCTCTAGACGAGATGGCACGTGTACGATTGGCCTTGGGGCGGCGCTTATATCAAGTAGACTTATGGTTTTTGCCCAGTCAAGCGGGGATGATGTGCAAGCCCGATATTGCAAAAGCACTTAAAGCACAGGCTGTTAAAACTCGTGTACTGAGTATAAACGAACAAGTGGCAGTGCCTTTGCTGCAAAACCGAGAAAAAGTTTTTCTAGCCGATCCGGATGATTATTTAGTGCTTGAATATGAAGCATTAGGTAAAGCAAAAGATGTGTTTCAAGATTTAAAACGGTTATTAAATACACGAGAGCAAGCGTAATATGCAATTAAATAATATATCTCTTATGCAGATGAAAGCCATTCGATGGACAGCGACTATTGCTGTTATGCTAGCGCTTTTGGTCGTGATGATTGGTGCTTATACGCGATTGACCGATGCGGGGCTTGGTTGTCCTGATTGGCCGGGTTGTTATGGAAAATTGGTTTTACCGAGTGTTAACCATCCAGCAAGAGCGGATGCTGAGGCACTGTATCCTGATATACCGATTGAGGCTAAAAAAGCTTGGACTGAAATGGTACATCGATATGCAGCAGGGACATTAGGTATATTAATTATGCTATTGGCGGCTGTGGCAAGTTGGGGGCCTAAAGCGGCACGTGTCTCAAAGTCTTTTTCAATGGCGTTGGTGTTGCTTTTATTTTTTCAGGCAGCCCTTGGGATGTGGACGGTTACCTTACAGTTATTACCCGTTGTTGTGATGGGGCATTTGTTAGGGGGGATGACTTTAGCCGCTTGTTTGGCGTGGTATCGTTGGCGTGTTAGCAATATGATGCCGACTCAATGCCCTGGTGCTCGTTCGAATTGGAGGTGTTGGGTTTATTTAGGGATTGCCATTGTTGCGATTCAAATAGCTCTGGGTGGTTGGGTGAGTTCAAATTATGCGGGACTCGCGTGTCTTGGTTTTCCAACGTGCAATCGGCATTGGTTGCCTGTATTTGATTGGGTGCGTGCCTTTGATATTTTATCACCTGTTGGGGCTAATTATCAGGGCGGGGCACTCGATTTAGCTGCACGTGTCACGATACAATGGACGCATCGTGTATGGGCGCTCGTGACAGCGTTATATGTTGTGGGTCTTGCGGTTTGTGTGTTGCGTTCTGCACAGCAAAAACCAGCCATCAAATACATGGCTGGTTTTGCTCTGATTTTGGTTGTACTGCAATGTGTGCTGGGTATTTTAAATATTATTTATATGCTACCGCTCACGATTGCTGTTTTACATAACGGTGTGGCGCTATTGCTTTTAATGAGCATGGTGAGTTTAGCTTATTTAATGTCTGGGAGGCGGGTGTGAGTACCACAGCAACAAGTTTGATTACACGGCCGTTGACCTGGCGTGATTATTTAGAGCTTTGTAAGCCCCGCGTTGTGATGCTCATGCTTTTAACGGTTCTGGTGGGGATGTATTTAGCTGCTCCTGGTTGGGTGCCTCTTGATCTTGTTTTTTGTAGTTTATTGGGTATTGGGTGTTGTGCTGGGAGTGCTGCAGCAATTAATCATGTCGTGGATAGACGGATTGATGCCTTGATGGCACGGACTCAGAAACGTCCGGTTGCGCATGGTCGGATGTCTGAAAAGCAGGCGATTTATTTTGCCGTATTATTAGGTATATTCGGACTGACTGTCTTAACCTGTTGGGTGAATGGCTTAACGGCTGTATTAACGTTTGTGACATTGATGGGTTATGCAGGTATTTATACCGGGTATTTAAAGCGGGCGACACCACAGAATATTGTGATTGGTGGCCTTGCGGGAGCCGCGCCGCCTTTGCTCGGTTGGACCTCGGTGACAGGTTATTTTGATGCACGTGCTTTATTATTGGTTTTAATTATTTTTGCATGGACCCCCCCTCATTTTTGGGCTTTGGCGATTTATCGATTAGAAGAATATAAAAAAGCTGCCATTCCTATGCTGCCTGTGACGCACGGCGTATGGTTTACTAAATTACATGTGGTGTTGTATACAATATTATTGCTTATATCAACCGCCTTACCTGTTGTGGTGGGTATGAGTGGGGTAATTTATGCCGTGGTTGCCGGTGTGCTTGGACTGAGGTTTTTATGGTGGGCGATTAAATTATATCGCACAGAAAAAGGGGTTGTCGCCATGCAAACGTTTCGATTTTCGATTGTATACCTCATGCTGCTGTTTGTTGGCTTGCTGTTTGACCATTATTGCTAAATATTTTATCATTGGATTTAAAATTGAGGTGTGAAAATGTTTAAGAAAAAACCAATAGGTTCGGTTGTACTGCTTGTAGGTTTGATGATAGCAGGTATTTTGCTCGGTTCGTTTTATTCCAGCTACTCAAAACGTCAGGCCGTGGCTAAGCAGCAAGCTGCACGTGATGCGTTTCATGGTACGCTTTTAAATACGCCGCGCGCCATGCAAAATTTTTCATTGATGGACACAAATGGTGTTCCATTTAGTCAAGATAACTTAAAAAAACATTGGACCTTAATGTTTTTTGGATTTACGCGTTGCGGTTTTGTTTGTCCAACGACGATGGCTGAACTGGGTAAAATGTATCGCGTACTGGAAACGCAGCATGCTTCGCCATTGCCACATGTTGTGATGGTGTCGATTGATCCTGAGCGAGATAACTTGGAAAAATTAAAACGTTATGTTACGGCATTTCACCCAGCGTTTGAAGGCGCTCGAGGCACTGAAGAAATGACGCGTGCAATGACTCATGCGCTAGGGGTTGCCTATGCTAAAATTTCAACGAACCCGAATGCACCCGCCACAGAAGATGATATTGAGCACACTGGTGCCATTATGTTATTTAATCCTGATGGAAATTTGGCTGCCTTTTTCACATCGCCACACCAAGCTAAATATTTAGCAGATGATTATCAGTTATTGCTTAATAACGCATGAAGTGCATCAACCCAATATGCTTCATGATTGAGGCATGGGATGAGTGTGAGCGATTCCCCGCCTAAATCTAACCAGGTTTGTTTAGCTCGAATATTGATTTCTTCAAGTGTTTCGAGACAATCCGTTACAAAAGCCGGACAGACAACCAGTAGTTTTTTTACACCGGATGCTGCGAGTGTTCCTAATACTTTATCGGTATAAGGCTCTATCCACTGGGCTTTACCGAGTCGAGATTGAAAAGCTGTTGTATCTTGCTGATTCTCAAGCTTTAAAGTGGCTGCGAGTTGTCGGCTGGTCTCAAAGCACTGCGCGCGATAGCAGCTGGCCTGTTTCAGGATTGGTGCAGGACATGCTTGTTCACAAATCGTTTTGCAGCCAGTGCTTTTTAAATGGGATGTAGGTAGACCATGGTAGCTTAAGAGTAGGTGATCAAACGGTTGTTGAAGATAAGGAGTAATGTGTGTGCTGAGGGCTTTTATGAAAGCCGGATGAGTATAAAATTCTCTTATAATATGCAAGGAAGGTATAGAGGATTGATGTTTAAAATACTCAAATACAGCTTCAATCGATGATCCAGTGGTTGAAGAAGCATATTGCGGATAGAGGGGTAGAATTTTAATTTCAGTGCAATCTTTCAGTGAATCCAGCGCTTTTTGAAGGCTTGGTTCGCCATAGCACATGCCGTATGTAACTTGGTGTGTTGTACTGAATTTTTCTTGTAATTTTTCTGTGAGTGCTTTTGTCAAAAAACGCAGTGGGGAGCCTTGTTCTGTCCAAATTTCTTGATATGCTTTCGCTGAACGTTTACTGCGAATGGGTAAAATAATAAAATAAAGCAAAAGATAACGGGTAGGAGCAGGTAAAGTAATGACTCGTTTGTCAGACAAAAACAAACGGAGGTAATGACGCACGCTTGACGCTGTAGGGGCTTCAGGCGTGCCAAGTTGAATGAGTAAAATGCCTTTTTTAACGTTTGGTGCGATAGACTTTATGGTTTGCATGGATTAAAAACTCGAGGCAAAAATAAAGCTTTATAGTACACCAGATTGTAGCCATTGGCATTATGCTTCGGTCACCACCTCCTCAGCCTCGGTGAGTACCGTGACATTACTGGCATGTAAACCACGATCGCCTTTAATGGTTTCAAAACTAACGGTTTGACCTGCAACAAGGCTTTTGTAACCTGTGCCTTGTATTGAAGAGAAATGAACAAAGATGTCCGTGCTACCATCCTCGGGTAAAATAAACCCCCATCCCTTTGCGTTGTTAAACCATTTGACCTCACCTGTAGCCATGCTTCCTTCCTTTGTTCAGGCACATTCCGTGTGCTTTTTATTGAATACAGCGATTAAAACAAATTTTAACATACCTTAAAAAAGCCCTGAGATACAAGAGGAAGTGTGTATTTATTTATCCAAAGTAAATTTTACGTACAATATTATTTTAACTGTTCTAGAAATAAGCTAATAAAAAATAGATGTTTTTTAAGATTTGAAATATAGGCAAAGCCTCGTTAGAATGCTTTTTCTGAAGTTTATTTAAAGCTGTTTTTTGTTTTGCTTTCTTGAGTAAGGATTATTCAAAATAATGAAAAGGATTTTTATGGGTTTGCTGTGTTTCTTTTTTTCATCGGTACTGACAGCAACTTGCCCGAGAGCTTCTGGGACAGAAACGCCCAAATTTTGTGCTTCTTTTAAGGTGGCTGCCCAATGCCATTGCCAGGCATCTGGATTGCCCAGTATGATGTGTTCAAATGTAAGATTACTCTATCAGCGTTTGATGCTCACGTTTGGGACTATTGAAAAAACGTGTGCGTTTCAGCGAGATACCACAACAGAAGATTGCATTGATGCCTGGCATTGCTATCTTAATGGCGGAAAAAATATGCGCGGTAAATTATGTAATAGCACGGGCCGATCGTGTCCGTAATGCGCATTTTATTCGTCATTGGCTTTTTGTTGGGTGCAGTAGCATCTCATGCAGGGGATGCCGCAACTGTATCTGAAACGCATCCATTTTATATTGGTTTAAACGGCGGATATGGCTCAACCATATGGAAAGGGCTTGTACCACGTCAAACAGATCAACTTGTGGCGCTCAGTCTTTCGACTCCAATGGATGTGCATGAAGGTGGCTTTGTTTGGGGGGGCATGTTCGGTTTTGAGTTTTCTCCACGCTGGGGGATTGAGTTAAATTATTTGGCTTATCCAAGCGCAAATGTTTTTTTTGATGAGGTGAGTTTATTTGCTTTTGAAAATGACGGTCAAACAGAGCTTCATACCCGAACAGAAACCGTATCGTTGATGGCAAAAATCATGCTGCCGGTTACCAATACACGCGTACGTGCTTATTCTAGCATTGGTGTGGGTTGGATTCATCGCTCTGATGTTATTAGCAATATGTGGCTTGCTGTACCTTCGTTTGGTGTGGGATTGAATTATCCTTTGTCTCAGCATTTTACAGGTGAGCTTGCAGCGAATTATATGTCAGGGTACGGCGAATCTGAACTGAGTCCGGTTAATCACTATATACCTTTTTTATATGCTGTTTATTGCAGAGTGATCTATAAACTTCCGATATAAATTAAATTTAAAAGGTGAATACGAAGGTGTGTCCCTAAGGCAAGAGCTTATCAAGCCACTTTGGAAGATACCAATTCCAGTTTTTAAGGAGTGCCATGGTAGATGGCACAAGCACACTTCTAATGGCAAAAGCATCTACTGCAATGGCAACAGCAATACCCAGTCCAAATTCTTTGACCATGAGTACATCAGCGGCCATAAATGACCCACAGATACAAATCACAATTAGTGCAGCACTGGTAATAATACGACTGCTTTTTTCAATACCAAAAATAATACTGGCTTGATTATCATGGGTTTTTTTAAAGTGCTCTTGAATTCGTGTGAGTAAAAATACTTCATAATCCATAGAAAATCCAAAAATGGCACAAAATATAATAACCACTAAGGTAACATCGAGCATGCCTTGCGGCTCAAAATTGAGGAGCTGATAAAAATGTCCTTCTTGAAAAATAAAAACCAATACACCATAACAAGCTGAAAGACTTAACACATTCATAAAAATAGCTTTCAGTGGTAAGAAAATAGAGCGTAATAAAAAAAGCAAGCTAAGATAGGTCAGTGCCATCACCCATATGACAGCATAGGGGAAATAGTCAGTCACCGTTTGCATGACATCAAAATTTTGGACGGGGACACCCGTTACTTTTAAGACCAGTCCTTTGCCTGGATTAAGCTGTTTGAGTTGTTTGATTAAGTGTTTGGTTTTTTTTGAGTTGACTTCATATTCGCTGAATACGCGGATGAGTGTAAAATGCTCGCCTGTACTGGTGCTTAATAATTGCTTCAGTTTTTTATCTTTACGGATAGCGGATGATTGATAGAGCCGTTGATATTGTTTTTTAGATAAGCGTGGGGACGTTGTCACGATGCTATCCACGCGTTCTATGCCTTTTATTTTTTCTATTTTACGTGTGAGTCGATATAATTGTGAAATACGATGAGCGGTTAAAATACTGTGCTGTTCAGTAGACACCACCAATAGAATAGGGGCGAGTTCATTTTCATGAAAATGCTGTTTAAACTCATCAAAAAATTGTCGGCTTTCGGAGTGTTTAGGCACAATGCGAAAATCAGATATACCCAATTTTACATGAAGCAATGGGTAGCTTAAGAGTAATAAAAAACCAAGACTTAAGATAAGGTAAAGCACAGGGCACTTAACCACTGTTTTTGCGAGTGAACGCCACAGGTGTTTTTTTTCAGATGCTTTTTTGTTGATACGGCGAATGGCCAGTGCATTGATACCGTGTCCTGCGACTGATAGGACTGCTGGCAGTAAAGTGAGTGCCATAGCAACGGCCATGAATACAGCAATCAGTCCTCCCACACCAATTGAAAATAGAATATTAATGGGGAATAAAAGCAGGGCGCTTAAGCTAATAAACACAGCAATACCACTAAAAAATATGGCGCGACCTGCCGTTGCAAGGGTATTTGAAATGGCATTAGCCACTTTTTTATGAGTTTGTAGCTCACTTCGAAAACGAAAAATAATAAATAAAGCATAATCAAGGCTTAAACATAAACCAAGTAACAATGCGAGATTGAGTGTAAATATAGATAGCGTAAAGAAGTGCCCTAAAAAGTATAAAGTAGTTAATATAATTAATGCGCAACCGCCTCCTAAGCAAACAGGAATCAGCATGGCGACCAAAGTACCAAAAATAAATAACAATGCGATACCCGTTAAAGGTGCTGCGATGGCATCTGCACGGTATAAATCTTCTTGTGTCTGTTTGTTGATACCTTGCGTAAATATTTGCCGACCACCAATTTCCATCCGCATTTTTTTAGGGGCTTTAATCGATTGCTTCAACTGTTTCAACTGTTCAGATGTTAAGGGTTTGTTGCTTTTAATTAAAACCATGGCATAAGCACTGTGCTTGTCTTTTGATATTTGTTGTGGATTTTCACTGGGGTAAATAATTTCATGTTGAATGGGAAAATGTTTTAATTCAGCCAAAGATTTTTTTATTTTTCGATCGAAACTTTTAGTTGTTGCGTGTAAATTACGGCTGTAATAAACAATAATAAAACGGTTGTTTTGGTCGTACCCCAATGCTCTGTCTAGGGCCTGTTCGGTTTGTGTGCTCTCGGCTTGATCGGCAATAAATCCTGTGGATTTAAATGGCGCCATAATATGAGGCAAGAAAGGTGCTGAGAGAATAGCAGCAATCAGCCAAAATAGAATAATCATTACGCGAAAGCGATAAATAAAATGTCCCGCTTTTGAAAATATTGTTTTTTCCATAGAGATATTTCATGCTATTTTAGGTAAGTACTTGTTTTGAGTATAGAAGAAGTTGGCAGAAAGGAGCAGACGACGCTATATGTTATATCAAATAAAAAGAATAATTTGACGCCATGCATTCAATTAAAGCGCAATCTAAAAAAGATTTAATCGCAGTATTTTTAGAGCATGTGCGCCTCATGCCTGATTTTAAAGCGATTCAAACCTCAGATACGTCATGGACTTACCAGGCACTTTTTTTAGAGGTCTGTGCTTGGAAAAAAAGACTAAAGAAAGTGGATGTTCAAACACCGATGGTGATTTGTTTACATCGTACACCACGAATGATTTCTATTTTGTTGGCACTGCAATGGCTTGAAATACCGTATATTCCACTTGAACCACAAATGCCTCTAGAGCGTATCCGTGCAATGATTGATGACAGTCAGGCAGGGATTATATTGCATGACACAGGACATCATGAGGCTTACTCTAGTTTGCCGTGCAAAATATATGCTGTGGCTGATTTAGAGCAAATCAATGCAAAGCATGCCTTGCCTGATACGATAGATATGATAGATATCCCAGAAGCGCATTCAAGTGCGCTGGCTTATATTATTTATACTTCAGGTTCAACAGGTACGCCGAAAGGGGTTTGTATCTCTAAACAAGCCTTAAATCATTTTTTGGGTCGCATGAGCGCTTATTTTTTGAATGCGAAGCATGAAATGCTATTGGCAACGACGACCATTACGTTTGACATTGCAGCATTAGAATTATATTTACCTTTATGGCAAGGCAAGACGTTATTTTTAACCAACGAAGCAGAGCATAAAGATCCTATTTGCATTCAGCAGCTCTTAAAAAAGCACCCGATTACTTTATTACAAAGTACGTCTTCTTTTTGGAATATGTTGCATTACGCGGGTTGGTCAGGCAAAAAAGATTTGGTGGCTTTATGTGGTGGTGAGCCATTAAGTACACAAACAGCAGAAAATATTTTATCAAATGTATCGGCTCTCTGGAATATGTATGGTCCAACAGAGGCAACGATTTGGTGTGCACTAAAACAAATTCAGCCCGGTGCCGTGATTACAGTTGGACGCCCGATTGATCAAATGGAAATGTGGGTTTTAGACGCACAGATGGAACCCGTATCTCCTGGCATAAAAGGAGAGCTTTATATTAGTGGTGTGGGGCTTGCAGAAGGCTATTTAAATCGTGAAGCGTTAACTAAAGAGCGCTTTGTTTTTTATAAAAAAGCCTTGGGACAACGTGTATATCGCACGGGAGATGTGGCCTGTATGACGCCTGAGGGTGAGTTTATTATATTGGGCCGTGTGGATAATCAAATTAAATTACATGGGTACCGGATAGAACTCGAAGATATTGAAACGCATATCCAAGGCTGTCCTGGTGTTCGTGAGTGTGGTGTTGTTGTTTATCAAGAACAGTTAATTGCTTATATTTGTCAGCAAGATAATAAAAACTACTCCGAAACTAAATTATATCAGCAGTTGGCACGTGAATTACCAGAATTTATGATTCCAAAACGCGTGATTTATCTTGATCAATTACCTATGAATTCGAGTGGTAAATTAAATCGCCATGCTTTGCCTGAACCGAAACGTGAGGTTTATCAAGAAACAAATGATGTCACGCCATTGCAAGCTGAATTAATTGCAATTTGGCGTGATGCATTAAACGTTTCAAATATACGTATTGATGATAACTTTTTTGAATTAGGCGGCCATTCGCTATTGGCGGCACGTATTACAGCCGAAGTACAGAAAACCTTGGGTAAAGTGGTGCGTATGCAAGATATTTATCATGCGCCTTCTATTATTGAATTTATTGAAATTTTAAATGCAGCCCCAAGTGTTTCTGCTTCACCCATTCAATCTGAAGTAATTAAAAATACAACTTGGATGCCGTTGACTGATTTTCAATTTGTTTTGTGGATGTCTCATTTGTTTGCCTCTGAAGTGAAAAAACTAAATATCGTTGGGCGTCGGCGTATTGTGGGCTCATTGAATCAAAAGGCGCTAAATCTTGCCTTGCAGGCTTTGATACGAAAACATGATGTATTATCTTATGCTGTGCATCGTTTTGTGCCGATACAAAAGAAAAAATCAAAATTAGCTGTAAAATGGCATGAAGTGTCATTAAAACATCAATCTGAAACAGCCATGGAAGCTGCTTTGAATCAATCCATGCAAGATTTATATGCACATCAAGCATGGTCTAAAAATAAACCGTTGATCATTGCAAAATTATTTTATTTAACAGATTCACGTATTGAGCTTCAAATTGCGATGCCACATATGATTTCAGATCAACAGTCATTAGGCATATTATTTCAAGATTTATCGGATGCTTATTTATTTTATCTCCGTGAGGTGCGTTCAGATGTTTATATTGAAGAGAAAACTTTTGAGCTATATGCGCGACAGGAGCATACGGCGACGCGTTCTTCAGGCACAAAAGGAGAAGCTTTTTGGAAAAACTATTTAAAAGACGCTGAACTACTTTCTTTTCCTAAACATCACGTGGTTTCTTCATCAGAGCTCAAGAAACAGCAGCATAATTACTCTACTTTTTTTCCTATTGAAGCCGAACAATTAAAACAGTGGCGGGGGTTTTGTACTAAAAAAGCGGGTAGTTTAAATGAAATGTTAAGGGCTGCAATTGCGGCTGCATTACAGGATGTTTGCCAAGCAGATATGAAAATACCGAAACAATTATTTATGAATACGGTTAAATCAACGCGAGAAGCGCCGTGTTTTGATGAAGTGATTGGTTGTTTTTTAAAAACGCAGGCCATTAAATTAGATTTAACCGGCGAAAAAAACATTGAGCATTTAGCAAAGCAGGCGCGACAATCAGCATTGGAAACAGCGGCACATCAGTCGGTATCGAGTTTGATTAAACTCGCATCCATTGGTCAGCTAGATGAGTCAAAACATAAAATTAAACCACTTTTAATTACGCTACTGACGCGTTTATCCAGTAAAATGAGGAGACAACCTTATTATTTAAGTAAACCTATTTTAGATGCTTGTAAGCGCTTGGCAAAGTTAGATAGCAATCGTGGTTTTGTTGTGAATGTGAATATATGGCATAGTTTTTTTGGGGGGGTGCAAGATAGGGCAGAACGACTGTTCGGCAGCACGTGTGAGCCACTTGGGTTAGATAAAAAAGATATTTTTACTATCAACGAAGTGCTGGATGTGTGCTTATTAAAAGACAGTGCTGAAGCGACTTCTTTTTTGGTGTTGTCTGCAAATTTAAAGCCTGAGTTTCGTGAACAATTAGGACAAAAAGTATTAGATGTTTTAACTTAAATAATAAAAAAACATCAGGAGGGAGGTGCTTCAATGTCTGAATTAAACCCAGTCACAGCACAGCAATTGTTTCAGGTTTTAGAGCTAACTGTAAGTGATGGACCAAAAGAATTAAAAAAAAGAGCACTTGAGTTTAAGCAATTATGGGACAATGCGAGTCCTGAAGTACGTCGCGCACAAAATGCAGCAGGTCAAACCATATTACATCTGATGGTGATTTATGGGTTTGAAATGTTGATTCCAGATATATTAAAAGAAATACCAGCTCTTGCATTAAGACATGCAAAAAACAACAATGAATGTCCTATTCATATAGCCATTGCAAATCATCAAATCGCCGTCGCCAAGTTATTATTTGAAGTACCAGGTGTTGCAAATTTAAGAAATAGTAAAAATCAAACGGCTCTGCATTATGCTGCAAGGTTTGGTTCGCAAGAGATGGTCTTGTTATGTTGCCAAAAACGCGTTGGTCATATTGATGAAAAAGATAGGCTTGGTAATACGGCTCTTGCATTAGCACAAGCAGAAAATACACCCGATGTTGAAGCGGTGTTAATTGCACAGGGAGCAGATGGGAATGTAGTAAGCGACCTGTAGAGGCGTAATCGTTACACTGAATGGTTTTTATTGCCTGCCAATACACGGGCCAAATCTTTTGCAAAATAAGTGATAATTAAATCAGCGCCTGCACGTTTGATGGCCACTAAGCTTTCAAGCATTGCTGCTTCTTCATTGATTAAGCCTTCTTTGGCAGCGATTTTGAGCATGGCGTATTCACCGCTGACTTGGTAGGCACAGAGTGGGACATCTGGAAAACGTGCTTTAACCCGATGGATAATATCCAGATATTGCATGGCAGGTTTGACCATCAATAAATCAGCGCCTTCTGCGACATCAAGGCTTGCTTCACGTAATGCTTCACGAGCATTTGATGGGTCCATTTGATACGTTTTTCGATCGCCAAACTGTGGTGTGCCTGCTGCAGCTTCTCGAAAAGGGCCATAAAAAGCAGAGCTATATTTAACGGCATAACTTAAAATGGCAGTATGTTGACAGTTGTTTTTATCGAGTGCTTCACGAATAGCGCCCACCATGCCATCGGTCATGCTGCTCGGTGCAACCCAGTCAGCACCTGCTTTGGCGTAGCTGACAGCTTGTTTTGCAAGGGCTGTGAGTGTTTTATCGTTATGAATCGACTCATCCTCTAAAATACCGCAATGGCCATGTGAGGTGTATTCACACAAGCAGACATCAGCAATGACAAGCAAATTGGGATTAATGGTTTTGATGTGTTGAATGGCTTTTTGAATAATACCCGTGTTTTTTAGTGAGGCAGAGCCTGTTTTATCTTTGTGACTCGGAATACCAAAGAGCAAGACCGCTTGAATACCGAGTTCAGTGAGCGTATTAATTTCATGTGTTAAGGCTGATAAAGGGAGTTGGTAGCAGCCTGGCATGCTTTGAATGGGTTCGGGTTTTGTGATGACGTCACTAATAAATAAAGGGGCGATAATTTGGGTGATTTGTAAATGCGTTTCTTTTAATATGGCACGTACAGCAGGTGTTTGGCGCAGTCGTTTTAAACGTAAGGGAAGTGTTTGTGTTGCTGATGTCATAAGTGCGTGCCTTTAAGTTAAATGTTAATCTGAGTGGCTGTAGGTAAAATCAATTCCGTTTCCGATGTCACTTGCGGTGACTTTAAGACTTAAAAATTTGTTGAGTAAATAAGTCAGTGTAAAAACATTACTATTTTCCTGAAATAAACCCACACTATACTTTAAATAGATGCGTTTGGTGATTGATTTTCCAACGCTTACAGAGGTTTTTGTATAATCACTGGATTCGGTGCTAAGGCTTTTATTTTTTACATCAATATCTAGTCCTGTTGCTTTTTTCAAGTCGTGTATCATTTTAATGCCTTTACTGTTTGAATTCAGGTGCATCGCAGTGATGGCTTGAATCAGAAATTCTCCGCCTGATTTACTCGCGTGATCAACCGGTTTGCCGAGTAAGAGCATAGATAAAATATCTGCCTGTGATAAATTAGGTGGGCTTGAAAACAGTTTGACTTTAGGTGCGTCGACGCGCCCACTAACTGTGACACCCACTGTCGTGTTATTGGCGAGATTTGGTGGGTCAAGATTTTCAGCACTGAAATCAAATAATTGGTTTGATCCTGCAAATTGTGCCTGCGTTTGTTTAAAGTCTCGGGTAGCGCGAAGGCGAATGCTCGGGTTATCAATTTGTTGTCCCATAAAAACAAGCTCGCCTTGCTCTATTTGTAATTTTTGGCCATATGCCTCATAGCGACCATCTCGCAACTTAATTTCCCCGTCGGCCGTTAGAGCTTGCTTAGGTAATTGCTGAATGTGTAGCATGCCATCAATATAACCCTGGATGCCTTTGGCATTGAGTTGTACGTTTTTACCCATATTGAGTACGATACTGGTGGTTAGGTTGAGTGGATTTGGATTTTCTTTTACTGCTTCAGGAAAAACGACATCATGTGTGAGTTTGTCTGTATGAATAAAAGAAACCGGTGTAATGCGTGCTTCAGGAATTAAAATATTACCATCAATGCGATAAGCATCTGGTTTGACGGTGAGTAATAAATTAGGAGACGCTTTAATATAATATTGAGGGGTATCCATAATAATCACATGATTGCCTGCTAAGACAGCACTGCCTGTAAATTCAGGGGTCATTTTGCCTCTTGCATTTAGTATAAACGGCTCACTATGGTTTGATTGAACCTGACCGTGGCTTGTCCAAGTGGTTCCATCTGTTCTTAAATTAAGTTCAATTGGATCAAGTGTTAAACCGAGTTCTGGGAGTTTCAGCTTACCTTTTGTTAATGCGATTTCTCCGACAAGTTTGGGTTGATTTAATACACCGGATATATTCACTAAGGCATTGATTTGGCCGCTTGGTTTTTGAAAAATAAGGCCGATATCGCCGAATTGATTCACATCATCTAGAAAATCAAATGAGCGGATTAAGAGCTTTGCTTCACCTGAAACAGCTTGTGTTGGCAGCGGTGCTTTATCAAGGCGAATACCTGGGAGTGTGAGATTTAGGCGAGCAGATATGTCTTTATCCAGTTGCCCATATGCATTGAGTACGAGTGCTTCAGGTGTCAAACGGCCTTTAATGGATGTCCCTTGAAAATGAATGCGCTCGGGTGAGCTGCCTTTGGGTAATTGATAGCTTCCAGGGGTTAGGTGTGCAATAAAAAAGGCATGTTGCATGTCAGTGATACGTATGTCTGCCGTGAGTTTGCTGTTTAGGTTGTCTAAACTAGGATGCACTTGTTTTAAATCAGGCAAATTAGCATGAATTTTCCAGGGTCCATTGAGCGGGCCTTTGAGTATTATTTTATTGTTTCCAAAGTTAAAGTAGCCTTTAATTTTTTTTAAGTCTCCCGTTATTTTTAAGTTGTCTAGCGTTGTTTTTGTTTGATTAGATTGATTGTCTGTGATTGCTAACTGCTCGACTTCGAGCGCATCCAGTTGAATATTAAAAGGATAAAAAGATTGGATATGCCAGTTAAATTGTAGATTCTTTAAAATGATTTTTTGTTTTTGATAGGTGTAGGTGAGGGCGTCAAAGCCTAAATCTTGCCAAATTTTACCTTTTAAGGCTTGCACACTTAAAGTGCCAGGTAAAAATAAACTACTGATACGTAAGGTGAGTTTTACCCCGGGTGTGGTCATGATTAAAAAGGCTAAAATGCCAGATAAAAAAATTAGCAGTACGCCAAAGCGTAAGAGTAAAGCGCGTATAAAATGAAAGGTAAATTTTATTTTCATTATAGATCGGGCCCCATGTTTACCACAAATCGTATGCCAGTATCAGGCATTGGGTTTAAATATTTATCAACAGGTTGCGCAAATGCCATTTTAATAGGCCCAACAGGAGAACGCCACATGAGCCCGGCCCCCAAATCATATTGTACGAGTTTTGGCTCGGGGCGATATACAGTACCTCTGTCAATAAATGCAATGACGTACCATGTGGGTACAGTTTCTTTTTGTGCCTCTATGCCACCATAACTTAAAAATTTACCGGGACCAATGGAGTTATAGCTAAAGCCTTTCATATTTTCAGGGCCACCTAAAAGCTGCGCGAGAGAAAGCGGCAGTTTATAGACATCTTTAACTTGTGTAACACTTTGTAAAATATGCCCATAAAACCGCGTTCGAATCACATCGACGGTTAAGGCGCCTTTGGCATCAAGGATCAGTTCAGCAAGGCTCATGCTTGAAAAAACAGCGCGTGTTGCAGCAAGACCATTGACGGTGAGATTAAATCCAGACGGTGAAAAAAGTGGATCGCTCACTTCAAGCCATGAGAGTGTTGCCCGTGGGTACACAACCGTGCGTTCAGATGGCGCTTTTTTATCATATCGGAAGGCTTCATGTAATCCGTTTAAAGACAAAATATGTTTGTATTTAGGCGTAACGTGTTGATAAACAAGAGATAATCGGCCAGACTGACTGTTTCCGCTGACGTAATTTAAATTATTAAATCCACCATTGATATTGAATTGATCGTGAACTGGGTCGCGACCAGGAATAGAATATTTGGCTTGTGCCCCATTTTGATTGGATGAACCCTGGGCGATTAAATCAAATTTATGGCCATATGTATTGAGAGGCGTGACATGAAGTCCTAAGCGTCCGCGTGCACCTGTATCTGTTCCATAACCGCCAGAAATAGAATAACGAAAACGTTCAACTGGCTCTAAATAGACATCAAGTGGCACATAATGATTATGAGCACTCGCATTATTGGGTTTGATATGAATGGTTTTAAAATAGCCACTTGATTTTAGGTTTGCGTCAAAGGTCATTAAATCATCGTTTGAATAAGGATGCCCATATTTAAACGGGACATAGCGGTATAGTAAGCGATTAGATAGCACAATTCTTTTTTTCGAAAACAATGGGTTATGACTGCCTTCGGGGCTTAAAATAGCAATTAATTTTGAAATGCGTGGCAGCGGGGGGGCATCTTTTAGAGGGGGCATTTTGCGTGCTTGTCCAGTTTCAAAAGTAATGCGTCCAAAATAAGATCGAATACCTGTTTTAAGGTGTAGACGAATGCTGGCCTCTTCTTCCCCAGGGTGGATGAAGACAGCGGCTTCTTCATACGTTGAATTGAGGTAGCCTTGATGTTCTGCGGCATTGGTTAAATTATTTTTAGCCTCTTCGTATAAAACACTATTAAAGCCATCGCCTATATGAATGGGTAAATCACTGCGTGCTTGATTAATTTCGGGGTTCTCTCGACCTGGCCCTGAAATTTGAACGGTTAACTGTGTAATTTTAAGTTGTGGGCCAGGATTCACCCGAATGATACCCGCATGTTTCCGAGTGGGGGCCGTGATATGGATGCTAGGATTAAAAAAACCATAAGGCATTAGGGCTTTTTTCACTTGATCTTCTAAAATTGTTTTTGAAATAAGATGGTTGGTTGGATGAGCATATAAATCCGCTAAACGATGTTCAACATTTTTTTGTTGTGTTTGATTGAGGCCGATGAGTTTAAAAGGCGGCGGTTTTGACGTGCCAGCTGCTGTGACAAGCACAAGCGAAACTAAAAAAATAAGGCGTTGCCAACGTTTACTCATGAATAATAAATGCTCTTAACATGTTGATGATTGCAGTAAAACTGTGATGAGTTTAACAAAACCCTCTGCACTCGGCGAGCCTAGCATTGCTCAATATGAGCGGTTTACTTTAATTTTCGATGGTAGCCTTAACTGTTGGCTTCTTCCATACGTAACTGATTGACATGCGTACGGGCGTCGTTTAAAACAATGCTTGGCATACCGGCAAGGGCTGCAACATCTAAGCCGTAGCTTTTATTTGCAGGACCATTTTTGATGCGATATAAAAACACAATTTTTCCATCAACTAACGTGGCATCTACATGTATGTTTTTGATATGCGATGAAGTATCAGCCAGCGCTGTGAGTTCAAAATAATGTGTCGAAAAGAGGGTATAGGCTTTGATATGCTGAGCAAGATATAAGCAGCAAGCCTGTGCAATAGCAACGCCATCAGATGTACTGGTACCACGTCCAATTTCATCAATTAACACCAAGCTGTTTGCTGTGGCGTGTCTTAAAATATAAGCCGTTTCAGTCATTTCAACCATAAACGTTGAGCGACCTTTGGCTAAATCATCGTTGGCGCCAATTCGTGTAAATAATTTATCAATGGGACCAATGTGTGCGTGCGTTGCAGGAACATAGCTGCCGATGTGTGCGAGTAAAATAATCAGTGCCGTTTGGCGCATATAGGTTGATTTACCCCCCATATTAGGACCCGTAATTAATAAGGTATTGTGTGAGGGGCTGAGTGTTAGGTCATTGGCAATAAACTGATTTTTAAGCAGCGGCTCAATGACTGGGTGTCTGCCTGCTTGAATATCAATCCCTGGGGTGTTTTGTAAAGTGGGTGCATGCCAGTTGAGTGCTTCGGCGCGCTCTGCAAGTGTATTTAAAACATCGAGCTCAGCTATTGCATTGGCTGTATGCGTTAGTATCGTAATATGGGTTTGTAAGGTCTCTAAGAGCGTGTCATACAAGACACGTTCACGCGCTTGTGCTTTAGATTCAGCAGAAAGCACTTGTTCTTCAAATGCTTTGAGCTCTTTTGTAATATAGCGCTCTGTATTTTTTAAGGTTTGCTTTCGCTCATAATGAGCCGGCACCGTATCATTGGATTGTGCCCGAGATAGCTCAATATAATAGCCATGCACGCGATTAAATCCAAATTTAAGCGTTGAAAGGCCTGAGCGTTTTTTCTCATCTGCTTCTAGTTGTTTTAAGGCATCGGTTGAGTGCTCACTCAGCATACGATACTCATCGAGTAAGTTATCATAGCCCGGTGCAATGACGCCGCCATCACGAATCAGCATGGGCGGATTGTCGGCAATGGCTTGGGTTAATAGTGTGAGTAAATCAGGTTGGGGACTGAGTGCTTGTGCGAGTGCTTTGAGCGCTGTTGTTTCGTATTGTTCAAATAACAGTTGATATAATTCAGGAAGCATCGCAAGCGTTTCACGAAGTTGGACTAAATCTCGAGGTCTTGCTGATTTTAAAGCAATACGTGAGGCAATGCGTTCAAGATCGCGGGTTTTCTTAAGGGCTTGATGAATTAAATCAATCTCTTGTTTTTCAAGTAATCCGGTAATACTCTCTTGGCGCGCATAAAGGCGGGTATGGCAGCGTAGCGGCCGGTTTAGCCAGCGTTTTAACAGTCGACTGCCCATGGGAGACGCGGTATGATCAAGCGTATTAAATAACGTATGTGTTTCTGTGCCTTGTTGGTTTTTAAACAGCGCTAAATGAGACTGTGTGGCAGCATCCAGTTCAAGATAGTCATCATTTTTTTCGAGCGTGATAGTGCTTAAATGAGGCAGTGCTTGCCGCTGCGTAATATTTAAATAAGCCAGTAAGCCGCCGGCTGCACAAAAAGCGGTGGTGTAATCCGCTTCACCAAAAGCATGTAAATCAAGCGTATTAAATTGTTCGCACAGGGCTGTTTTAGCGCGTGCAAGTTCAAATTCCCAGGCAGGGCGAATATGCAGCGGATAATCGGTTTGTTTTAAAGTGGGTGCCAGCGCTTCTTCTATTAGAATTTCAGCGGGATTCAAACGCATGAGGGCTGCCATGAGTTCAGAGGGATGATTGAGTTCTAGAAGATGAAATCGCCCGCCACTTAAGTCAACCCATGCTAGCCCTATATGATTTTTTTCTGTGTGAATCGCAACAAGCAAGGTATCTGATTTTGCATCGAGTAGCGCTTCATCGGTTACGGTGCCAGGCGTCACAATACGGACCACTTGACGTTCAACAGGTCCTTTGCTTAAAGCAGGATCGCCAATTTGTTCGCAAATTGCGACAGACTCGCCTTTTTTGAGTAAGCGCGCCAAATAGTTTTCAATGGCATGATAAGGTACACCCGCCATAGGAATCGGTTTGCCTTTAGATTGCCCCCGATGGGTTAAAGTTAAATCCAGTAGTTTTGCAGCATGAACAGCATCTTCAAAAAATAATTCATAAAAATCACCCATGCGATATAGTAATAATCTATCGGTGTGGTCGGCTTTGATCCCTAAATATTGTTGCATCATGGGGGTGTGTTCGGGTGTTGGCATGAAAAACTCAGTGTATTTATTAAAATTAAAATCGCGATGAGTTTAACAAAAGGTTGAGCAATCGGCGACTGTGTTTTTTAAGTCGATCTGCCCTTTTAATTCTCTCTAAGTGTTTTTTATGATATACTAAGCGTTTTTTAATGAGGTTATTTTATATGCCATTTTTTCTTGATTTAATAAAAAAGATAGGTGATTTTTTAAATTATTATTTTAGGCCTGCTGCAAATATTACAAATATTACAAATATTACAGAGATTACAGAGATTACAGAGATTACAGAGATTACAGAGATTACAGAGATTGAGCCTTTAAGTTTTGAGCCTTTAAATTTATAGAAGTT
>JAALKW010000079.1 GCA_011087865.1 Legionellaceae bacterium
TAAAAACCGACCCAATATTCTTTTTCAAAAAATTCTTAAGCGGGAGTCGCTGTGACCTCATTCATCCGCTTGCATCCTTAATTTGAATAGTACAGACTAATAAAACCTGGCTAATTGATTAAACAGACATACAGGATGATCAGGCGCATGAAAAAAAACACAGAGCAATCTCATTCGAATACCAGCAGCCACGAAGAAAAAATCAATCAATTCAAACAAGCTATTAAAAATAATACGTATGCCATCAATAGCGACGCTATTGCATCTGCACTGCATGAAGCGCAGCAATTTACCCGGCAAAAAGCACACCCGCTCGAAGAGCCTGAACTGGCTTGATTAATTAGCGTGGGGCCATTCTAAGTGCGCCATCTAAGCGAATCACTTCACCATTAATTAAACTGTTTTCAATCAAATGTACCACCAAGCTTGCATACTCTTCCGGTTTACCTAGACGATGCGGAAAAGGCACTGACGCACCAAGACTATCCTGAACTTCTTCTGGCATATTCAGTAATAACGGTGTTGCGATTAAACCTGGGGCGATTGTATTCACGCGAATGCCATACTGCGCAAGCTCACGTGCGGCTGGCAATGTCAGTGCAACAATCCCCCCTTTAGAGGCACTATAAGCCATTTGACCTATTTGACCCTCATAGGCAGCAATAGATGCAGT
The DNA here is from genome assembly GCA_011087865.1 of Legionellaceae bacterium. Classification (GTDB taxonomy): domain Bacteria; phylum Pseudomonadota; class Gammaproteobacteria; order Legionellales; family Legionellaceae; genus JAALKW01. The sequence goes on from JAALKW010000079.1 coordinate 674, forward strand.
ATTAATAACTATGCCCTGCTCTTCGCCATCTAAACCCTGAGGGGCATTCACCATGGCCCCCGTTAGAACGCGCATGACATTAAACGTACCGACAAGATTAATATCAATCACATGCTGAAAGTCCTCAAGCGGCATAATCCCTTTTTTTCCGACCATTCGTGCAGCAGGTGCAACACCCGCACATTGGATACAAATGCGTGGCAAGCCAATGCGCTCAATGGTTTCTTGCAGTGCTGCTTCAACGGATTCACTGCTACGCACATCACAAGCAATCGAACACGCATCTTGCTCATCTATTGCAATATCCCAAACAACAACACGCGCCCCCCGCGCACGCAACAATTCGGCGGTCGAACGTCCCATGCCAGAGGCACCCCCTGTCACCACCACACATTGCTGTTCTATTTTCATGCGCTAAACATCCTATTTAAATTGCATTAATAAAAACACACTGGCAATCACAATCATCACCGATAAAAACCAACGCCCTCCAGGCAATAAATGATGATCAGACAAAGCATTTTTATATCGCCCACTATAGAGCATCAAAAGCGGCAAAATAACCAGTAAAGCAATACACCAAATACCTGCATAAGCCAAAGCTGTAATAAAAATTCCGGGCTTTAATAAAACCACTAATAACGGCGGTAAAAAACAAAGTGTATGAATCAGCACACCGGCTCGACCTTGTTTTGTTTTTTTAAGACCATCTGCAATAAAATCTGCCAAGCTAATAGATACAGACAAAAACGAGGTGAGCACATATACCGACACAAATATGCTCGCGATATATTTCATCCAATCATATTCAGCCACATGTGTAATAGCGAGCATTAACCGCGAACTAGAATTATCAGAGGCAGCCATACTCATTAAACCATGTTCACCTTCACGCGGTAAAACGCCTTGAACAATACAAAGCCATACTAGAAAAATTAAAAATGGCACTAAGCTACCAATCAACACAATCAATTGAAGTGCTTTTCTATCTGAATGCAAATACTCTCGCAAAGTTGGCAAAATTGTCGCATAACCAAATGAGGTTACCATCACAATAAAGGCACTATTTCGTATCATGAAATCGCCTTCTAATAATTGCTCGACTTGAATTTGAGGGGCTAATACCGCAACAATTAAAACAAAAATAAGCAGTTTAATGCTCATGAACAAACGATTCGCAACATCAACAGCACCCATGCCGGCATAGACCACACTACCCAGGACAATTAAAGTAATGATGGTTGATGTTGTGCGCGAAACATCCCAATGCATACTATCTAAAAACGTCTCAAGCACCCCACTTGCACTCGAAAGATAAGCACAAATCAAGCTATACATTAATAATAAATAAAGCAAACTTGTGATGGTTTTACCCCAAGCACCGAGTGTTCCTTCAGCCATGCTGATCAAATTACTACCGGGTTTAAACCATAAATTCACTTCTAAAACGGCAAAAGCCCCAACAGTCATACAAAACCAGGCTGTAATCAGCAATAAAGCACTCAAACGAAAAGACTCATGCGCACTGACAATCGGAATAGCTAGCATGCCTGCTCCAACGCAGGTCCCTAAAATCATTAACATTCCACCAAAAATTCTTCTTGACTGCATAGATACCTTAATCAATTAATTATCCAAACGTACTGGATTATTAGCAGGTTTTTATCACGCTTGTCTAGCCTAAAAACTTATAAAAAACCATATGCTTAACACTTTTTTTACGGTCCATGTACCGGAATCAAACACTAAAGGCCGTGATTCACCGATGTGTTTATGATAGAATACGGCACTTTAATTCTGAGGACGGGGATTTGCCCATGGATAAGACATACACGCCCGAAGCCATTGAGCAGGACTGTTATCAAACATGGGAAGAAAACCATTATTTTAGTCCACGAGGCACAGGCACCCCTTTTAGCATAATGCTACCCCCGCCTAATGTCACCGGGACACTCCATATGGGGCATGGCTTTCAAGATACTTTAATGGATGCCATGGTCCGTTATCAACGCATGTCCGGTAAAAAAACCCTATGGCAACCGGGCGTTGACCATGCCGGTATTTCAACACAACTGGTGGTTGAAAAACAATTACAACTTGAGCATTTATCTCGAAAAGAGATGGGCCGCGATGCCTTTCTTGAGCGGGTCTGGCAATGGAAAGAAGCATCAGGCAATACCATTACAAAACAAATGCGAAGCCTTGGCTGCTCTATCGATTGGCCTAAAACACGCTTTACGATGGATGCAGGCTTTTCAAAAGCCGTGAATAAAGTCTTTATTCAATTATATGAAGAAGACTTAATTTATCGTGGTAATCGACTCGTCAATTGGGATCCTAAACTTGGTACTGCTGTATCTGATCTAGAAGTGATTACAGAAACCGAAGCTGGATTTTTATGGCATATTCAATATCCTATCGTTGACTCAGATGACTTTATCACCATTGCCACCACAAGACCTGAAACCTTACTCGGCGATGCTGCCATTGCTGTGCATCCAGAAGATAAACGCTATCAAAAATTAATCGGTCAATACGTACATTTACCGCTTTGTGACCGTACAATTCCCATTATTGCTGATGAATATGTTGAGCAAGACTTTGGAAGTGGCTGCGTTAAAATTACACCGGCGCATGACTTCAATGATTACGAAGTAGGTAAACGTCATGATTTACCCCAAATAACTATTTTGACCAAAAAAGCCTGTATCAATAAACAAGCCCCTCTTGCTTATCAAGGTATGGAGCGCTTTGTTGCACGTGAAAAAATTATTGAAGATTTAGACAAAGCGGGTTTATTACTCAAAGTAGAGCCGCATCAACTGAATATTCCTCGCGGTGAAAAATCAAACAGTATCATCGAGCCATTACTAACGGACCAGTGGTATGTACACATGGAACCTTTAGCAAAGCCCGCATTGAATGCCGTTAAAACAAACAAAGTACGTTTTATTCCGGACAATTGGACTAAAACCTATAATCACTGGATGGAAAATATTGAAGACTGGTGTATTAGTCGCCAACTCTGGTGGGGGCATCGTATTCCAGCTTGGTACGATAACCAAGGCCATGTCTATGTTGGACACAGTGAAAAAGATGTGCGCTTTAAACATAAACTACCCGATAGCCTTATCTTAAAGCAAGACGAAGATGTGCTTGATACTTGGTTTTCTTCTTCACTATGGCCTTTTGTCACTTTAGGCTGGCCTGAAAAAACACCTGACTTCGAAACCTTTTTTCCAACCAATACCTTGGTCACAGGGTTTGATATTTTATTCTTCTGGGTCGCTCGCATGATCATGATGAGCCTCAAGTTTACCGGAAAAATTCCTTTCAGCGATGTCTTTGTCACAGGATTAATTGCCGATAATGAAGGTAAAAAAATGTCAAAATCCAAGGGCAATGTGCTTGATCCCATGGATATTATTCATGGCATTACCCTAGATAACCTCGTTGAAAAACGCGCAGCGAATCACGTGCTTCAGTCCACACAAAAGCGTATTATAAAAAACACCAAAAAAGAATTCCCAGACGGCATTCCCGCTTTTGGTACCGATGCGCTCCGTTTTGCGTATTGTGCACTCGCAACCAATGCCCGCACCATTCGCTTTGATATGGCGCGTGTAGAAACGTATCGTAATTTTTGTAATAAACTGTGGAATGCAACACGCTATGTGCTGATGCACACCGAAGGGGATCAAGGTGATTTAGAAGATGGCGCCTTTCAATATAGCCATGCTGACCATTGGATTTTTTCTCGGATGCAACATACCATTGCACGCTGTCATCAGCATTATGAACAATATCGCTTTGATTTATTAGCCAGCACACTCTATGAATTTGTATGGCATGAATACTGTGACTGGTATCTTGAGTTATCTAAGCCTGTTCTTTATGACACACAAGCATTGAGTGCTATGAAACGCGGTACCCGAAGAACACTCGTATCCGTCTTATTTCACATCGTTAAAATGCTACATCCGATGATGCCATTTATTACTGAAACTATTTTTCAGCGCTTGAACAAACTGACCAGTGAAGGCGGTCATACCGTCATGCTCGCGCATTTCCCAACGGTTGAGGCAGATAAAATTAACTTACCACTTGAGGCTGAAATTACCTGGCTTCAATCTATTATTCAATCAATTCGTACGATTCGCAGTGAAATGGGTATTAGCCCTGCAAAATACATTCCACTTTATCTCCGAAATATTACGCCTGAATCTCAAGCCAAACTTGAAAAATATAATACCACCCTCTTGAAACTTGCAAAGATTGAGCAAATACATTTGATTAAACCCAATGCACCTGCGCCCGTCTCTGCATCTGCAATGGTGGAAGAGCTCGAACTGCTCATTCCAATGGCAGGCCTCATCCAAAAAGAGGATGAACTCGCACGACTTCAAAAATCACTCAAAAAACTCGATGAAGACATCAAAAAAGCCAGCAATAAACTAAATAATCCAAAGTTTACTGAAAAAGCCCCTGACGATGTCATTGAAAAAGAACAAGGAAAATTAGAACAAGCTGAACGTGAACGAGAAAAATTATTACAACATCAAACGAAAATTGAAGCATTATAAGCATAGCGTTTCAGCGCAAGAACGCTTATAATCAATTTGCTTTCGGGCCCATAGCTCAGTTGGTTAGAGCAGCGGACTCATAATCCGTTGGTCCT
>JAALKW010000080.1 GCA_011087865.1 Legionellaceae bacterium
AAACAGACATCATACCAGAATCACTATGTCCGAGCATTAACGGGTGGCGCTATAAGATACAAAATGTAGTTGAATATCTTGTGGTTGGTTATTTTTGACTTCGGTCCTCGCCGTCCGGTTGTTAACATCGGGAAGACAAATTCATTGAAGTCTTTTTCGGTTAATGTCGCTGGGATCCTACTCTGGCGTGGTTTCATGTAAATCGACCTCCGTTTTTATTGTTTTATGGAGATCTTGGTTTAGTAGCTAACTGCTTATAAATAAAGGCGTTTCTTCAAATAAATAACTAGCAACGACTTGGATGAATGCAATGCAAAAACAAAGGACTGGAGTGCTCAAGAAAAAACGGATTTTATTCATGATATTAATCGTATTATGGATGAGCTGGTTGCTTCTATAGATGCAGAGTTAAAGCCTTCTGATAAGAAAGTGCAGGCATTGATGAAAGAGCACTATGTTTGGCTTGAACGCTCTTGGACACCAACAAAAGCAGGCTATCTTGGTTTGATTGAACTTTATCAAACAGATGGATTTTCGGAGTTTTACACATCTCGGCATCCGAAACTTCTAGGATTTATGCTTGAAGCAATGCAGATTTTTTCTAGGCATTATTTTGTTTGATTCTTATGATTTCCATGGGGCTTTGATGCCCCATGTTTTCAGCAGTAGCCCCTGATTGCAAATTTAATTATTCTCCAATTTTAGGGCCCTTATTGATGTCAAAAGGGGTTGGTGCTGTGGAAACTTCAGCTTGGGCTTTTTGTTCATCTTGTTGTTTTTCGTTTGCGACTTCCGTCGTATATTTTTTCTGTGGCGAGTCAGTAGGTAATAAATTTTTTTTTATTAATTGCTGAATAAACGTATCAAAATACGCAGGGTTTGGAATCTTAATGGTTAAATTTCCGTTTTCACGATGGCATTGAAATGACTGTGTATCAATACCTTCAGCATTAAGTTCAGCTTTAAATGAATTTAGCTCGTTTTCTATTACATCAAGAAATTTTTCAAGTTGCTGTTGTTCTTCTTTTGATAAACCATCACGTTTTGTAAAAACAAGGGAGCCTGCGTTTAAGTCTAGTTTTATCGAAAAGAGTGCATGAGGTTCATTATATGTGTAGCAATCGTCATCAATGTACATCGGCGCCCATAATGTGCTTTCTGCAAAAATAGCAGTTAAATCCTTCAGAGTTGGTGTATTGTCAGCTGCTTTTGAAGTGTCATTTTCTTCAGATGTTTCGTCTGTGGCATCACCACCGCCGCCTCCTTTAGCGCCATGTCCTTTACAAACAGGTAGCCCCAGTGCTCGACAAATGCCACAAGGGTTATTTTCAATTGCTTTGGCTTGGGGGTCTTGGTCTTTATCGTTAGTCATATGGTTACTCCATTATGCAGTGTATTTATTATACAATATTGAGGGTAAAAATAAAAGACCTATCTTATACGAGAATTTCTTTTATAATTTAAGCTAATCATAGATTATTTTTGAGAAAACATGCCTAACCCCCCATCTAAAGCTGCATTACAACAAATTGCTGAGGCTGCTTACATTCCAGCCATAGGGTATGCTTATGTTGAGGCTGAAGCAGAAATAAGCACTTCAGTTACTGTTGGTAAAAAAAACGCAGAGTCTACAGAGCCTGCCCTGAATGGGGTAGATGATCATACCCGGTTCCCAGCATCTTCACTGAGCAAAATTGTATTTGCTTATTTGGTGTTACAGTTGGTCAAGGCAAAAAAAATTGATTTGGATGAACCTTTATACCCTATTCTGGAATATAAAAGATTTTTTGTGGATGGTGAATATCCTAAAAAAGCGCAAGAACTAACAGCACGACACGTACTGTCACATACAACCGGTTTGCCAAATTTCGGCTCAAATTTATCTTCAACGCTATTTTTTGATCCTGAATCAGAATTGGGCAATGGATATGCTTATTCAGGTGAAGCTTTTCTTTACTTACAAAAAGCCATTGAGACCAAAATGGGTCAAGATTTAGAGACGTTGGCTAAAGCATATGTATTTGATCCCTTAACAATGGATCGTTCTACATTTTTGCCGCAATCAGAGGATGATGCCAATGTTGTTGCAGTTCATACCGAGCTTGGCAAACCGACTTCAATCTATGTTGGCGACCCTGAGCAAAATGCTGCTGGGTCACTACTTACAACGGGCCATGATTTTTCGAAATTTATCGCTGCTTGGTTAGATGATATGGATGATCCCATCATCCAGCAAGCATTTAAGTCAACAAATACAGGTGTTTTTCCGACATGTGGTTTAGGTTGGCATATCTATAAGAATCCAGGTACAGATGAGGTTATTGCATATCAATATGGTGAAAACCCAAACACGAGAGCTTTTGTTGCAATCAACGTGAATGATAAAAAAGGGGCTGCATTTTTTACAAATTCTGAAAATGGGATGAGTATTGCAACCCAAATATTGGGTTCGCCTGATTTAGCGCCTATTGGTAATATGCAAGCACTATTTAAAAATTTGCATTATATTCAAAGTGATGAACCTGGATGGCAACAAACAGTTGCAGGGAAAGTTGATGAAGATCAAGGTAAATTCGAGGAGGCAAGAAGTTGTTATGAAGAAGCCCTGTTGCGAGCACCCGAGGATAAATCTAAACAACAGCGTCTAAAATGGTTTGATGCGGTCCATCAATCCACTTCAGAAAAGCAAATTACTTCATCATTAAAAGCATTTATTGGAACATATAAGAATCCTTATAACGATGAAATAGAGATATCTATCAGAGATGAAAGTTTAATATATAGCCAATTTGGCCATGAAACAAAAATTGTACAAATATCAGAGACTGATTTTTTACCTGAAAAAGATCAATCTTTCAGACTGAGCATAAATAGAGGCCAAATGAGTGTTCATTTTGTTCATGGTGGCAGTCCAAAAAAATTATCTAAACAACCTTCAATCGCAAAATTTTGGTTTAAAAATTTAGAAAAGCCGATGTTAGAGCGCGTAAATGAGAAGTTTGACCTTACCCCATCGGTAGGTAAAAGAGGGGATAGAATACTTTATATCCATGAGCCAGAATTAGTGACGCGCGCTGAAAAGCCAGGTATTTTGATTTTCATGGACGGTATACAAGAAATTTCTTCGGTACACGGTGTAGAATCTACTCCCGAAATTTTAGATGTTTTATATCAATCAGAACCACAACAAGTGATGCCTAAAATAACAGTATTTATACCAGCACCTTCTTCTTTTTCAGATAGGGTGGATGAGTATGCATGTAATCAAGCGTTTTCTGATTTTTTGGCGACTCAACTCGTCCCGCTACTACAAGAAAAATTTCAATGTACTCAACAAAGGGTGGAAATAACCGTTGGTGGCACAAGCTTTGGGGGGCTTGCAGCAACACATGCAGCGCTAACTCATCCTGAAGTTTTTGGAAATGTACTGGCTCAATCAGGTGCTTTTTGGTGGCATAAAGATTGGGAGGGATTTGATAAAGTGGATGAGTGGGAGCAGGCTTCTAGGCCTGATTACAGTGACGTTCACTTCTCTCATCCTGCGATAAATATGAGCTGGTTAGATAGCATAGAGCAAACGTCACTACCTGTTAATTTTTATCTTGATGGTGGAGAACTTGAAGAACATAAAACACCGAGTTTGAATTATGTCGCTTTTCCTGGTGCAGTGACGCTTAATGCAAGGTTAACAAAAAAGTTAATAGCAAGAGGAGATCAGGTTACCGCAGAGGTTAGAGAAGGAGATCACGAATATAGTTCTTGGCAAGCAAATAAGAGCCGTGCGCTTAGTGTTTTAGAGCTTTCATCGGCTCGATTATTAGTAACAGAAACGGAATTAGCACATGCTTTATCAGAAGTAAGCTATCAAGAGCGTAAATTACAAAATTTAATTCAAGCGCATAAGGTCATTGGTGTTTCAGTGGCTGTTTTAGATAATGGAGATATAAGTACTTTTTCTGCTGGAAAATTAGCAAGTAGTGGGGAGCAAGAATTAACACCGGATGGGGTTTTTGAAGCGGCGTCACTGAGCAAACCTGTGTTTGCTTACATTGTATTGAAAATGATGGAACGTGGTGAAGTTGATTTGGATACGCCTTTATGTCAACTATCAAAAAACGGGTTTGGTCCACCTGAGCTCCGTGAAACCTCAGAATATCAGCAACTCACAGCACGAATGGTTTTATCGCATCAAACGGGGCTACCAAATTGGTGGCCTCATCATTTTCAAGCTGAACCTGGAACAGAATTTAATTACTCGGGACTGGCATTTAATTTTCTGTGTGATGTGATTCAAGAGTCATCAGGATTGTCATTGGAACAACTTGCAAAACGTGAGCTTGAGCCATTAGGAATTGTTCAGAGTACTTATTTTTATCAGCCAGAAGATGATAGTGATGAAAAAATGCGATTTGCTGTGGGGCATAATGCTGCAGGCGTGCCTGATAAAAAAAGTCATTACGTAAAGCAAAGCGAAGAAAATGCTCAAATGCTTTTTGAGAAGCCTATTCCTGCTGCGTCTTTATTTATTACCGCTCGGCATTATGCGAAATTTTTAGCTGCTTGCTTGCAGGATAAGTTTATACGAGAACATATGTTTGTAGATGCTAATGATTTAGGTCATGGTCGAGATAAAAAAGGTTCTGAAGTAGGCGTGCCACCGGACATGCTTAATAAATTGCATTGGGGTCTTGGGATGGGAATTCAGGATAATAGTGATGGCAGCAAAACACTTTTTCATTGGGGTGACTCCGAAACCTTTAGAAATTTAGTGGTCTCTAGGGTAGAAGAGGATGGATCATATAAAGGGGTTGTTTGTCTTACAAATAGTGCAAATGGAGCAGCCGTTTTTAGGCAGATTTCGGAGCCTATTGTTGGAAATATTGAGCCTATTTCAGTGTGGTTAAGGGAACGGGAAAAATTAAACGTGAGCAATGTGTCTTTTAGCACAACTGCGGAAGCACCTTACATTCAGCATACACAGTCTATGAGAGAGCAGCTTCAAACCATGAAAAAATTAGACTCGGCTTCTTCATCAGAAACAAGTCATACGCGAGGTATTAAGGGAACTAAATGATATTTAGCGGAGAAATTTTAGGTGGTTAATCACGAAAATTTATGGATGTAGGGTTATTTCTAAAGCGCCTTTAATCGCACAAGGGCGATCGCAAATCCTTTTTCTTTTTTAATTCAAGAGCATGAATGAAAATTACCTGGCTTAAAGCAGAATTCACTATTTTTTGAATGCGTCTGATGTTCGCATAATAATCCTGTGTGCTCTGAAACCTAATGCACTATAGCGCCACCCGTTAATGCTCGGACATAGTGATTCTGGTATGATGTCTGTTT
>JAALKW010000081.1:0-4608 GCA_011087865.1 Legionellaceae bacterium
CAATGGGAAGTGTTTTGAAAAGTGAGTCTACTTGTTAATGGGTGGCGCTATATATTCATTGCCTGTCAGCCGGTTGACTTCAGAAAAGGCATAGATGGCTATGCTGCTGTTTGTCGTCGCCAGCTTACTATTGACCCTTTTAACGGACATTGCTTTATTTTCTGCAACCGAAAGCGAACAGCCATCAAAATCTTACTCTATGATCGCAATGGCTTTTGGCTATGTCATAAAAGGTTGTCAACGGGACAATTTAAACACTGGCCAACCCATTCAGCACAGGTCGTGACCATCAGTCCTGAGCAGTTGAATATTTTATTACAGTAAGGTCATGCCGCTTGACGCACATCGATGGTTGCTAGGGTTTGCAAATAATTCCATGGCAACCAATCTTCTGGCGTTGCTTCAACCCACGGACCGTAGCGTTGGAGTACATTGAGATAATCATAGGGATTGATGTCATTTTGCGTACATGTGTAAATAAGGCTCATAAGTGCATCACCCACATGTGCACCACGAGGTGTTTTATAAAACAACGAGTTTCGACGATGTCGAATGGCGATTTTAATCGTGCGTTCAGCCCATGAGCTATCAAGTGGCGCACCTGCAACACGTAAAAATGTGGTGAGTGGCTTCCGATGCCTCAACATGTAATTGATGGCTTCACCCAGACCACTGTTTCGTTCATGCAAGGTATAGGTGCGTTGATTATTTAACCAGACGTACAGTGAATCCATCAACGGTTGGCTGTGGGTTTGGTGATATAATAGACGTGCTTCGGGGGAAAGTGCTTCTTTTTTACAATGGGCATCATGGGCATAAACCTGCCCAATCATATCAAGTACAAAATCACAGTCTGTATCAAATGCATCAGAGATTTCAAAAAACTTTCTTCGCCCATGCACCAAACAAAAACATAAAATAAAACGTGCCACGAGTTCAGTCTTCATTTGAGGTTTATTACTTGGGCTTGCGTCCATCATAGCAATAACGGGTTGTTCACTCGTTCGATTGTCTAAAATAGCACCCGCATTCTTGCCTGCATGATTTCTCCCCGTAAAATATAGGTGTATCTTGTGCCCTTCATGAACTGAAATAAATGCCGTCGTATGCGTGGCTAACCCTTGGGTTTTGTATTCTAAAATACGGCCCGGTGTATCATCATAAAGAATTAAACTGCCATTCGATGCCTGCTTTTGTAATGCTCCATACACAGGTTTAATCGTATGATATAAAGCATGCAATAAATCCCATTGCGTCGCGTCTGGCAATGGAATGCCATGATGCGATTGATTGTTTTCAATCCGATGCATGGGTAATCCTAAGCTATATCGAGCAATGGCTAATGTTGTGGCAACACTGACATCGTATTTAGATGCCGTTTTAATTTTATCTGGAATAGGTGCTTTAAAACGCGTACCACATACATCACACCGTGTCCTTTCTACATTGTAGCGTGTACCGCTGATTAAAGGGCTGCCCACTAACCTAACCAAAACTTGCGGCTCATCTTGTCTTAAGGTGCCTTTTGTTTGGCAGTCGGCACAATCAGGACAAGGGGAACCAATCGGATGTGTGGTATTCAAAAGTGATACTTCTGGACAACCTGTATAATCAGAAGAACCTAAGCGCCCATGATTCTTCAGAGGGTTCCACTGAGGTGCTTTTTTGGCGGAGTCCCTGTGTTATTTGCGTCAGGTGATATGCTTTCGTTGGCATTATTCGAATCGGGTGGCGTACTGCCAGCCTCTTTTTGATTATGCTTGCCACGCCTCTCAGTCGAAAATCCAAACAGGTTCTTCAGGCGCTTAATTGATAATTTATGACGTTCTAATTGACACTGAATCCATGTGTATGCAGATAAAATAGCAAGTACGATGCGTTTATCTTCTTCTAAAAGTGTTGTGCTCGCTGATATTCGAGCATTAATTCTATCAAGTTGCTCTGAAGAGACATCTATCATTTGGGGTGTTTTTTTATGACTCATCTGTGTGCTTACCTGTGTCATCCGTAAGAATGAGAAAAGCATGATCTTCTAGCTTTAAAATTTCAAGTGATTTTTTAAATTTTTTAAGATTTATTCCAACTCACCGGAAACTCACATTATTTAACTTGCCCCCGTATGGAAAAAACATAGGCGTATTTTTCTGATAGGAAGTATATAATTTTCCTTTTGACTCAATAGAGCCACTTTCAGTAATTGGCCCTGTTAACCTTGTCATTATTAAATAAAGCGTGATTGGCGATATAATTGAGACCCAACCATAGTTAACAGAGAACGCAAAAAGACTAAACAAACACCAAACCAACCATTCAAAGAAATAATTTGGATGTCGGCTATAGGACCACCACCCACTATTGCATACTTCACCGGTATGTTTTTGTTTGAATTGATATAATTGAAGATCTGCTTGTGTTTCTAAAAAAACAGCAACAAATGCTATGAGTAGAGCAAACCAGTCTAGCGAGCTCATTTTATTTGTTGTTACTAAGGATGCAAAAAACCATGGTAAAGAAATAATAAAAATGAGTAACCCTTGCAATTGGAAGTTTAAGAAAAAGCCCAATGGTTTTGCTATTTTCCAGTTATCACTTAATGAAATATACCGTTTATCAACTTCCTTTTTACGAACACGAGTAAACCATAAATATAGTCCTAGTCGCATTCCCCAAACAACAAGAATAAGAGCAAGAAATAATGTTCGCATCGTCATTTCCTGGCTACCTAAATAAATCAGACCACTAAAAGTCAATCCAGAAGACCAGCCAACATCAACAACTGATGGATTATTAGTATAACGATACCATACCCATACAAAGGACATATGTATAAATATAAAGCCCATCACTAGAAATAATATCACCTTAAAATTCCTTTTTAAAAAAATCGTATACCCAGAAGCTAAGGGGTAATAAAATAAACCAGGTAAGACCTAAAGAAAAATAAAATTTATATTGATTTATTATTATCTCAGCGGCACCAAACTTAACTCCTAACCAATAAGCAAATGGTAAAGACAAAAATGCAACACCCCCCCAGATCAAATAACTATTTATAAGATCGCGGTAGAGAAGTATTATATTAAACCCAAAACTAAGCCAGAGAGAGCTCATCCAAAGTGGCGAGAATAATGCTCCAAATGGATTTGCATGAAAATAAATGAACTTTTCGTAGAGCCAAAAGGTATCGGTAACCGAGCCAAGAAATGTAATGAACATGGCATAAATTAAATAACTAGACCATGGATAATTGTGCAATATTTGCCAAAAAACTTGAAACCCAATAATGAATAAAGTAATAATTAACCCAAGGTACTCGTAGTCTAGAGAGGCGGAATAAACACATACGAACCAACAAATATAATAGGACAAACAATGAATAACCCAAGTTATTTGTTTACTAAGTGAGGAGCTGTCTTTCATTAAGTTATTCTAAATAAGATTGCAAGTGAACAGTAACTATTGAGCTCCAAGAACAAAGGAATATCCCCCAGATCCAATCAATAAAAGCCATACCTACAGGCCAGTTCTTAAATAGCGAAAGGCAGGTGAAGTCATAAATTCCATAAATAACAGCGCCCAGTAATGCACCATAAATGCCTGCGTAAATTAAAGATCCATTTGCTAATGGAGTAATAAAAACAACTATACCTAGCGCGAATAGTAAATATACAATGAGAACTGCCCACCATATTGGTTGAAGCTTTCCTTCATCAAGTCTTAGCCACTCAGAATATTGAGCAAAATAAACACTTTTGGCAATAAGCCCAAGCCAAATCATATCGGTTATTAGAAATATACAAAAAGCCACTAAGAAAATTTTAATATTCAGAGCAATCATGTCGATCCTAATTTAGTATAACTATTATTGGTATTCATATTCTAATGTAGCATCAAGTAGTGGATATTTGAACTCAAAACCAAGATCATTTAACCGCTTTGGAATAACTCTTTGTCCTCCTAGAAGAAGGCATTCGCCCATCTCACCGAATATAGCTCTGATAACAAAAGATGGCGTTTTAAAAAATAAAGGCCTCTTAAGTGTTTTAGCAAATATTCTAGCAAACTCTTTTTGGGTAACAGGGTTAGGCGAGGTAACATTTACAGGCCCGGTTATATCCTTATGGCTTATAACATAATTGATTGCAGCAATAACATCTTCAATATGTATCCAGGAAATATTTTGCTTACCATCTCCAAGTACACTCCCTAATCCTAAAGAATATGGCAGCTCAAGTTTTTTTAGCATTCCTTGGCCTTTTTTTAAAACAACACCAAAACGTAGCGTTACAACATCTAAACCTATATCAACAGCTGGCTCTAAGGATTTTTGCCAGGCGACTCCTATCTCATTAAGAAAATCGCTCCTTTCTTTAAAGTTGATAGTAGCACTTTCATCAAAAGAACTGTTGTCAGATTTAGATTGAAGTCCATATATCCCCACCGCATTAGCACAAAAAAACCGGGGTTTTGCATTTACCCTGCTTATCCAATTAATTAACTTTTCATTGCTTAATACACGAGAATTAATAAGTTCATTTTTAACTTTTTTACTCCACCTCTTTGCTCCAATATTAGAGCCAGATAAATTAATTATTAAATTTAAATTTC
>JAALKW010000081.1:4618-5067 GCA_011087865.1 Legionellaceae bacterium
ACACCCCCCCCCCCCCCCCTTCCCTTTTCCCCCCCCCTACCTTCATCCCCCTGCCCTGAAAAGCACTTTTTTAAGTGGTCAAAATCTCGCCCTAGAACTGTTAATTCGTGCTCAGACTTTAACGAATTCACTAACTCTGTTCCAATAAAACCTGATGCACCAGCAATTAATATATTCACTTAATCATCCTTAATTGAAAACTCAAGTAAAACAACTCAAATATGATGTAAATAATAATCACAAAAATCAAGGAGTCAAAACATACTAGATTATATCGAACACTGGTGATACGTTAATTAACGTATCATCAAAATAGTATTAAAAATAATTGAAGTGGAAAAATGTTTTTAATCATGTGATTAGGAACCCCATTTAATTAGATACTTAAAAAGTGAAATGCTCCCAATGATTTAATCGTTA
The DNA here is from genome assembly GCA_011087865.1 of Legionellaceae bacterium. Lineage (GTDB taxonomy): Bacteria > Pseudomonadota > Gammaproteobacteria > Legionellales > Legionellaceae > JAALKW01. The sequence goes on from JAALKW010000081.1 coordinate 5,039, forward strand.
TGATAAGATTAATTTTTGGAGGGTATTAT
>JAALKW010000012.1:0-20788 GCA_011087865.1 Legionellaceae bacterium
ATTCGAGAAGGTGGCCGTACCGTAGGTGCGGGTGTTGTATCTAAAATCATCGAGTAACGAAATATGACTAATAATCAAAATATTAAAATTCGTCTGAAGTCGTTTGATCATCGAATGATTGATACGTCGACACGCGAAATTGTTGAAACAGTGAAAAGAACGGGTGCTCAAATTCGAGGCCCAATTCCATTGCCTGTTCGAAAAGAGAAATTTTCTGTATTGATTTCGCCTCATGTAAATAAAGATGCGCAAGATCAATATGAATTACGCACACATTTGAGATTGGTAATTATTATTAATCCAACTGAAAAAACAGTTGATGCACTGATGAAGCTTGATTTAGCTGCTGGTGTTGATGTGCAAATTAGTCTAGATGATTAGTGTTAAAAAGGGGTTACGATGATGATCGGTTTATTAGGCCGGAAAGTCGGTATGACGCGAGTATTTACACCCGAGGGGCAGGCGATTCCTGTATCTGTGGTGCATGTGGAGCCTAATCGTGTTTCACAGTTGAAAGAAATGTCGCGTGATGGTTATACAGCGGTTCAGTTGACCGGTGGGACGAAAAAAACAAATCGGGTTACAAAACCGATGGCAGGTCACTTTGCAAATGCAAATATTGACGCGGGTGATATGCTTTGTGAGTTTCGTGTTGATTCAGTTGAAAGTTATACCTTAGGCCAAGCGCTTAACGTAAATGATGTTTTTACAGCCGGTCAGTTGGTTGATGTTGCCGGTGTCAGCAAAGGGAAAGGATTTGCTGGAGTAATTAAACGATATAATTTTGCGATGCAAGACGCAACGCATGGTAACTCGCTGTCTCACCGAGCGCCGGGTTCTATTGGTCAGAACCAAACGCCTGGACGTGTATTTAAAGGTAAAAAAATGGCTGGGCAAATGGGTAATAAGCGGTGTACGGTTCAAACGCTTGAAATTGTTCGTGTAGATCCTGAGCGTCATTTGCTATTGATTAAAGGCGCAATACCGGGAGCACCGGGTTCGCGAATTGAGATTAAGCCTACCGTGAAGGCTAAAACGCCTGAAGGGGGTAAATAATGGAATTTATGACAAAAGACACACAAGCGTCGGTTGAAGTCAGTGACGCAGTGTTTGCCTGTGATTATAACGAAGGCTTAGTTCATCAAGCAGTTGTTGCTTATATGAACAAAGCACGAAGTGGTAATAGTGCACAAAAAACACGTTCTGAAGTACGAGGTGGTGGTCGAAAGCCATGGGCTCAAAAAGGAACCGGGCGTGCGCGAGCCGGAACAATTCGAAGTCCTATTTGGCGTTCTGGTGGTGTTACTTTTGCTTCTAAAAAACGTGATTATTCACAGAAAATCAATCGAAAAATGTATCAAGGTGCGATGCGAAGTATCGTATCGGAACTACAGCGAAAAGGACATCTTATTGTTGTCAGTGATTTTCAGTGTAGCACACCAAAAACAAAAGAGTTTCTAGGGAAAATGCAAGCGTTAGATATTACAGGCGCATTGATTTTAGTTAAAGACTTGGGTGAGTTTGAATATTTAGCCTCACGTAATTTACATGCTTTCGATGTAAGAGATGTGGTTTCTGTCGATCCGATGAGTTTACTTCGTTATGAAAACGTTTTAATTACGGAAGAAGCGATTAAAGCATTAGAGGAGCAGTTACAATGAATCCTGAACGCCTAATGATGGTTTTGCTTGAACCCATCACTTCTGAAAAAAGCACGCGCATTGCAGAACAGTCGAATCAAATTGCTTTTCGTGTTTTAAAAACAGCAACAAAAGCTGAAATCAAGCAGGCTGTGGAGCAATTGTTTCAAGTGAGTGTTAAATCTGTTTCTGTTCTGAATATGGCAGGAAAGACCAAACGTTTTAGACAAACTGAAGGCAAACGTTCAGATTGGAAAAAAGCGTATGTATCTTTGGCGGCTGGACAAGAAATTGATTTCACTATGATTGAATCCGAATAAGGCAGAATGAGATGGTATTATTAAAATCAAAACCAACTTCTCCTGGAAAACGGGGTGAAGTTCGAGTGGTTCACCGAGATATTCATAAGGGCAAGCCTTTTGCTGCTTTATTGGATAAAAAAAATAAATCAGGTGGACGAAATAATCAAGGCCGTATTACGGTTCGTCATATTGGTGGCGGAAGTCGTAAACAATACCGTGTCATCGACTTTAAACGTCGAAAAGATGCAATTGAAGGTCGTGTTGAAAGATTGGAGTATGATCCAAATCGTTCAGCGCTTATTGCATTAATTCTTTACAAAGACGGCGAACGGCGTTACATTATCGCTCCAGCAGGCTTAAAGAAAGATGATGTGGTTGTTAGTGGTGAAAATGCACCGATTAGTGTGGGTAACTGTCTGCCGCTTAAAAACATTCCATTAGGTACAACAGTACATTGTGTTGAACTTAAACCTGGCCGTGGTGCACAAATACTAAGAAGTGCTGGTGTGAGTGGACAAGTGATTGCAAGAGAAGGCGCGTATGCGATGCTTCGGTTGCGATCAACAGAAGTGCGAAAGGTATTATTAACTTGTCGTGCGGTGATTGGTGAAGTAGGAAACAGTGAAAATAATTTACGGTCTTTAGGTAAAGCTGGTGCCAATCGATGGCGCGGTGTACGTCCAACAGTCCGTGGGGTTGCCATGAACCCGGTTGATCATCCGCATGGTGGTGGTGAAGGACGAACTTCAGGTGGTCGGCATCCGGTTTCACCTTGGGGTGTTCCAACCAAAGGTTATAAAACGCGTAACAATAAACGTACAGATAAATTTATTGTTAAAAAGCGTAAGAAAAAATAATTATTTGAGAGGGTATTAAAGTGGCTCGTTCCGTAAGAAAAGGTCCTTTTGTTGATCAGCACTTGTTGAATAAAGTAGAAGTGTCGATATCAACAAAGTCAAAAAAGCCGATTAAAACGTGGTCTAGACGTTCAACTATTATTCCAGACATGATTGGGTTGACGATCGCGGTTCATAACGGAAAAGATCATGTTCCGGTCTATATCACGGATAACATGGTAGGACACAAACTGGGTGAGTTTGCCATAACTCGTACATTCAAAGGCCACTCTGGTGACAGAAAGGCTAAAGGTAAGTAGAGGCAACTGATGGAAGTAACAGCAAAATTAAGACATGCTCCTCTGTCTGCACAAAAAGGCCGTTTGGTTGCAGATATGGTTCGCCAAATGAGCGTTTCAAATGCAATGAACGTGCTTCAGTTTACCCCTAAGAAAGGGGCTGTAATGATGCTTAAATTGCTTGAGTCGGCCATTGCGAATGCCGAAAACAATTTTGGGGCTGATGTTGATGCGCTAAAAATTGGGGTTGTATTCGTTGATGAGGCACGCACTTTAAAGCGTATGAGTGCTCGAGCAAAAGGGCGTGCGAATCGTATTTCGAAACGTACGTGTCATATTACCCTTAAAGTATCTGACGGAGAGTAAGCATGGGACAAAAAGTAAATCCAATTGGTATCCGTCTTGGGATTGTTAAAACCTGGAGTTCAAACTGGTTTGCAACGAAAAAAAATTATGCAACGCTTTTGAATCAAGACATTAGCCTTCGAAAATATTTGAAGAAAAAGCTGGCTGCTGCGGCAGTGAGCCGAATTCAAATTGATAGGCCTGCTAATAATGCGATTATTACGATTCATACAGCACGACCAGGTGTTTTGATTGGTAAAAAGGGCGGCGGTATTGAAGCCCTTCGCGCTGAAATTTCAAAGAAAATAGGCGTTCCAGTCCATCTTAATATTCAAGAAGTACGAAAGCCTGAGCTTGATGCGACCTTGGTTGCAGAGGGTGTCGCACAGCAGCTAGAGCAACGTGTTATGTTTAGACGTGCCATGAAGCGTGCTGTTAATGCAGCTATGAAATCAGGTGCAAAAGGTATCAAGGTGACAGTTGGTGGCCGTTTGGGAGGTGCTGAAATTGCCCGTTCTGAATCATATCGAGAAGGACGAGTGCCATTGCATACATTTCGCGCCAATATTGATTATGGAACCGCTGAGTCGAAAACGGCTTATGGGATCATCGGTGTCAAAGTCTGGATTTTTAAAGGTGAAAGTGCGCCTCAAAAAAATCGTCAAGACGATGGCAGCAAGTAAGTGAGGATGAACCAAGATGTTACAACCTAAACGAACAAAATATCGGAAGCAAATGAAAGGCCGGAATCGTGGGCTTGCTCAACGTGGTTCTAAAGTTAGCTTTGGTCAGTTTGGATTAAAAGCTGTAGGACGCGGTCGTTTAACAGCGCGTCAAATTGAAGCCGCACGACGTGCATTAACACGTCATATTAAGCGGGGCGGAAAGGTTTGGATCCGTGTTTTTCCAGATAAACCCATCACTCAAAAACCACTTCAAGTTAGACAAGGTGGTGGTAAAGGGAGTGTTGAGTATTGGGTTGCTCAAATTCAACCAGGTAGAATGTTGTTTGAAATCGAAGGTGTTTCTCGAGAATTAGCCATTGAGGCATTTGATCTTGCGAAAGCGAAGCTTCCTTTCAAAGTAACATTTGCCGAACGGAAGGTGATGTGATGACCAGAGTAGCTGAACAAAAAAAGAAACTCAAAACCATGGGTTTAGATGAGTTAAACACAGAGCTTCTTTCGCTTAGAAAAAAACAATTTTTACTTCGTTTGAAAAGAAAAAATGAAGGTGCGTTAGAGCAACCTCATCAAATAACCGAGGCACGTAAGCAAATTGCCCGGATAAAAACATTGATGACTGAAAAAGCAGGTGAAGCGCATGTCAACTAAAGAAACAAAAGCAACCACTGTTGTTGGTAAAGTTGTGAGCAATAAAGCAAATAAAACTGCCGTCGTGTCTGTTGAGCGTCTTGTTAAGCATCCTAAGTATGGGAAGTTATTAAGACGACAAACAAAATTACATGTGCATGATGAGCAAGGTGTTTGTCAAATTGGTAACGTTGTTAGAATTCGTGAGTCTAAGCCCATATCTAAACTTAAAAACTGGGTCCTTGTTGATATAATTTCTTAATTTTCTTATCAAGGTAATTTGACTTTAAAAATACTTGAAGGGCTGATATAATCGTCAGCCGTTTTCTGGTTGACTGTTAGAGCTGGAGAGTAAAATGATACAAATGCAGACAGTGCTTGATGTCGCTGATAACAGCGGTGCACGTAAAGTCATGTGCATCAAAGTATTGGGTGGTTCGCATCGCCGTTATGCACGGGTGGGTGATGTGATTAAAGTAAGCGTGAAAGATGCAATTCCACGAAGCAAAGTAAAAAAAGGTGTTGTAATGAACGCCGTTGTGGTTCGAACAGCAACAGCAGTACGACGTGCTGATGGTTCTGTGATTCGCTTTGATGGAAATGCAGCTGTCTTGTTGAATGCTCAGCATGATCCTGTTGGAACACGTATTTTTGGCCCGGTGACTCGAGAACTGAGAGAGCGATTCATGAAAATCATCTCTTTAGCTCCTGAAGTCTTGTAATAAAGGGATACATCATGAAACGTATTAAAAAAAATGATACCGCCATTGTAATGACCGGAAAAAGCAAAGGCCATATTGGTAAAGTGCTGAAGGTTCTTGGTGATAAAGTATTGGTTGAAGGTGCAAATTTAGTGAAGAAGCACATGAAGCCTAATCCTCAGAAGCAGCAAAAAGGTGAAATTCGCACACAAGAGGCGGCCTTGCATTGTTCTAATGTTGCCCTGTATAATCCGGAAACCAAAAAAGCAGACAAAGTTGGCTTTAGGGTTGTTGAAGCGGAAGGGAAAACCCGAAGAGCACGTTATTTTAAATCCAATGAAGCATTGGTTGATCAGGGGTAATGGGGTAATCAAAATGACTAGTTTGAAAAAATTATACAAAGAAGAGATTGTGGCGTCATTGATGAAAGCTTTCAATTACACCAATGTAATGCAAGTCCCTAAACTTCAGAAAATAACCTTAAATATGGGTGTTGGTGAAGCGGTTAACGATAAAAAAGTGATGAAGTTTGCTCTAGACGACATGACACGTATAGCCGGACAACAGCCTATTACAACGTTTGCAAAGCGGTCGTTGGCTGGATTTAAAATTCGAGAAGGATGGCCAATTGGTTGTAAAGTTACTTTGCGTGGTGCGCGGATGTATGAGTTTCTTGAGCGTCTTATTTCGATTGCTCTGCCTCGTGTGCGTGATTTTCGCGGTTTAAACGCTAAGTCATTCGATGGAACAGGTAATTATTCAATGGGTATACAAGAGCAAATAGTATTCCCTGAAATTGATTTTGATAAAATTGATTGTATTCGAGGACTCGATATTTGTATCTCAACGAGTGCGAAAACAAACAAAGAGGCGCGTGCTTTATTAGAAGCATTTAAATTTCCATTAAAAAAAGATAATGAACGATAAAAAAAGGTGTCATTGTGGCTAGAAAAGCAATTGTTGAACGAGAGCTTAAAAAAGCGAAGTTGGTTGAAAAGCATTTAAAGCGTCGTATGAAGCTGAAAAAGATTATTAAATCTTCTTCTGATATGGATGCTGTTAGAACGGCCCAAGCTGCATTGCATAAATTGCCGCTTAACTCGAGTCCATCTAGACTAACGACTCGTTGTCAACAATGTGGACGGCAGCATGCAGTGTATCGTAAATTTGGATTATGCCGAATTTGTTTGCGCCAGAATTTGATGGTAGGTCATGTGACGGGTGCTCGGAAATCAAGCTGGTAATTTTAAATATTGGAGAAATGCCGTGAGTATGCAAGATCCTATAGCGGATATGCTAACAAGAATTCGCAATGGACAACAGGCGAATCATCAACATGTAATGATGGTTTCGTCAAATCTTAAAGAAGAGATTGCACGTGTCCTAAAAGAAGAAGGTTATATTGTAGATTTTAAAATCGAACCTTCAGAAAGTAATTTGAAGTCATTGACTTTAAAACTGAAGTATTATCATGGGCGACCTGTCATTGAGCGAATTAAGCGTATCAGTCGACCTGGTCTTCGTGTTTATAAAGCAGTTAAAGATTTGTCTTCAATCCCAGGTTTTGGAGTCGCAATTTTATCAACCTCACAAGGTGTGATGAGTCATTTGCGTGCTCAAAAAACTGGAGTGGGTGGTGAAGTCATTTGTGAAGTGGCTTAATACGAGCGAGAATAAATATGTCAAGAATAGCCAAAGCACCAGTGATTTTACCTTCAAACGTAGAGTTGAATGTTGAGCCTGGATGCGTGATTGTTAAAGGACCTAAAGGCACTGTGACGACACATTGCCATCATTTGGTTACGGTAACACGTACAGATGAAGCGCCAAATGAAATACAGTTTTCGCCAGCATCTGCTGATCCTAAAGGATGGGCTTTTGCGGGAACTGTTCGCGCCTTAGTGAATAATGCGGTTCATGGTGTGACAGAAGGATTTAGTGTGACGCTAGAGTTGGTCGGTGTAGGATATAGAGCGCAAGCACAAGGCAAAACGCTTGCTTTGTCTCTTGGTTTTTCACACCCGGTTTCATATGCATTGCCGGAAGATGTGACTGCTGAGATGCCAAACAATACAACGATTGTTCTCAAAAGTTCAGATAAACAACGTGTTGGACAAGTGGCTTCAGAGATTCGTGCAATAAGACCACCTGAGCCTTATAAAGGCAAAGGAATACGTCGTGCGGGTGAAGTAATTATTACCAAAGAAGCGAAGAAAAAATAGGGTGTAACTGATGGCAACTAAAGAACGAGCTCGAATCCGACGGGGTTCAAAAACAAAGGCAGTTATTCGCCGATCTGGACGACCTCGATTGGTTGTTCATCGTAGCGCCTGCCAGATTTATGCGCAAATCGTAGTATCGGAAGAAAAAGGTGACCGTGTTTTAGTCTCTTGCTCTAGCCTTGAAAAAGATGTGCGAAAAACATTGAAAGGCAATAAAGTTGAGCGTGCACTTCAAATCGGGCAATTATTAGGCCAGCGTGCAAAAGCGTTGGATGTAATTGAAGTGGCATTCGATAGATCTGGCTATAAATACCATGGTCGCGTAAAAGCGTTGGCTGATGGTGCGCGTGAAGCGTTGACTTTTTAAGGAACAACTATGGCATTTGATGATTCTAAAACAGACGGCTACAAAGAAAAGTTAGTTGCTGTTCAACGTACGGCAAAAGTTGTAAAAGGTGGCCGTGTTTTTGGCTTTGCAGCATTGGTCGTTGTCGGTGATGGTAAAGGTAAAATCGGATATGGACGTGGTAAAGCACGTGAAGTACCGGTTGCCATTCAAAAAGCAATGGACCATGCGCGAAAAAATATGGTTTATATCCCATTAGCTGGAAAAACCATTCACCATACAATTGTTTCAAACTTTGGGGCTTCTAAAGTATTCATGAAGCCGGCCAGTGAAGGAACAGGGGTGATTGCTGGTGGCGCGATGCGTGCTGTACTGGAAGTGCTTGGCGTTCAAGATATTTTGGCTAAAAGCATGGGGTCAACAAACCCAACCAATGTCGTTCGTGCAACTATTGGGGCACTGACACGCATTGGAACGCCTGACTATGTGGCAGCTAAGCGTGGAAAAACCGTTCAAGAAGTGGTGGAAGGTTAATTATGAATAAAAAAGCAGATAAAAAAGCAGATAGCCAAATCAAAATTACATTGGTGAAAAGCTTAATTGGTCGTTTGCCAAAACATATTCATATTGCAAAGCAACTTGGCCTTAAGCGCATTAACAGCAGCGTCGTACATCGTGATATCCCAGCCATTCGTGGTTTAGTGAATCAAGTGAATTACTTGGTGCGAGTTGAGGAAAATATCTAATGAAATTGAATACGTTATCACCAGAACCTGGTTCAAAACCGAGTCAAAAACGTGTTGGACGCGGAATTGGTTCAGGTTTAGGTAAAACTTGTGGCCGAGGCCATAAGGGTCAGAAAGCCCGTTCAGGTGGCTATCATAAGATTAACTTTGAAGGCGGCCAAATGCCCCTGCAACGTCGGTTACCTAAGTTTGGTTTTACTTCTCGCGTTGGCAGAACAGTTGATCAAATTACACTGTCTGAGCTTTCAAATATCGCAGCGGATACAATAACGCTTGAAGCAGTACGAGAAGCAGGATTAATTAGCCGTAATATTCGTGATGTTAAAATTATATTATCCGGTGAGTTAACTAAAAAAGTGGTGGTCAAGGGATTACGTGTGACCAAAGGTGCCCTTCAGGCAATCGAAGCACAAGGTGGTAGTGTTGAAGCATGAGTACTAAGCATTCAAAGCGCGATTCGAATGGTGGATTAGCCGAGCTGAAAGTTCGGCTTCTCTTTGTTTTGGGTGCTATTTTAGTTTATCGCCTTGGCGCACATATCCCGGTGCCTGGGCTTGATCCTCAGAAGTTGGCAAACTTTTTTTCTGAGCAACAAAACACAATTTTTGGCTTGTTTAATATGTTTTCGGGTGGCGCTTTGTCACGTGTAACCGTTTTTGCTATTGGCCTTATGCCTTATATTACAGCATCTATTGTGATGCAGCTTTTCTCAATGGTTGTACCAGCCCTTGAGCAATTAAAAAAAGAAGGTGAGTCAGGTAGGCGAAAAATAAATCAGTACACGCGTTATTTTACGCTGGTCTTGGCTTTGTTCCAGTCTTTTGGAATGGCTCGTTGGCTTGCGGGGCAACACATAGCGCTGACGACTGATGTTTCTTTTTATATGACAGCTGTTGTGACTTTGGTCACGGGCACGATGTTTTTAATGTGGCTTGGAGAGCAAATAACAGAAAAAGGGGTCGGTAATGGTATATCACTGATTATTTTTTCAGGTATTGTTTCTAATTTACCGCATGCGATTGCTTCTGTATTTCAGCAGGTCCGAGAAGGCCAAATGCAAGCCTTAACGTTGATTCTTATTGGTGTGATTGTTGCGCTTGTAACAGGTTTTGTGGTGTTTGTTGAGCGAGGGCAACGCCGAATTCGTGTGAATTATGCACAGAGAACACAGGGTAAACGTGTGTATGCAGCACAAACGAGTCACCTCCCATTAAAAATAAATATGGCCAGTGTGATTCCACCCATTTTTGCCTCGAGTATTATTTTGATTCCAGGCACGGTCGCTCAATTTTTTGGGCGAGGAAAAGGCATGGATTGGCTTGCTGATATTGGCATGGCGATTTCTCCAGGGCAGCCGTTGTATCTAATTATTTATGCTGCTGCAATTATGTTTTTTGCTTTTTTCTATACGGCTTTAGTTTTTAATCCTAAAGATACAGCAGATAATTTAAAAAAATCCGGGGCATATATTCCAGGAATTCGTCCAGGAGAGCAGACAACACGTTATATTGATGCTATTATGACGCGCTTGACCTTGGTTGGGGCTTTATATTTGGTCTTAGTGTGCTTGCTTCCTCAGATTTTAATGTATACCTGGCATGTGCCTTTTTATTTTGGTGGCACCTCATTGCTGATTATTGTTGTGGTTGTTATGGATTTTGTAGCACAGGTTCAAGCGCATTTGATGGCGGGTCAATATGACTCTTTGATGAAGAAAGGCAATGTCAAAGGAACCGGCTTGCCAGGTCTTTTGTGATGATGTGTCATTATTTTTGATTATTTTGTAATTAATAATTAATTGTGATTAATAGTGGAGTAGTTCAATGAAAGTAAGAGCGTCGGTGAAGCCTATGTGCCGTCATTGTAAGGTGATTAAAAGACATGGTGCTGTTCGCGTGATTTGTAAAGAACCACGACATAAACAGCGACAAGGTTAAGTATAACTTGATTTTAAGATGTGAAACGAGTATCTTCTGTTCCCTTCAAGCAGAAGCGACACAGTGTTCGGAGAAATGAATGGCACGTATAGCAGGTGTAAACATTGCAGATCACAAACATGTGGTGATTGCACTGACTTCAGTTTATGGCGTTGGAAAATCAAGCGCATTAAAACTGTGTCAGCAAACTAAAATAGAACCTTCAACAAAGGTTTCCCAATTGACAGATGTAGAGCTTGAAGCTTTACGTAAAATAATTGGTGAAATGACGGTCGAAGGTGATTTACGTCGTACAGTGACGATGAACATCAAACGATTGATGGATCTTGGTTGTTACCGTGGTCTTCGGCATCGACGTGGTTTACCTTTGCGTGGGCAACGAACGAAAACCAATGCGCGTACGCGGAAAGGTCGTCGTAAATAGCACGCAAATATTTGATTTTTCATGTAGGAAAGACTGATGGCTACTAACAAGGCAAAACAAAAGAAAACGCGGAAAAAAATTAAACGCGTTGTATCAGACGGGATTGTTCATGTGCATGCCTCGTTCAACAATACGATTGTGACTTTTACCGATCGTCAAGGTAATGCCTTATGTTGGGCAACATCCGGTGGTTCGGGTTTTCGTGGTTCACGAAAAAGCACCCCGTATGCAGCGCAGATTGCAACAGAACGTGCTTCAGCAACAGCAAAAGAGTATGGTATGAAGTCTGTTGCTGTATTTGTTCATGGGCCAGGACCCGGTCGTGAGTCTACGATTCGAGAACTGATTTCCCAGGAATTTAAAATTGTAGAAATTACAGATGTGACGGGTATTCCTCATAATGGCTGTAAGCCACCTAAAAAACGTCGCGTTTAAGTTTCAGGAGTGATTGATGGCAAGGTATCTTGGTCCAAAGTGTAGGCTTTCTCGTAGAGAAGGCGTTGATTTGCTACTAAAAAGTGGCGTTCGAGATCATAAATCTAAATGTAACTCAGAAAAGCTACCCGGACAGCATGGTGACAAGCGTCCGCGTATGGCTAACTATGGTTTGCAATTACGGGAAAAGCAAAAAATAAGACGCTATTATGGTGTTTTAGAAAAGCAATTCCGAAATTATTATAAAAAAGCAGCGAGCAAAAAAGGTTCAACAGGTGAGAATTTGTTGGCGCTTTTAGAATGCCGTTTAGATAACGTCGTTTATCGTATCGGTTTTGCAAGTACACGTGCTGAAGCGCGTCAGCTGGTGTCACATAAAGCTATTTTGGTGAATGACCAAGTGGTTAATATTGCCTCTTTCTTAGTGAAGCCGGGTGATATCGTTTCTGTGAGACAAAAAGCGCGTGAACAAGGGCGTATACAAGCAGCTATCGGTTTATCTGAGCAGCGTGCGCCGTGTACCTGGATTACATCTGAATCAGCAAGCTTCAAAGGAACTTTTGTTGCATTGCCGACATTGGATGATTTACCTGCTGATTTTAATATTAGCTTAGTAGTTGAACTTTACTCTAAGTAATTAAGTAAACAAGTAAACGTGGAGGCCGAGAGCCCAATGTATATAGACATTAACGACATGTTGACGCCGAAAGCGCTCAAAGTGCAGTTTGATGCTCCAAATCACAGCCGAATTGTGCTTGAACCATTGGAGCGTGGATTTGGACATACGCTTGGAAATGCACTGAGACGGATTTTAATTTCTTCAATGCCTGGGGCTGCGATTACTGAAGTCACGATTGATGGTGTTTTACATGAGTATAGTACCCTTGAGGGTGTTCAAGAAGACGTTGTTAATATCTTGCTGAACTTAAAAGACGTAGCGCTTAAAATGCCTGTTGGTCAAACGGCAACGTTGACCTTAAGTAAGCAAGGCCCTTGTCAAGTAACAGCAGGTGATATTCAAGTCAGCAATGATATTGAAGTGGTTAATCCTGACTTAGTGATTGCAACGGTCAACGAGCATGGCTCGTTAAATATGACTTTGACAGTTGAAAAAGGCATTGGCTTTCATATTACAGATACATTTGTTCGTTATCTTGATGATGAGTTACCTAAGAAAGCAGTCGGTAGCTTAAAATTAGACAATACTTATTCGCCTGTTAAGAAAGTGGCTTATACAGTTGATAATGCACGGGTTGAAAATCGAACGGATCTAGATAAATTAACCATTGAGTTACAAACCAATGGTACATTGGATCCTGAAGAAGCGATTCGTTTGTCAGCGAATATTTTGCAACGTCAGTTAAAAGCGTTTGTTGATATCAATTTAGAGGAAGTCGCATCTGATGCGAATGAACAGCATGGATTTGATCCATTACTGTTACGTCCAGTAGACGATTTAGAGCTTACTGTTCGTTCAGCAAATTGTTTGAAAGCTGAAAATATTTATTTCATTGGGGACCTGGTCCAAAAAAGTGAAAATGAATTATTAAAAACCCCGAACTTGGGTAAGAAATCACTCACGGAAATCAAAGACGTGTTGGCTTCAAGAACCTTGTCGCTGGGTATGGATTTAGAGAACTGGCCGCCTGAAAATCTTGGCGAGAGTAATTAGTAGGAGTTTTTATTATGCGTCATCGTCATGCCGGACGTGGTTTTGGTCGAACAAGTAGTCATCGTAAAGCGATGTTCTCGAACATGTGCAATTCTTTAGTTGAGCATGGAATGATTAAAACAACCTTGGCTAAAGCAAAAGAATTACGTCGTTATATTGAGCCGTTGATTACAGCGAGCAAATCAGACTCTGTGGCTTCACGTCGTTATGTGTTTGATAGACTTCGTTCAAAAAGTTCGGTTGGAAAATTATTCACTGACTTAGGACCTCGTTATAAAGAACGTCCTGGTGGTTATGTGCGTGTTTTAAAGTGCGGTTTTCGTGCTGGAGACGCAGCACCTATGGCAATCGTTGAGCTGGTTGATAGACCTGCCGTTTCAGATGAAGCTGAAGACGTCGTTGTTGAGAAAAAAGCAGCACATAAAAAAGCAGAGAAAAAAGCTGCTGAAAAAAAAACAGCAGTAAAAAAAGCTGAAACAAAAGCTGAAACAAAAGCTGAAGCACCTAAAGCTTCTAAAAAAGCAGAAAAACCTGCAGAGTAAGTCGATTTTGATGACTTGCTTTCGAATAGACGGCGTGTTTTACGTATGAATCGTGAAACACGCCGTATTTTTTTTGAGCGATTGTCAGCTGAAAATCCAAACCCAACCACCGAATTAAATTATCACTCTGATTTCGAATTATTAATTGCAGTGATACTGTCGGCACAAACCACAGATATTCGCGTTAACCTTGAAACACCGGCTTTATTTTTGGCAGCGAATACCCCAGCGGCTATGTTTGCTTTAGGTGAAGAAAAACTCAAAAGTTATATTAAGCGCATTGGTTTATTCAATAGCAAAGCTAAAAATATTATTAAAACGTGTCAATTACTGGTTGATTTATATCAAGGCCAAGTGCCTAAAACGCGCAAGGCATTAGAAGCTTTGCCAGGCGTTGGTCGAAAAACAGCAAATGTTGTTTTAAACACGGCTTTTGGTGAGCCGACGATGGCTGTTGACACGCATATTTTTCGGGTTGCTAATCGTACAGGCTTGGCAAAAGGTAAAACGCCTTTGGCTGTTGAGCTGGGTTTATTAAAAAATATTCCAAAAACATATTTAAAAGATGCGCATCATTGGCTGATTTTACACGGTCGTTATATTTGTACGGCGAGAAAGCCACATTGTGTTGATTGCCCGGTTCGTGATTTATGTGATTATCCCAATAAAAACTTATTTTCCACACCATCCTGAGCAAACTAAATTAACACTCATATGCTTGTGAGTGTTGGCATAATGCTAGTAAACCCTGTTGTTTCTGCGTTAGCAGTTAAACTATTTTCTATGTCAGCTTCTAGCTCATCACTATCAGCTGTATCTTTTCTTGTTGGATACTGAGGGTTTGCTGTTAGTAATTTTTGAGTATGAGTATGAGTATGAGTGGAATTATGATTATCTTCTGGTTCATGTCTCCTGTGGGACTGGTATGCTAAGCGATCGGTTGCTTGTTGTAGCACATTCGCTGCGGCACCAAAAGTGATTCCTCCAACACATGCGCCACTACAAGCCAATACAGCAGTTGCAAAGCACGCGACAACAACCCACTCAAATTGTCCTTCAGGACTATCAGGAAGCGGTGTTTTAGCCGCGGTAAAAATGCCAAAGCCTGCTCCAAGTGCTGCACCTATTGCGGCACCGGTATATGCACGTTGAAATAGGTTTCTTTCGTTGATATCCGTCATATTGAGTCCAAAAACATTTTAAAATCTTTTATAAAAAAGGGTACTTTAGCATCACTAACAGGGGTTGGTATAGTTGGTTTTGTTTTGCTTTTATTAGAACTTTTGTTTCTTGCCTTTTTAGGAGAAGATTTTTCCGTTATACTCTTTTTCCAATCGATCGCACACATAACGGAGAATCCTATGGCACGTGGTGTTAATAAAGTTATTTTAATTGGGAATATTGGGGCTAATCCTGATTTAAGATATATGCCAAGCGGCAATGCAGCAACAACCCTTTCACTTGCAACCAGTGAGTCTTGGAAAGACAAGCAAACAGGCGAGCGTCAAGAACGTACTGAATGGCATCGAGTGGTATGTTTTAATCGCTTAGGTGAGATTGCCGGTGAATATTTAAAAAAAGGCTCAAAAGTTTATATCGAAGGCAGCTTGCGTACGCGTAAATGGCAAGATCAACAAGGCAATGATAAATACACAACAGAAATTGTGGCTTCAGACTTACAAATGTTAGATGCAAAAGGAACGACATCAGGTGGTGATTTTGCTGATATGGATCAAAGTCAGTCAGCACCTCAAGCACGTGCAGCCGCTAAACCTAAAGCAGCACAAGTACCTGCAGATACATCATTGGATGATGATATACCGTTTTAATTTAAATAAATTTAATTAATTAAAAGCCTCTTTTTTCGTTTGTGGAAGCAGGGGCTTTATTTTTTTATTTGTTTTTGTACTGATAAGCCATAGGCCAGACAAACAAGCATTCATGGCAAAGATACCCATTTCGCCATACTGTGTATAGAGTAATCCAGCAAAGCTACCACCAGCAAAAATACCTAAAAACTGACTGCTTGAATAAACCCCCATTGCTGTTCCTTTGTAGTCTTTTGAGGCTTGCTTAGAAACCATCGAGGGTAGCATGGCTTCTAATGCATTAAATGCCAGAAAATAAATAAATATGACCATGCAAAAGAAATGCCAGGATAAGTGCGTTTGCATGAGCATGATTTGGCTTAAGCCTGTCAGTCCTATAGCCACAGAGAAAACAAGCTTGTTTTTCCCTCGTTTTTCAGCCAATAAAATCAGAGGGATAGCCGCGATAAATGCAGTCACCAAGGTCACACAATAAAAGTGCCAAGGAGTAGTGAGCGTGTGTGCTGTGATTGCGGCTTGTAACTTAAGCGGTAGAATAAAAAACATGGCTGTCAAAATAGCATGCTGATATAAAATACCAAAATTAAGGGGTCTTAAAGAAGCATCTTTGAGTACATGCATGAGGCGTTTTTTTTGTGAGATAGGATGCGTTGGAATGGTTTGATTGGGGCTTGGAATGACGGTCTTTAATAGAAACAAACAGATGCAGATAAGACCTAATGTAATCACAAAAAGGCCCGAAAGCCCATGATGGTGTGCCAATGGCGGGCTGATAACGAGTGCTAAATTAAACGAAAGCCCAATGCTACCGCCAATCACTGCCATCGCGGCTGTGCGTTTGGACTCAGGCGTTAAATCAGCGAGAAGCGCCATCAAAACACTGCCGATAGCTCCCATGCCTTGTAGGCTACGAGCGATAATCATGCCAAACATCGAGTCGGTTAGCATGCCAATGATACTGCCGAGTGCAAATAAAAGTAGGCCTAAGGTAATGATTGGTTTTCGGCCGTAACGGTCAGATAGCATACCAAATGGAATTTGAAGTAAGCCTTGGCTTAATCCGTAAGCACCGAGTGCGATCCCAATTAAGGCGGGTGAGGCGCCTTTTAGATGTGGTGCATAAAGTGTAAAGACAGGAATCAGCAAAAACAAACCTAGCATGCGGCAGGCATAGAGTGCTGAAATAGGTAAAATAATTTTAGTCCAGATTGATTTCATGACGTATCGCTAGAAGGTTCGTAAATCGATGCGCAGATGGTACAAAATACGTGCGCAAATGTAAAGCATATTAAATACATCTTAATTGACAGGTGTGCTGAGTTTACGGTAGCTTGAGGCATTTTTATGATTTAGCTCCAAAAGGAATTAAAGTATGACAAATATACTAGATAATAAAGTGGCATTCATTACAGGTGGCGCAAGAGGTATTGGACGAGCAACAGCAATGAAATTAGCGCGAGCGGGTGCTGATATTGCAATTATTTATTTTAATAGCTCAGATGAAGCGGATATTGTGGTGGCTGAAATAGAAGCTTTAGGTCGGCGTGCGATTGCAATACAAGCAAACGTTGCTGATCATGCATCGGTTAAAAGTGCCTTTGAAATATTTAGGCAGCACTTTTCAACACTAGATATTTTAGTCAGCAATGCAGCAAGTGGCGTTTTAAAGCCTGCGCTTAAAATGTCAACGAAGCACTGGCGATGGTGTATGGAAACCAATGCCCTAGCATTGAACCATTTGGTGACAGAAGCCCGCGGCTTAATGGCTAAAGGCTCAAGTGTCATTGCACTATCAAGCCTTGGTGCACATCGTGCTATTCCTAATTATGCTTTTATAGGCGCTTCAAAAGCAGCGCTTGAAGCACTGGTCCGGTCTTTAAGTTTAGAATTAGCAGTAGATGGTATTCGAGTGAATACTATTTCTGCAGGGGTTGTTGATACCGATGCCTTAAAGCACTTTCCAAATCGTGAATCATTACTGGATGAATATCAATCACGTTCGCTTGCGGGTCGTAGTATGACGCCTGAAGATGTCGCCGATGGTGTTTATTTATTATGTTTGCCCGAATCAGGGTTAATTATGGGGCAAACCATTTTCCTTGATGCAGGTTATGCGATAACGGGATAATCTATCCCATGTCATAAAAACTTGTGCTACAATTCGTACCTTTCATATTATCTAATTATCTAACTGGGTACGCTGAGGGTTGTGACGATGAATCTAGAAATTATTTATCCTAAAGTTCGAGAAATTATTGCGGATGTATTGGTCATCGAAGAAGAGGAAGTCAGCTTAAATGCGCGATTAATCACTGATTTAGGGGCTGAGTCGATTGATTTTTTAGACTTGGTTTTTCAGCTTGAAAAAGAGTTTTCGATTAAA
Organism: Legionellaceae bacterium; assembly: GCA_011087865.1. Lineage (GTDB taxonomy): Bacteria > Pseudomonadota > Gammaproteobacteria > Legionellales > Legionellaceae > JAALKW01. The sequence goes on from JAALKW010000012.1 coordinate 17,973, forward strand.
ATCCCACGGGGGCAACTTGAAAAAAATGCGCGTGGTAATTTAACCGAAGCAGAATTTGAGCAAGGTGGTGTATTGACCGAAGAAGGAATCGCTGCATTAAAAGCATATTTAACAGAAGTACCGGATGCACATTTTACACCGAATATGAAAGTAAACGAAATTCCAATGCTTTTCACGGTTGAGACCTTTTGTAAGTTAATTATTCTTGCAAAAGAAGCGAATCCTGTAGAAACCACTACGGCTTAATCGCATGAGTTTTTTATTTGTTGATAGAATTACATCGCTTGAGCCTGGGAATAAAACAGAAGGCATTAAGCATGTAACAGCGGATGATTACTATCTCGTTTCTGACAAAACCAACAGACGGTGTTTTGTTCCTGCATTGGTAGGCGAAACCGTTGGGCAGCTTGCTGCATGGAACGTGATGGTGAGTTGTGATTTTACCAAGCGGCCTGTGGCCGGGATTGCAGATAAAGCGCGCTTACATCGCCCCGTTTATGTGGGTGAGACCCTCTTGCTATCGAGCACGCTCAAAAAACTAGATGACACCATGGTGCAGTATGTCGCTGAGGCACACGTGGGAGATGAAATTGTATTTGAGCTGTCGGCTCTAGGCCCATTGCTTCCCATGGATGATTTTATTGAGCAAGAGGTCATTCGTGCGCAGTTTGATGCTTTACATCAGCCCTTTGAGTTACCCGAGGCTTTGTCTTTATCTGAACCTTTGCCGGGACTTCAATCAAATTCCGAATCAAATATATCGGTTGATCCACGTGTTTTGTCGTTGGTACATTTTGATAAAATCGTAGCCCATCAGCCTGGTGAGATGATTCGTGCAGAAAAACATATCACCAAGGCAGCCCCTTATTTCCAAGACCACTTTCCCAAAAAACCAGTCATGCCCATGACCATCTTGTTGGAATGTATTATGAACTTGGGGCGACAATTTACAGCAGAAGCAGGGTTTGATAAGCCTTATCATGTACAAGAAATGCGGCGCATCAAAATGAACGATTTTGTTGTGCCTGGCGATATCTTAACCACAGATTTAAATATTAAGTCACACAAAGATGGCATCTTGGTTTTTAAGTGCCGTGTGAGTCGTTTTGATAAACGCGTCTGTTTACTTGAGTTGGTGATGACATGCAATTAGAAAAACGCGTTGCGATTACAGGATTAGGTGCTGTCTCACCTTTAGGGCCTGATGTTCAAAGTACATGGCAGGCATTAATGGCTCAAAAATCAGGTATGGCAGCCATACAGCAATTTGATGCTTCTGGTTTTCCAGTTCGTTTTGCAGCAGAAGTTAAGTCTTACCAACCGCAATGTTATCGCACAGGAAAACACCATCGTTTTACCATGCCGTTTACGCAGTTTTCACTAGATGCTGCAAGTCAGGCACTGCTTGATGCAGGGATTCATCCTAAACACTTACCGGATGCAACACGGTTTGGTGTTGTTACAGGTAGCGGTATGATGACAGGTGATTTTAATCATCTTCAGCGCTTTCAAAAAGCAGCAGCACCAACAGGTGATTGTGACTGGGCAGCATTAGCAGCACAAGGTGATGCTTTTTATCGGCTAGATGATTTTGGGCGTACCGCATCAAACAGTGGCTTATCTCTTTTAATTCAAGAGTTTGGTCTAACAGGCTATGCAAACTCGGTACATACAGCATGTGCTTCAGGTGGACAAGCACTGGGGCTTGCGATGCAAGTGATTCGTCGTGGCGAAGCAGATTATATGCTTGCGGGTGGTTTTGATTCGATGATAAACCCGCTTGGCGTTTCAAGCTTTTGTTTGCTTGGCGCTTTGTCCTCTAATAATCATTCTCCTGTGACCGCAAGTAGACCATTCGATGGCACACGCAGGTGTTGGTAATAGTTTAAGTTCTGATCGCATTACAGACTCACATCCAAACGGTAATGGTGCGATTCAGGCCATAGAAGGCGCATTAAAAGACGGAGGGGTTCATGCCTCAGAGATTGATTATATTAACGCCCATGGTACATCAACCAAAATGAACGACTTGAGTGAAACCAATGCGATTAAAGCGGTATTTGGTGAACATGCGAAGCAAATCCCGGTGAGTTCAACCAAGAGTCAAACAGGGCATTTAATTGCAGCAGCAGGGGCATTAGAGGCGGTACTATCAACCCTTGCGATTCAGTCTGAAAAAATTCCAATGACCCAAAATCAAATACAGGCCGATCCTGAGTGTGACTTAGATTATGTCCCTGAGGGCCCACGTAATAAAGCACTAGGGGCTGTTTTATCGAATTCTTTTGGATTTGGCGGTTCAAATAGTTGTCTGCTTTTCAAGCATCCTGAATTTGAGGGGCGGAATAAATGAGTGATTTAAATCGCGTATTTGTGACAGGTGTGGGTGCACTCAGTGCTTGTGGTAGCACATCTGATGCCTTATGGGATGCTGTACTGGCTGGAAAAACAGGCGTTGCGCCGATTCAAAATGCTGACTTATCGTCATGGTCACATCAATTAGGGGGCGAGCTAAAAACCTATGAGCCGCGAAAAATGCTCCCTGACAGAAAACTCTTAAAAGCAATATCACGACAAGATGTATTGGGTATTAATGCTGCAATGCAAGCCATTGAAGACAGTGATTTAATCACTTATCAAAATAGCTTAGCTTCAGCTGAAGATTTTAATAACCAAACCGGCGTCTACGTCGGCTCGCCAGGTAATAAATATTATCAGCAATATGATTTTTTACAGCTGATGGCTAAAACTAAAGGCAATATGCAAGCCTTTGGTGAGCAGTTTCTGGATGAAGTGAATCCTATGTGGTTATTACG
>JAALKW010000012.1:20798-27063 GCA_011087865.1 Legionellaceae bacterium
TGTATTTAAAGGCGTGAACCATAACGTTGGGAATCATGCAACAGGTGGCATGCAAGCGCTGATTGAGGCGTATCATGCGATTCAAGCAGGCGACGCTGAACGTATTGTTGTCGTTGCATATGACGTAGGCACCGATGAACAAGCCTTATTTTATTATGAGCGCTTAGGGCTTTTAAGTGCTGAGCACTTAAGGCCTTTCGATGCCTCACATAACGGCACTGTGCTCGCTGAAGGCGCTGCAGCTTTGGTGCTTGAGTCAGAAAAAAGTGTTAAAGCGCGTCAGGCCAAACCTTATGTTGAATTAACAGGAGGCTTGGCACGTACCGAGTCTGCCGGGTTATTTTCGATACAAGCAGACGGTGCATTACAAGCAAAACTTATCCAGGATACATTAGAGCAACAAAACATAAGCGCGAGTGATTTAGCTTGTGTGATAGCACATGGTAACGGTAATCCCAAATCAGATATCAGCGAAGCCCATGCTATTTCTCAAATACAAGGTACATCCCATATACCTGTTACAGGGTTTAAATGGGCTATGGGGCATACATTGTGCGCCTCAGGCGTCATGGATGCCGTATTAGCAACCTATGCACTGCGTTCAAAAACCATCCCAGGTTTGCCTGGGTTTAGCCAAGCAGCAACAGGGTGTGAGACTTTAAATATTTCAGAACAAACACGTACCATAAAAAATAACACTCAAACACATGCATTATTACTCAATAGAGGTTTTGGCAGTATGAATACAAGCTTGGTGATGAAAGCCTGTGACTGAGTTAAATGTATCTGAGCAAATTAAGGCACTGCCTATTTCTAAAGCGGGTCGCTTTGTTTCGGCATGTTTACCGTATCGAAAACGCGTGATTTTAGAAAATATCAATCATGTTTTTGGCGAACAGCTGACATTAGAGCAAAAATGGCACTTAGCCCAAGCGTTTTATTCGCATTTATTGCGTTCGATCAAAGAAACCCTTCAATTAAGGCTGATGCCTGAAGCGCGGCTGCTCTCACGTGTTGAGGTGAAAGGCCATGAGCGGGTACTTAAAGTGGCAGAGCAAAACAAAGGCGTTTTAATTTTAACGGGTCATTTGGGTAGCTTTGAGTTTGCACCGATTGCAGGCATGCTCAAATTTAAGCAATTTAGTGGACGGTTTCATTTTATTCGTCGTAAATTAGGCAACAAATTTCTTGAGCGTGTGCTGTTCCAAAGATATTACAAAGCAGGTCTTCATGTCATCACCAAGGCCAATGCACTGCAACATGTGACCGAAGCATTAGATAAAAATCACGCAGTGGTGTTTGTGCTGGATCAACATGCTTCACTTGTGAATCGTGATGGTGTTGCGGCAGAATTTTTTGGGAAAAAAGCAGGGACCTATCGAAGCCTTGCGACTTTTGCGCGCCATACCAATGTTCCTGTTGTTCCTGCATCGAGCTATCGGACACCTGAAGGCAAGCATGTTTTACAATTTCATGAGCCTCTGGAATGGAAAGATTATGCGGGTAATCATCAAGCTATTTATGAAAACACCTGTACCTACAATCGCGTATTAGAAAAAATGATTTTAGCGCACCCTGAACAGTGGTGGTGGATGCACCGCCGGTGGAAAATTTAGCCGATCAAGTAGGTTTATTTTTAATCAAATTAAGTATAATATAATACATATAGCTTAAATTAAGGGGGCCGTTATGGGTGATTTTGATAAAGCTGAAAAGCTGGGATATACTTTTTCTCAAATATCTACAAAAACTAAGGCTGAAGAAAATAAGAAGGAGAAAGAAGCGGCTTATAAAAAGCTGCAGGATGACTTTGAGCCAGAGACAGCTTCTCTTGAACAACGTGCTGAGTTGAAGGCAGGATATGCTGCACTCTATCAGGCGCTGACACCAAAAGAGAAAGCTGATGTAGATGCACTCACGATGGAATTGAGTGGCTTGCTTGAAAAGCAGAAGCCAGAAGATGAATTTAAGGCAGAAGCAGAAGGAGCAGTGAATAAATTTGCTGATTACATCCAAGAGAGTTGGGATATGGCACAGTCTGAAATGGATAAATGGGTCAAGCTTTTTAAGGAGCTCATTGCGTCTATTTCAACTTCGCTTTTTTCTTCTGATTCAGCAGGGCCTAATCAGGGCAACATGAAACAAACGCTGACTAAAATGAAAGGCGAAGGCATAGAAGGCATAGAAGAAAATCGGAACGAACCATCGGCCTAAGCATAGCTTTCGCTGATCAGTTCTCCTTCATACACAAATTCCGCAGGGCCTGTCATGAATAAAGGCCCTGTCATATCAGGCCAATCAATGGTTAAATCACCACCGGGTAGCGTCACACGAATGCTTTTGTTTAAATGATAAAACTTTCGTGCAACGGCCGCAGCGGCCACAGCACCACTTCCGCAAGCTTCAGTTTCACCCGCTCCTCGCTCATGCACACGCAGTAAAATATGATTTTGAGCTTTTAATTCAAAAAATCCAACATTGGTCTGTTCTGGAAACAACACATGTGTTTCGATCTCTGGCCCTAGTGTATTCACAGGCGCGGTTTTAATGCTATCGACTTGCATGACAACATGAGGATTACCGAGCGTGAGTGCATGCATGGTTGTTCCTGGTATAATATCCGGGTTAGGGGCCCATACAGGCGTGCCCATATTCACCGTAACGGTATGATTTGCATTGAGTTGTAGTGTCAGCTCAGTGGTGGTGGTTGCAACGGTTAACTTATCTTTATTAGATAGCTGATGGTGCTGAATAAAGCGTGCAATACAACGTGCACCATTACCACACTGACCTACTTCTGAGCCATCAGCATTAAAAATACGGTAGAAAAAGTCGAGGTGGGGCTGCGTACTTTTTTCAAGTAATAAACACTGGTCAAAGCCGATCCCCGTATGACGGCAGCTGAGTTGTTTAATGTGGTGAGGTGAGAGTTGTACGGCCTGATTAACGGCATCAATCACCATGAAATCATTGCCAAGCCCATGCATTTTAGTGAACTTTAGTGCCATGCTTTTAGGCTCCTTTTTCAGGCAAGTTGTTATTGGGTATATTTTTTTGGGGCAGGTACAAATCGCCTTTTTGCCCGCAGGCCGTTAAACAAGAAATAAGTAAAAAGCTTAAAACAAGTTTTTGCATGATGTTTGCACTTAAATATGAATGATATGTCGCAGTATAACGGAAACCCAAAGGAAATTCGCTTTCCAGATTAATTTGGTTTATTATTAAACAACAAGTATTTTTTAAGGGTTGATATGACGGATTCATATGATGATAGACGGAAAAAATATTTTGAACAAATAGAAAAAATGCTGGATGTCCTTTCTAATCAAAAGCCAATCCCTGCCAGTATTTTTAATGAAGCCATCTCAAGCCATAGAGATTATACAAAAGAAGAAAATATTGAGATAGATAGAATGCATAAAATATACGCTGCATTAATCGAGCAATGTCGCAGGGTTGAGTTACAGGATGATGAGCCAGATAAACAACATGTAGATAAAACGCAGTTAGCAAAGGCGATTGGAGATGCAGAAAGGCTCGTATCTGAGTTGAAACCTATTTTATTAGAACCTACTTTTGTAGTGCTTTTGGAAGAAGAGTATCAAAAGAAAATTACCCGGATGGAGCGATTTTTGAATGATAATCTTCAGATACCGCCGGACTTTTTTAATGAACCGAATGCTGCATTTCGTTCTGGACATTTAAGTGGACTGACAAAACAAGAGTCTGCTCAAGTTAAGCCACTTCGTGATAGATTTCATGAGCTTCAGGCTCTATGTTGGGACCGTAACGTAGGGAGAAAAGTAGAAGAAATACAGGCGTTAACACAAGAAGCAGAACAGTATTTTGATAGCGTTGGTTTCCCTGATGTTTCAAAGAAAGTTGAACAGTTAGAATTAAATTTAGTGGGTGCACTAAAAGGAACACCGGGACAGTTTGTTAGCCGTGATAGGAAAAGCCCAAAAGAAAAAATGGAACATGTGGTGGCTGAGTTTAGGGCGGATGTGGAGCCTATTTTTACGTCGCAGCAAGCAACAGAAGAAAAATTAGAAAATGCAGTAGAAAGAAAAACACCGCAAGTAGAGGCAGAGGTGCCGGCAGTGAAACCTGATAGACAGGAGACGAATACTTATGGGGATTATCTTGCTCAATGGATTCAAAAAATTAAGCAAGTGATAGAGAGTATTTTTTTTAGAAAACCCACACAGCAAGTTAAACAAGCACTTTTGGATATTAGAGAGTCAGAAGCAGAGCGTCCAGAAGCAGTATCTAATAAAGGCACAGGAAAATTACCAGGGCCTTAAGAAAGCAGTTAGAAATACATTAACACACCTTAATACGCACGATTATAGCGCTTATAGCTTGTTGGAGTTGCTATAGAAGCTTTGATTCGGGATAATTGTTTTTTTTTCTGAATAAGCTGCTTTAATTATCATGAATGCTATTTTTATTGAACCGACGCAAAAAGCAAAAGCTTGTGTCATTTGGATGCATGGCCTTGGCGCAAATGCTGATGATATGGCGGGGCTTGCAAAGCAATTGCCATTGACGACACCTGTGCGGCATGTGGCACTCAATGCCCCTGTGCGACCTGTTACCTTGAATCAAGGCATGCCAATGCCTGCTTGGTATGATATTACAGGGCTCTCGTTAACTGATAGAGAAGACAAAGTAGGTATTCTTGATTCAGAGCAGCGTATTCTTGAAGCAGTTAATACACAAATAGCAGAAGGCTTCTCACCGGAGGCTATTTATCTTGCTGGTTTCTCGCAAGGGGGTGCTATGGCGCTCTTTACGGCGTTGCGTACCAAGATGGCTTTGGGAGGCGTTTTAGCATTGTCTGCTTATTTGCCTTTAGCGGCTGAATGCCAGGTGCAGCTAGACCGAACAACGCCTATGTTTATTGCGTCGGGAAGTCTTGATGAAGTGGTTCTACCTGCATGGACGGCAAAGAGTACGGCCTGGCTTCGTGAGGCAGGGTTTAATGCACTTACCATCAAAGAATATCCCATGGGGCATGCTGTTTGTATTGAAGAAATGCAAGCATTAACACAGTGGATTGAAAAGCAAACAGGAGATAAATCATGACCGTTGTAAACCGAGCGCGCGAAACAGCGTTTACTTGTCAACAAATGTATGCGCTGGTTGATGATATTGAACGTTATCACGAGTTTTTACCGTATTTCTCGCGCGGTGTGGTGCACCACCGGGATGAAGATGAAGTACAAGCAACGCTCGAGGTCACTGCCAGCGGTATGTCAAAATCATTCACAACACGTAATCGCTTGCAAGCCAATAAAATGATAGAGCTTCGCTTGGTCGATGGGCCATTTAAGCATCTTGAAGGCTTTTGGCGCTTTGACCCAACAGAAAAAGGCTCGTTGATTACATTTGATTTAGAGTTTGAGTTTTCAGGACAGATGTTATCTATGTTTTTGGGGCCTGTATTTGAGCAAGTCACCAATAAAATGCTTGATGCTTTTTGTGATAGGGCTGAGGAGATATATGGCGGTGATTGAGGTGGTGTATGTGCCGGCTGAAGCCGCCGCGTGGCATACAACACATGATTTTAAGGCGGGTATGACGGTGTCTGATGCGCTTTTGCTTTCGGGTGTGTTTGTGCGTTACCCCGATGCCGCTGTACTGCCGATTGGTATTTTTTCGAAGCGTGTTACAAAAAACCAAGCACTTCAGGCAGGAGATAGGGTTGAGTTATATCGTGCGCTGTCCTGTGATCCAAAAGAAAAACGAAGAAACCGCGTGAAAAAGCCGGTTTCATAAGCTATTTTTAGAGACTTAGCGTGAGTGTGGGTCTTTGGATTTGACCTCCGTTCCATCAGCAACTGAGTCAGGGCTTGGGGTTCGTGATGCGTTTAGTTTTTCTTTGAATGATTGGGAGAACTGGCTGAAAGACGCGCTTTTGACGTTGCCTGACCGCAGTTCGTCTTTATAGGCTTCTTCTATTTTTTCATCGAGCTTTTCTTGTTTGCTTTTATAGGGTGCTGATCTTTTAATTGGTATTGCTGCTTTCTTTAAATTTTGCATGGCTTCATAACTTAGTTCTTTGCTAACAAATTCTTTGGAAGATTTGTTTTTGAAAGGCCTTGTATCTTCAAGATGTCCGACGTAATCAAAAAATAAGTTACCATCTTTAGTCGTTTTTACTGTAATAAGGTTTACAGTATGAGCTGATTGTCGGGCGGTATCTGTTGATATAGCGCCACCCATTAACAAGTAGACTCACTTTTCAAAACACTTCCCATTG
>JAALKW010000082.1 GCA_011087865.1 Legionellaceae bacterium
TTTTTTGTTTGAATTATCTGGGTTTTTGGAGCTTTGTCAATGCGTAACTTCTAGAAGAAAATCCAATTGAAGATCACCATCATGTTATGTTGATTATCGAGAAAGGAAAAATAGAAGCCGTCAAAATATTATTAGAATCACTAAAAAAGCAACACAAAACGATATTAGATGTTAGTAGCCCAGATGGACAAGGACCAATTCATTGGGCGATGCATTATTATCTAAAAAATACAAACCTTGGTGCGAGGAGAGTGGCATGACTTGAAATACTCGATTTGTTCGTAGAGAGTATCCCCTCGGGTTCCAGTACGAGCAGTGCTGCGGCAGCAACGCCAGATAAGAAAACATTGCTGGATTTAGGGCTTGATCTCAGCGCGATGCCTTTTAAACCAGAGGAATTAGCGTTTATTACAGGGCATATATTAAAACGTCACCCAAATGTTAAGTTAGAAAGCAGGCTTTTGGGAACTGCTGCGAAGCAGTTTCCAAGAGGCAGGCTTTATCGATTTTTAGTTCATTAAAGCAGGGGTCGCTGCATTATCACTCGCATGAGATGGACTGCTTTGCAAGGCAAACAAACCATATCCTGCCGCAAGGCCTGTCGCGGCACCCGCGGTGGCAGCTGGCAAAGCAGAGCACTCGTACGCAACCATTAAGGCGAGGGTTGAGACAACAGAAACCCCGAGGGATAGTGCAGTAGATGGATGCTGAACCGCCAGAGCAGCTCCTGGAATAGCGCTTACGGCGCGGAGAGACCAATCAGCCCAGAATGCTCTTGATGCGTATTGAAGCGCATAGCCATTTTGCGTAGCAGCCGCAAGCACAATATCTCGGTCAGCTTGAAGTGCCGGTGATGCGAATCGCAGTGCATCGCCATTTTGCGTAACAGCCGCGAGCACAACCTCTCGGTCAGCGCGAAGTGCATCTGATGCGTATTGCAGTGCATAGCCATTTTGCGTAACCGCCGCCATCACAACCTCTCGGTCAGCGCGAAGTGCCGCTGATGCGACTCGAAGCGCTTCCCCATATTGCGTAACAGCCGCCAGCACAACCTCTCGGTCAGCTTGAAGTGCGTCTGATGCGAATCGAAGTGCTTCCCCATCTTGCGTAACGGCCGTCATTACAACCTCTCGGTCAGCTTGAAGTGCATCTGATGCGTATTGCAGTGCATAGCCATTTCGCGTAACAGCCGCGAGCACAACCTCTCGGTCAGCCTGAAGTGCGTCTGATGCGAATCGAAGTGCATCGCCATTTTGCGTAACAGCTGCCAGAAAAACCTCTCGGTCAGCCTGGAGTGCATCTGATGCGTACTCAAGTGCCCAGCCATCTTGCGTAACGGCCGTCATTACAAGCTCTCTATCACCTCGTAAGGGTTCTGGCGTATCGTTATTCAATCTTTTTTCATGGGTTGTTGCGTTTTTATATAAGGTATGTCGCGCAATGAAAGCTTGTTTGTAGGTTGGCTGTGATAAACCGTCAGGAAAAGGCAACTCAGGAAAGCGATGATTATAATGAAAATGCCATATCGCGTTTTCTGCATTTGGCTCAGATAATATATTACGGATTGTTTTGTCACTTTGAGATAAAACAACTAAATCACGCCAGTTATTGAGCTGTTTTGCAATATCGACAACACCATAACGTCCGGCCTTTTGGAAGTGGCTTGATGTAGTTGTTGTAGTATCTGATAGCATCTGCGGCATAACAAACTCCGGGATATAAAAACATATTGATGCCTCATTGCACAGTAAGTGTTATTTAAAGTCAACTTAAGCGGGGAGCTGGCTCTTGGGAACTGCTGCGAAGCAGTTTCCAAGAGCCAGGTTTTATTGGCTTTTAGCTTATTAAAGCAGGGGTCACTGTATTATCGCTCGTGTGGATTGGGTTGCTTTGTAAGGCAAACAAACCGTGCCCTGCCGCAGTCTGATTTAAAACCGCTTCTTTTAGTATGCTCTATTTTTTAGGTCTACCCGTCTGAGCGGGTGTGAGTGGTTTTTTTTGTATAAAGAGAAAAAGACCAACAACCAATAATATTGAACCCTGGGATTCAGGTGGGCTGCGGTTGTACCAGTTCAGGTTTCCCACATAAAAGCGGTATAGCACAACGCTGATAACAAACTACATCACTTAATAGGCTTATCGGTTCAAAAATAAGTGGCTGTTGGATGCGGCAAATCATAACATGTTATCATAGGAAAGCGAGGGGTTTATTGTGAAAAAAATGCTATTGGATCAAGACGTAATTAAAGCAATCAACCAGTATATTTCAGATTATGGTTTTGGTGATAAAAAACCACAGCTGAGTTGTCAATTATCGGCTGATATATTTAGACAGCATTATTACGATAAAAAAGAGCTCATTCATTTTTGTCGTTCAATGGGCATTCCAACCTCAGGACTGAAAAATGAACTAACTCAACGAATAGATGTGTTTTTAAGCACCGGGTAAGTGATGCCTGTTACGCGAAAAAGGCAATCATCTAAACCAGACAGTGAAAGTGGGTTAGCGTTAGATAAAAAAGTGTTTCACTATCGGAGCGACTTGGTTACACGTCGTTTTCTTCAAAAACATGTTCCAAACTTTACTGGCTTTAGTGCTTTGCTTCAAAAAAAAATTCGATTGTGTTTAGACAATAATGAGCAGTTGACTTACCTTGATGTGATAGAAATGTATAAAAATCTAATCCAGTCAAAAAGCAAAACATCTAGAGTAGCCCATGATTCTTGCCAATATAATCAATTTTGTATTGATTACAGTCAGGACTCGTCAGCTAAAATTCATGCGATACAAAATGCGTGGCTATTCATTCGTGACACTGCCGGTGATAAAACGTACTTGCGATACAAATGCAGAATGGAAGAAATTTACTCTTTTATTTTAAATCAACAGAATTAATTACATTCAGCCCTAATGACTTGATACCGTGGCAGATTCAGAGGCATTAATAACACAATCTTTTGTTTGTCAGCATTAAAAGTAATAATTAACCCCGAGCCTCAGCACGTTGCTTGCGAAATTAGAGCTCACGTTATAATACGTTGTATCGAGTGTAGGTGTTTCTAAATTCAAATATAAATACTCTAATTTATAGCTTAAATGGTCGCTAACAGCATACTCTAAACCTGCACCAGCAACCCAGTGGGTCGCTGTTTTTTTATCGGTGACGGTTTCTTGAAATTCTGATCCAATGATTTGAGCGTGCGTCAGTTCTGTATTAGAAAAGGAAATACCTGCCGTAAGATAGGGAAGCAAGGTCGAGTGAGGTGAGGTTTTTCCAATCTTTGCTCTGACAGTGCCAAACCAATTGAGTCGTTGGGTCACAGAATCATTAAAAAACAAGACATTGTCATAGGTAATGCTATTGGTTCCAGCAATAGATGCATAGTTGATATCTGACTCTATTCCCCAAACCCAGCTGTCTTGTTCCCAGTTATACCCTACTTGTCCACCGCCTAGAAAACCAGAAGTTTGAAGATGTATTAAAAGAGGGGAGTTTTCTATAATAATATCAGGCGTTGATTCAAACGGTAGGCTATAGACATTATTGGGATACATGCCATAACCGATATTTGCTCCCATAAACCATCCTTTCCAAGACTTAAAATTGCTATTGAAGCCATCTTTATCTATGAGCGCCAGGTGATTTTTGCTGTCATCAAATCGATATTGTGACTGAAGAATCAGGCCATAATTATTTTGTGTAACGTCAAGATATTGTGGGTGCCCTTCAGCAGCAGTTTCTTCAAAGTGAGAATAGCCTTCTGCTTTGACATGCCAGGCGCGTGCGCCGATGCCCATCGACAGGTTAGGCGTTGCTAGCCAATTAAAAGCCATATCAAATTGAAAGCCATCACCTTCCCCTTCATCGAGCATTCCTCGAATGTCAGGTCTTAAGTTATGAAAATCACGCTCTGAAAGGTAAGCATGGATATAGGCTGCATCGACAACAAAGTTGAGGCGGTCTGACAGCTGTACTTCGCCATTTAGTCCGAGACGTAAACTATTCCAACTGGTGTTGTAATTAAGTGTATCTGTTGCATTAGATATTTGTGGTGAATCGTTAGCAGCGATATTCGCTGTTTGTGTTAGACCGAATCCATTGTAATGTGTTAGCCAATAATGATATCCCAGAAAGGGGCTAATTTTATAATGTTCTCCTTGATAAAGATCATACCCTAAGTCAACACTAAAATAATTGAGTCGGCCATCATTTTGGTCGCTTTTGGTTCTAGAATAAACGGTTAGCGCAGGAGGAAAGTCTTCATCGATGAATGCTCCAGCTGTATTTGAGCCGCCACCGATATATCCTTTAAAGAAAACACCATTTTGGTGGTTGAGCTTCCAAAACCCTTCTGCTGTATGGGTGGTGACATCCTGATAAGTTAAACGCGAAAGAAGTACGCTGCCGCTCAGATCATATAAATTTTGCTTATATTTGCCTTCTCCAAGCCAGTATCTTATGCCAGTTTCGAGATACCAGGGTGATGTTTGTATTTTAGAGGGTTGTATTAATGATGGTGTTTCTTCAGCGCATGCAACACGGCATATAAAAAATAAAACAATAGAAGCGGTGATTCTAAAATGCAACATAAGGGCCTCAAAATTTGAATCATAAAATTTCAATAAAGGGGTGCATTTTAATTTAGAATCTAATTAAAAGAAATAAGAAAGAAGCAGATTATTTTTTAAATTAACCCTGTTTGTTCTAAGTGTAAAAGTTTTGATTTTATGTTCAAACCACCCCCAAAACCAACCAGTTTTCCATTGCTCCCAATCACACGATGACACGGAACAATAATAGAGAGGGGGTTAGAACCATTGGCAAAACCCAGCGACTCCCGGCGAAGCCGGAACCTACTGTAAATATGACATTTTAGTTCTCT
>JAALKW010000083.1 GCA_011087865.1 Legionellaceae bacterium
ACATTAATTGATGGCGGTTTGTTTTTATACAGAGATGTGTCCACAGAGTAGCCTACAAGCAGGAGGTGAATTTTAATGAATTTTAGTTATGACGCAAGGGCCGGTGCGTAAGGTGAGTCATAATATCTACTGCTTAATTCAACAGAGCAGCTGACAAGCACAGGTAAATTTTCAGGTATATTTGATGTGGTAAATACAACTTAATCAGGATTGTTACTTTGAATTTGAAGTAAATTTTCTCGCTCAGCAGGTACAAAACTGCTGCCATAACCTAATGTTTGCATGGGCTCTGCTTCCAAAGCAAAAGCATTAATACTAAACCCTAATAATATGCCTGAAATAATTTTTTTCACGTTTTAAATCTCCAAATTTTTGCCTGTTCATAAAGCGTGGCATTGGCCACTGAGTCGATGCATTGAACCCTATTGGCTTTATTTTGTCAATTATGCCTATAAAATATATTTTATTTTCAAGGATTACAGCAAATAAGGCATAGGGAGACACCCTAGTCATTTTTTGGAAACCTCTAAGTTTGCCTAGTGTTAGTTGAGCATACTTAAGATGGGAGAATTAATATCGAGCACCAAAAAATAATGCCCCTAATGGCTTAATGAGCTTATCTGCGAAGCCTTGTTTGACAGGAGTATTTAATATTAAGGTATTAAATTGATCAATATCATCGTATAAATAATCATCACTTGTTTTTAGCTCATCCACCAAACCTAAAGCAACAGCATCTTTAGCAAGCCAGTGCTCTCCTGTGGACACTTTATCAATATTAATACGGTCACGATACATAAACACATGATCTCGAAAAATAGTTTGTACAGCCTCTAAATCATCTTGGAATTTTTTACGGCCTTCTTTCGTATTCTCACCCAGTGTTGTTAGCGTTCTTTTATATTTTCCTGCTGTTAAAAGCTCAATGTCGATATTGTTTTTTTTCAAAAAGCGATGAAAATTAGGGATTTGTGCAACCACACCGATAGAGCCAATAATAGCAAAAGGGGCTGCCAAAATTTTATTGGCAACACATGCCATTAGATAACCACCACTTGCAGCAATTTTATCAATACATATGGTCAATGGAATTTTTTTATCTCGTAAGCGCGCTAGCTGAGAGGCTGCGAGCCCATATCCACTGACCTCACCACCCGGGCTTTCAATACGAACAACCACTTCATCTTTAGGTGTTGCAATCGATAAAATCATTGAAATCTCATCACGCAATTGCTTGACTTGTGATGCTTTCATATCACCCTCAAACGAGAGTACAAAACGTGAAGGTAAAATAGTTTTAGTTTTTTTGCTTTTTGTTTTTTTAGGTTTATTTTTTTTATCCTGCGGGACTAGCTTCTGTAAATGCTTTTTCTTATCAGTGTAAGCGTCATTGAGTGAGTCGATTTCAATCTCTGATTTTGAACGGCGCCCCATTGAAAATACGCCTGCAAAAATCACTAAGAAGGCAATCACAAAGGTCAATGATTTTAGTAAAAACAAGCCATATTGAGCAAAAAAATTCATTCAGGGTGTCTCCTTGATAATCAATAAAAGGGGGTAGGGCGCTTCAGGTAATGATTGAAAAGGTTGTGTAGGAAGCGGCAAAGTATTAAATTCAAACCCTTCAAGTGCTGGTAATAACTGATGAAACGGTGAAAATGCGCCTTGCATGACGGCTTGTTTAAAGCGATGCATACGTAACTGCTTTTTACCTGGCTGAGGATAAGACTGTAAATTACCCAACCAAATCGGTTCGTTATTATTCCTAAGATGGTAATTAGAAGGCCAGAGGCTTAAAGCAAGCCCCGAATGATTGCTTTTAGATAAATGCGTCATGACCAACGCCGGCTTTCGATTTAAATATAAAGGTGCTTTAAAAGCAGGAGATGGCTTACGAGATAAAAAACGATTTGCAAAGGAGTTCGAGCGTTTTTTCCAGCCTTCTTTTTCTAGTGCATCTTGAAATACAGACAAAGTACCTGAATATTGAATATTAAACACACCGTTAGGTTGACCAAAACGATTCATTGTATAAATAGGCAATAAGGGTTCTCGCTGATGCCACCAAGCTTGACTCGTCAGCACATATTGCTCTGGATACGGATAGTGCTCACGAAGCAAAGGCTTAAACTGCACAGCAGCAACCCAAAGGCTCACGCCAACAAAAGCAGCAAAGGCATAGTAAAGCATGAATAAAGAAGGGGGATGTCTTGGGATATGGCGACGATAAAATAACCAATGCAAAAGGCACATGATAGCCCCCATAGCATAGCTCACTAATAGACTTGTGGCCCAGTGATCACCCAGGTACAGCAAAGCAAACCCATCTAACACCACTAAAGCACCGAGTATAGAACGAGAAATATAAGCGATATGTCTTAATGATGGATGTTTCATCTGAAAAGATAAAAAACCAAATAATGCCGTAGCAACTGCCAGTGTGGTGGATGGGAAAGAAAAGGTACTTTGAAATAAAGGAGCGTCATGTAATCTTAAGTGATTCATCCATGCGCCAAGCCCTTCTGTAAAGAAATACGTGCTGATGCCAAGACTGACCCAATATTTTAATAAGCGCCAATTCCGAACATAAATTAAGCTTGCAGATAAAATAAGCCATAATAAAATCAAACCGTAAAAATTGAAAAAACAGGTAATAAAAACAAAAAAAGCATCGAACAGGTGTGTGCGCAAACTTTGAAAAAAGAAATACACCGGCAAATCAAATTTATATCCCAGCTCATCTACAACCGAAAACCATAAAACGACAGCAGAAATCACAAGCATCATACTTAAAGTAAAAACAATCAGTGTGGCTGTTGTTGCATGATGACCTTCGTTAGGTGGTGTAAAATGACGGGTTATATGAGAAAAATATTGATTGTTTTCAAGCCATGACCACGCTTCATGCAATTCAGTGCGCAAAAAAGAACTGGCTTTTGTTAGTAACCATCGAATCACAACGGTTAAGAGCCAGACTAAAACCAATAAAGCTAAAATTAAAATAAAGAGTCGAGTTGCTCCTTCAGTGGAGAGCTCTGTACTCGCAGCGCCGACCAACACACCGGGTGTAATGTAAACAAAAGACCATGCAATACCAGAAAGAATATTGGCTGTTAAAAATGAAATCTGTTTCATTTTTAACATGCCGGCAATCACTGGAATAATTGACCGAAGGGGGCCTATAAATCGTCCCAATAAAACACTTTTTCCGCCATGATGTTCAAAGTAGCTTTCACCGTACGCAAGCCATTTAGGGTACCGGCTAAAGGGCCATATTTGTTTAATGCGATCGCTTAAGGTATATCCTAGGGCATAACTTGCAGTATCACCTAAAATGGCACCAATGGCTGCTACAAAAAAGGTTAAATCAATTCGCATCACACCGGAACCTGCCAAAATACCAATAGCTGTCATCACAACAGTCCCTGGAATAATACTGCCAATGACAGCCAGTGATTCAATAAAAGCAATAAAAAAAGCAATAAATAATGCCCAATAAGGGTGCGTGTGAAGCCAAGCCGTTAATGGTTCCAGGTAATTAGCAAACAGTTGCATATGCTTCCTGTTCAAAGTGATCAACAAAGTAATTTTTAAACATGGCTTCTATTTGTTGCAAGCTAATATGAGGGGTGTGATCGTGCAGCTGGGTCATGGCCAAAGCTTCAAAGCCACAAGGATTAATACCTAAAAACGGTGTTAAATCCATATTAATATTAAAAGCAATGCCGTGGTAGGTACATCCTTTTCGAACCCGAAGACCTATGGATGCGATTTTTTGATGGTTCACATAAACGCCTGGTGCGCCGGTTTTGGTCGCTGCAGATATACCTAAGTCTAAAAGTATTTTAATCAACATCTTTTCAAGTAAACACACCAAGGTGCGTACCCCGAGCTTTCGGCGTTTTAAATCCATTAACACATAAACCACGAGCTGGCCTGGGCCATGATAGGTAACTTGACCCCCGCGATCACTTTGAATAATAGGTATGTTTTGTGCGTTTAAAATATGTTCTGGTTTGCCGGCTTGGCCTTGTGTATACACGGGCTCATGCTGCAAAAACCAAACTTCATCAGGGGTATTTTCATCACGCTCATGTGTAAAGCGCTTCATCGCTTCCCAGGTTTTAGCGTAGGGCTCTAATCCTAAAGAACGAACAACTATCATCACAACACCATCTTTGTTTCCGGATGTTTACTCAATGCAGTATATAACGCATCTAATCCTTCTTGACTCACAGCTCGAACAGTAATTGTAATGGCTAAATAATTACCTTCGGCGCTGGTTTTGCGTTGAATTGCATCATCAGCTAATTCAGGATGATGTTGGCGTGCAATGTCTAAAATAGCTGTTTCAAACTGCTCGGTAGAATCCCCAATAATTTTAATTGGAAAATCAGAGGGGAAACTTATTAAATCGCTATGATTATGATCAGAATCAGACATATTAACTAAACCATTGCTTAAATTTGAGGACAACAGAGTCTTGTGCTCGAGAAAACAAGCCTGCCCGTGCCACTGATTTTAAAGCATATAATGGACGCGTAGACAGCGCTTCACCATTAAATGTAATCACAAGGTCACCAACTTTTTGACCTTTATCAATGGGGGCCTGTAGGTATTTCGATGCTTCGGTCTTAATGCTTAAATACTGATATTGCCCTGTTGGTATTGTGACGTATTGATCTTGCTGTAAGCCAATGGATAGCGTGTCATCAATGCCTTTATACAGCGGCAATTCGGCCAGTGGTTTATTTGCTTCATATAGGCGGTGTGTTTCAAAAAAACGAAAACCGTATTTTAACAGCCGCTCACTGTCATCAGCACGTGCACTGTCAGTAGGGGAGCCTAAGACAATAGAAACCAAGAGCATGTC
>JAALKW010000084.1 GCA_011087865.1 Legionellaceae bacterium
AACAAGCAGCATCTAAACCCGAAATTTCAGGTCGCTGTCAATGCGTAACTTCTATCTTCGATCAAAAAACGTAAAATTTCCAAGTTTTCGTTATCTAAGGCTGCTTCTAAGCCATTCATAAATAACTGGGGGAAGCGCTTTATGCAAAAAAGTTCTTCTTCGGCCAACCACAATAAGAAATGAATGCTTTGAGATGCTATCGCGATTCTGCCAAGATCTTCCGCAATTTTTTAGAGATCCTAACACCTAAAGCTTTGAGCAGTTGAAATCCTCTTCTTTCTAAAAACAGCTTTATCAATTGATATCTATTTGGTTTTTGATCTTTTTCAGCTTGGATTCCGTTCAGCTGTTGAATCAGTTGTTCAATAAGCATTGTACGCTGAGATAGCGGATTTCCCTCTGTATCTTCTTCAGATTCATCATCTTCAAATAGATTATCTTCAGCAGCGCCCTCGGGGAGATGATAAAGTTTAATTAAGTCATTGAAGCATTCTTCAATCAAAGCCAATTTTTGTCTTACATGCACGTCAAGAGACTCTGACGGCACAGGGCGGTTAGGCGAAAGGCGCTCTGCCGAAGCCCCTTGATTAGACGTTTGGTTTTTATCCATAGCTTACAAATTCATGTGCAATTAAAATAAAAAAAGATCAAATAATATTGATTTGCTTATAATTAATCAATTCGCACAGATTAAGTTCTTCTGTGTGTTCGTCGTTTGATGATTGTTCGCCTCACAACCTGAAGGGATCAGATCAATATATATCATGGAATAAAAATAGAGTTATTCGAATACTAGCGGTTATCTGCTCGATTAAATAACTCGTATTGATAAATATTTAAAACCAACCCATAGATGGGGACAAAAGCAAGTAAGCTAATACTAATCTTAAAAAATACGTCAATCATAGCTATTTCTGGCCAGTGTTGCGCTAAAAACAAGTGACTGCAGTGATAGAATGCAATAGAGAAAAATAAAACCGTATCTATTACATTCCCCACACTTGCCGAAAGCGTAGGTGCGAGCCACCAGAATGCTTTATCTCGATACCGCTGAAAAACCAAGATATCAACCAGCTGGCCCATCACATAAGCAATAAAACAAGCCAAGGCAATACGCAGTGGCATCCAGTGAATACCGTAAAGATGACCATTCTCTATATAACTTGCTATGCCATAAGAAATAAGCAACCCTGGCATCATACTCCGAAAAATAATTTTTCGGGCAATCTTTGCCGAAGTCATGCGCGTGGTCAAATCAGTCAAAATAAAAATAGCAGGATAAGTGAAAGCACCCCATGTTGTATAATAACCCCATACTTCAAAAGGATACTGTACCAAGACATTACTGAGGGCTAATAAAAAAATATGACCCAAGGATACAAGGGTCAGTATTTTATTCATTGATACCAATATAAATATCAAGTACTGCCTGATTTAGATCTTGTGCACGTTCATCATACACTTCAAAATCAGCAATATACTTTCTTTTTCCTTCAAAATCTTGCTCACTCATCCGCCAAATATCTTGCCATGCAGCAATCACCACATCAGGCATTTTTCCAGGTTCCGTAGTAAATTTTTGATAATGACTTTGAGGAATAATAAGTGGTTTAAATTGAGATAGCATTTGTGTTTCCAGCGATTCTACTGCCTCACCAATGAAATAAGTATATTCACCGTGTTCATCACTTTCATACTCCGTATACACCGCATAGGTTACCCCTGGATTGATACGATTTTTAAAACCATTTGCTATTTGCTCCCCCCAGTATTTGCCAGCAAGCATCGATATTTTGGACGTTTCAGGGTTCATTTCATCTTGATTATTTGTTCTAACTGTTAATCCAATTAAATTTAACTGCCCCAGGTTTTGTTTTTGTTTTTTCATTGTATTTTACCTATTTTGAGTACAACAGCGCCATAGAAATATGATTCTCATATACACCATCAACACACGCTGCATGCTGATGAAGACCTTCAGATACAAAACCCATTTTTTGATAAAGCTTGATTGCTGCTTTATTATTTTCACGCACTTCTAGCTCAATACGTGTCAGTTGATTGTTTCTTGCTTTTTCTCGGGCGGCTTTAATTAGTGCTGTGCCTACCCCATGCCCTACATGAGCAACAACAGGTCTAACATCAGCCGGACGGATATCACACCACCCCACCACTTTATCTTTATCTACTGCGATGACATGTGCCCAATTAGATTTGATGCTATGTAATACAAATTGTCGCGTTGTTTCAATAGGCGGCCCTTCAAGAAAAGTTAAGTATTTTTTCTCTCTTGCCACGCTATCAAGTGCTTCCCAAAAACCACTAATATGCTTCTCTTCTATTGGTAAAATATCAAAATGCACCTGAGCCCCCTTTAGCTTTATAAAAACACTTGATAAAACGGATTTGTTTCATTATCTGTAGCAACCTCATTACTTTTATCATAGTTACCATTAAAAAAGCAATGTGTATTTAAAACGCCAAGCCGAACTTCTGGAGAATCAGCGCGCCCTGATGAGCCATCATCAAGCGTTGTTAACCCACTCGATGTCGTGGTTCGAGAAATTGAGCTAGAGGCTTTTTGCTTAAAGTCCGTATAGACCGCCAATAATTCTTGAAAATCATGCTGACGGGTGCAAGCATAATCATAAACCGATGGAATATCTAAAATTTTAATTAAAATACTCGCGCTTTCTACCGATAAATATTTATTACGCCCATCATCCGTTCGAGTCATCATCAGCAATGCAATGATACCTGTATTTGGAAACTGAGACCAAATATTATGATTGTTAAGTAGCTGATTAAAAATACTGAGATTACCCATTTTAGCTGCCAATAAAAGCGCTAAATTGCCTTCATATGCAATATGATTGTTATCTATAATATGCTTAAACCGCGCAATGATATTTTTTTGAAAAGGGTCAATATTTGAATATAAACCCACTCGATCAACCGTTAACCTCTCTGCCGCCTGCATCACCTCCTGAAAATTAATTAAAAATTTCACGGCATCAACTTTTTTATTTTCTAATGCCCTATAAAATGCCGCAACTCTTGTATGAGATTCATGCCCTATCGGTGTCAGTAAACTGGTCGCATAAAGTTGGGGCGTTCCACCATAGATAACCACCAGCTCAAGCAATGAGATTTTTTCTATTCTTAAGTTAGATTCATCAAAAGGCTCTATTTCAATCTGAAGGATATCTAATATTTCATAGGTCTGAAAATATGTATGTTGTGAAATCTGAAGTGCCTGTGCACAGGCAATTAATGTCTCATCATACCTTTCTGCAGCAAGAAAAGTTAATAATTTATTTCTGATGATTCTATTTGAAATATCACATAGTTTTTCTGAAGTGACATCACTAACTAACAAAGTCATATTTTTATTATTTTTTCAAAACGGGAGCTAATCATACAGATATAGATATGAAAATTCAAATGCTTAATATTATCAATAAGTTAATAGGCTCTATTGCTTGGGTTTATGGGGCTCTGACTTAAAGCCAGAAAACAGATTGTCTAATGCAGTAGATACCGCATCCAGTGCTTTTTTCAATCTTGACCCCGGTTTTATTTTTTCATGCTGGATTGGCTTGATGTGCTTAGATGCTGATTGATGATGTAGTGGTTTTTTATTCAAGAGCGCTTTAAAAGTGCTAAGACAGACTGGCGAGGCATCTCGCGTTGCAAAATAACTGAGTGGCGTTAGCATCGCAATATCAAAATTCAATGTTGGACACAAGGTCACCCAATCAGCAAAACATTTTGCGTTTGCTTCGTTTAAACCATACCCTTCGTGTGCACTACCTAATGGACAATAAGCAATAGAGGCCATGGCTTTTGCCAAATCAGACGCACCGCCAGCTTGATTACCATACCCTTCATTGAACATGTAACGCGTTCCACAGAGTAAAAGCGCCATATCAATGCCTGAAGTGAATCTTGTCGTATATTTAGGATTATCTTGTGCATGATGGTGAATACGATCGTGTTCTTGTGTAAGACGACCTTCAGCAAAATCTTGGTAAAACCAAATGAGCCTTCGCGCGGCTATTGCTGTATTTAATTGCGCTTGTTTCTCACCAGTCAGATACACTGGCTCATACTTAAAATGTAATGCAACAAATAACCTATCAACTGAGAGTTGGGCTAATCCAAAGTTCGTTTGATAGTTTAATGGAATACGTCCTGTTTTAGACAATTTTGCTATTTCACCCCATCGCTTTAAGTCTGATTTTGCTTCATAAGTACTATATGAACGTCCGGTCATGCTTGTAATACTTGTTGTATCGCCACTGCTTTCTTGAAGCAACATACCGAATACATGCGCCCAATGATGTAGCCTCTCATCTTCCAAATAAATATCTCGCTGATTGATGACGTGCTGATACGTTGCAAAGTGTAAAAATATCATTTTTCGTAGACGTGGATTAATCGCGGCACACACCTCATCTTTTTCATGCCCCATAACGCTATCAACATGCTTAGAAAGGCTTTCTATTTCTTTTTTATTAGGTAAATTTCTTAAATCAGCAAGCCAGCCACTATGTTTAATCGCTTTTTTCTCATGATCTGACGCAGCAAATGTAATGGGCAGCATTAAACAGTTAAGTATGATAACGCTGGTCAATTTCTTCAGCACTTTTTGACCTGTTTTTTTTGAATTGATTGAAATAAGCGTAGAACTTTCGTACTGGATAAGCAAATATACCTCATGCTAATACACCCTAATCATTATTAACTCATGTATGGACCCCGCCGTTATTGCAAGAGATAATTTAGAATTTT